>QEVT01000072.1 GCA_003576755.1 bacterium | reverse complement strand
GGCGTACACCGCCATCTGGGAGCCGCTCCTCGCCGGCAAGTTCGGCGCGCGCCACGCCGACATCCCGATGAGCTGGCTGTGGGCGCGCATCCACGCCCGGACGCCCAGCCTGATGTACTACGAGGGCGGCTTCCAGGCCTTCGCCGACCACCTGGCGGACACCGCGGTGCGGCGCGGGGCGACCGTGCGGCTCGGCACGCCCGTCGACACCATCCGGCCCGTCGACGGCGGGCGGCTGGCGGTGGCGGCGGCGGGGACGGAGGCGCGCTTCGACCGCGTGCTCGTGACCGCCGGGCCGCACCTCCTCGCCCGCATGGCGCCCGACCTCCCGCCCGACTTCCTGGCCGGGCTGCGGCGGCTCCCCTACCTCGGGGCGGTCGTGGCGGTGCTGGCGCTCGATCGCCCGTTGATGGACAGGGTCTACTGGCTCAGCATGGACAAGCGCGAGTTCCCGTTCCTGGCCTGCGTCGAGCACACCCACTTCATGGACCGTGCCCACTACGGCGGCGACCACCTGGTCTACCTCGGCGACTACGTCGAGCCCGACCACCGCTACTTCGACCTGCCGGAGTCCGGCATCCTCGCCGAATGGCTCCCGGCCCTGCGGCGGATCAACCCGGCCTTCGAGCCCGGCTGGGTCAAGCGGACGTGGCTGAGCCGCGCCACCTACGCCCAACCGGTGGTTCCGCTCGGCTTCTCGAGCGCGATCCCGCCGCTCGCGACCCCCATCGACGGCCTCTATCTCGCGTCGATGAGCCAGGTCTACCCGTGGGACCGCGGCACCAACTTCGCGGTCGAGATCGGGCGGCGCGCCGCGGCGCACATGCTGGGCGGCCGACCACGACCGGCCGCCGGCTGACGCGACGCCGGCTTGCGCGGCGCGCCTGACGCCCCGGTCAGGCCGTCCGAGACGCGGGCGCTCCCCGCCCCACGCCGGCGGCCCCGGCGACGCCCGGCAGGCGCGCCGTGTCGGTCTCGTCTTTTATGTCAATTGATTTGGTGGTTGTCGGGCGCACCCGTATAATCGCCGCCATAACGGCTCCCGGCGAGCCGGGCGCGCGGGCCGGGCATCCGCCTGGCGGCGGCGGCGGTGCCGGAACCACGAGAGCGGGACGTGACAGAGGCCAACAACACCACGCGCGCACGACGGCAGCGACGCCGCCCACACCGTCTGGCGGCGGGGGTGGCGGGTTGGCTGTGGCTCGCGGTCGTGAGCACCGCGTGCACCGCACCCGCCTCGCCGACACCGGCTCCCGACATCGGCGAGCCGTCGGCCGACAACGGTGCGGCGCCGCCCGCCGCGGCACCCGGCACGCCGGCCGCGCCCGAGGCGCACCGCCTCGTGTTCTGGCTCCCGGATGCCTGGCTCCCGGAACGCGGCAACGTGCCGCAGGTCGACGGCACGGCGCTCGGCGCGGCGCTCGAGGACTTCGCCTCTGCCCACCCCTCCCAGGCGATCGACGTCCGGGTCCGGCCGTCGGGCGGCGCGGCCGGGATGTTGGCGCTCCTGACCTCGACCCGGGCGGTGGCGCCCGCACGCCTGCCCGACGTGGCGGCCCTGCCGCTGGATGCGCTCCCCGCGGTGGTGGCCGCGGGGCTCGTCAAGCCCTGGGCCGAGGTCGACGCGGCCGCCGTGGTCACCGGGACGTTTCCGTTCGCCGCCGCGCAGGCCGTGCGCGACGGATCCGCTTGGGGCATCCCCGCCGTCGTCGACGTCGCGCACGCCGTGAGCCGCCGCGCCGCGGTTCCGGCCCGCTGGCCGGCGGGAGGGGACGACGGGCCGATGGTGTGGCCCGCGGGCGGATCGTCGCTGGCCGACCTGGCGCCGACGTTGGCGCTGTACGCCGCGTCCGGCGGCGACCTCGCCGAGCTCTCGGCGCCCGAGCCGACAGCCGTGGCCGCGACCCTCGCGGCGCTGGCCGAAGGCACGGGGCGAGGGTCGATCGTCCAACCGGCGACCGGCGCCTCGCCGCGCGCGGCCTGGAACACCTTCGTCACCCGCGACATGCCGTTGGCCGCCGTCAGCGGCGGGGTGTTCGCGCCGCAGCAAGCCAAGTTTCCGGGCCTGACCTGGGGGCCGCTGCCGGCACCCGCGCGGCCGGCGCCCCCGGTGGCGTGGGGGTGGGCGTTCGTCGCGTTGTCCGCCGACCCGGGCGCCCAGCGCCGCGCGTTGGCGCTGGCGGATTGGCTGACGGACCGCCGGCACGTGCACTGGATGGTCGAGGCCGGCTATCTTCCGGCCCAGCGCGTCGGCTGGGCCGCCCGGTTGGCCGGCGCCATCGACCCGCCGCCGTCGGGCGACTATATGGCGTTTCTGGAGGAACAGCTCGCCGCGGCTCGCACCGGGCAGGCCACCACCGCATGGACCGCCACCTGGGCGGCGGCCACCGGCGACATCGTCGCCGGCGGGACGGTGGACGCGGCGCTGGCGCGCTGGCGCGGCACCCCGCCGTGACACCGGCACCTGCGAGAGGAGAATCAGGGCGTGTTGGAGGAGACGTCGATGTCATTGCCTGATCAGATGATCGAGCCGGCCATCCGGCGGCGGCTGCAGGGCCGCGAGCCGATCGAGCTCGTGATCGGCCTGCCGACCTACAAGAACAGCCGGACGATCGCCAACGTGATCTCGGCCCTCACCCAGGGGGTCGAGACGCATTTCCCGGGGATGAAGGCGCTGATCGTCGTCTCGGACGGCGGATCGACCGACGAGACGTTGGACGTGGCGCGCGCGACGGCGTTGCCGCCGTCGGCCAGCTTGATCACGATGCAGTACGTCGGCGGCAACGGCAAGGGCAGCGCCATCCGGTCGGTCATGGAGATCGCCGAGCTGGCGCGCGCCCGGGCATGCGCCATCGTCGACGCCGACGTGCGCTCGATCAACCCGACGTGGATCGAGCGGCTCTTCGGCCCGGTGCTGGCCGACGAGGCGGACTTCGTCAGCCCCTACTACACCCGCGATCGGCACGAGGTGACGATCAACGACATGATCGCCTACCCGCTGACCCGGGCGTTGTACGGGCGGGACGTCCGCCAGCCGTTGGGTGGCGAGGTGGCGATGTCGCCGCTGGCGTGGCGCACGTTCATCAACCGCGACGTCTGGGAGACGGACGTCGCGCGGTTCGGCATCCACATCTGGATGGTCACGCTGGCGATCAACGCCGGCTGGCGCCTGTACCAGGCACCGCTCGGCACCAAGACGCACGACTACAAGGACCCGACCGTCGGGTTCGAGCCCAAGTTCATGCAGATCGTCGGGACGCTCTTCCGGCTCATGTCGATCCACCGACGGGTGTGGCCGGACGTGCGCGTCGTGCTCCCGGTGCCGACGTGGGGCGAGGTGCACTACCTCGATCCCGAGCCCGTGCCGACGACGCGCCAGACGCTCTGGGACGGCTTCCTCAAGGGCGTCAAGCGCTACCGCCGCAACCTCGACCATATCCTCGAGACGGACCAGCGCCAACTGCTCAAGACCCTGGTCGCGGACGACACGATCGGGCTGCCGGCCGATGCCTGGGCACGGATGGTGATGGATTTCGCGGTGGTCTACAACCGGGGCGAGGGGGATCCCGACAAGGTCGCGCTGTCGCTCCTGCCGCTCTACTATGCCCGCAAGGCGACCCTTCTCCGGCAGCTCGAAGGCCAGCCGTGGACCGCGGTCGAGGACGCCATCCGCGAGCAGTGCGACGCGTTCTTCCAGATGAAGACCTACCTGGCCCGCCGCTGGGTGTCGTACCTGCCGTGGCTGACGGCGCCGTGAGGGCTGGGGCGAACGCATGGGCAAGCGCGACACGCGCCTGTTGATCATCGACGACGACGCGCGCCTGACGGACGCGATGACGCTGTTCCTGTCACGGTCGGGCTACGGCGTCGAGGTGGCGCACTCCGGCATGGACGGCCTGGCGCGGTTCCAGGCCCGGCCGCCCCACCTCGTCATCCTCGACGTGATGATGCCGGGGATGGACGGGTGGGACGTGTGCCGGCGGCTGCGGGATCAGGCCAACGTGCCGATCATCATGTTGACCGCTCGCGACAGCGAGAACGATCGGGTGATGGGCCTGCGCATGGGCGCCGACGACTATGTCACCAAGCCCTTCAGCCTGAAGGAGCTCGAGGCGCGCGTCGAGGCCGTGCTGCGGCGGGCACATGCGCCCCCGGAGCCGTCGCGCGTGATCCACGACGACGGCTACCTGCGCCTCGAGACGGGCAGCATGCAGGTGACGGCGGAGGGAAGGCCGGTGCGCCTCACCGCCACCGAGCGGCGGCTGCTGTTCCTGCTGGCCCAGAACACCGAGCGGGTGGTGGCCATCGACGAGATCCTGCGCCTGGTATGGGGGCCGGAGTACGACGGCCAGTCCGACTACGTCAAGCTCTACGTCTGGCGGCTGCGTCAGAAGGTCGAGCCCGACCCCGCGGCACCGCGCTACATCCACACCGAACGGGGGCTCGGCTACCGTTTCGTAGGCCGGGCGCCGACGGCCTCGCCCGCGGCGTGACGGGTCGGGCGGGGCGGCGTGCCGTGCCGGGCGACGGCGCCCGGCACGGGCCTTCTGCCGTCGTCAGCGGGGGCGGCGCTGCTCTTCGAGATCGAACTCGTAGTAGCCGGGCCCCGAGATGAAGTAGTCGGCGTTCAGCTGGGTCGTGTGCTGCTGGTCCTCGGGCACCTCGAACTCCGGAAAGATCGCTTCGGGCGGGCACACGGGCACGCAGGCGCCGCAATCGATGCACACATCGGGATCGATGTAGAACAGCGGCCATTGGGGATCGTCTTTCGGGCCGGGCACGATGCAGTCGACCGGGCAGACTTCGACACAATCCCCCTCGCGCGTGCACAGCTCGGTGATGACGTAGGTCATGCGTTTACCCCTGGTGGGATGATCATCGGTGGCAGTGGGTGTTCACGCGGCCGACCGCTCCGCCCATGGCGGGGCGGCTGGCCGTCGCCGGCGGATAGTCTAGCGCAAGATCGCGGCGCGGGCCATGACCACGCGGGGCCCGCTTCACCGCGACAACACCCTGAGCGCCGCGACGATCCGGTCTTCGAGGGGGGCCCCGTCGTCGCTGCCGGCGGCGGCCAGCGCGGCGCGGGCCTCGCCACGGGTGTAGCCCAGGGCGAGCAGCGCGGCGACGGCGTCGGCATCCTCGGCGACCCGCACGTCCCGGGCGGCGAAGCCGCCGGCGGGCCCGGCCACGACCCCTTGGGCCTCGAGCTTGCCCTTGAGGTCGAGCACGATGCGCTGGGCGGTCTTGCGACCGATCCCCGGCGCCTCGGTGAGCCGGGCGACGTCCTCGGCGACGATGGCCTGCTCGACGACCGCGGGCTCCATCGTCGACAGGATCGCCAGCGCCGCCCGGGGGCCGATGCCGGTGACGGTGAGCAGCATCCGGAAGAGCGCGATGGCGGCCGGGTCGGCGGCGCCGAACAGCTCCATCTCGTTCTCGCGGACGTGCAGGTACGTGTGGAGCGTGACGAGCTTGCCCGCCGGCGCCATGTCGGCGACGTGCGCGGCGGGCATGTGCACGCGGTAGCCGACGCCGCCGACGTCGACCACCACGGCGCCGTCCTCGAGCGCGACGACATGGCCGTGCAAGCGGGCGATCATGCCGCCGATTATATCACACCGCCCGGGCGGCGGTCGCCCCAGGCGCGCGGCCGGCGGCGAGCAGACCTGCGCGTTCCTCTGCTTGACGGCATGTGCCTGCACGATTACCATATGGCGGTTGATCGACGCGGAGTGACTGAGAGCAAGATGTGGCCGCGGCGGCATAATCGCACCCCATCGCCGCAGGGCCCGTCGGTTGTGTTCGGAGTGAGGAACGAGGACCGCCGATGATGCTTGACGACACCGCTCAGGCCACCGTCTCGGATGCGCTCGAGCAGCTCGTGGTGCTGGGCCGCGGCCGTGGCTTCGTGACCGACCGCGACGTGCTCGCCTGCTGTCCCGACGCCGAGGACGAGCCGATCCTGATGGTCCGGTTCACGCGTGCGCTCGAGGCCCTCGACATCGAGATCGTGGTGGACGGACCCGACGACGGCACCGCAGACGGGGACGAGCCCGACCTGCGCCCGATGTCGGGCGAGGTCTTCCACGACCTCGACGGCATCGACAGCGACGACACCGTCAGCCTCTATTTCAAGGAAGCGGCCTCGGTGCCGCTCCTGACGCGGGACGAGGAAGTCGCGCTCGCCATCCGCATCGTGCGTGGGCGCTGCGCCCCCGCCGCGCTGCAGCCGGACTGCGCACCCGACGCACGCCGCGCCGCCGAACAGGCCTGGCTTGACGGACAACTGGCGTGGGAGCACCTCGTGCGCGCCAACAGCCGGCTGGTCATCAGCATGGCCAAGAAGTACCGCGGCCAGGGCGTGCCGTTTCTCGACCTGATCCAGGAAGGCAACGTCGGTTTGATGAAGGCGGCGGACAAGTTCGACCACGAGCGCGGCTTCAAGTTCAGCACCTACGCGACGTGGTGGGTCCGCCAGGCGATCACGCGCGCCCTGGCCAACCAGGGCCGCACGATCCGGGTGCCGGTCCACATGAGCGACCGCATCCGCAAGCTGTTCGCCATCGCGCAATGCCTCGAGCAGGATCTCGGACGCACGCCGACGGCGGCCGAGATCGCGATGCGGATGAAGCTGCCCGAAGGCAAGGTGCTGCAGATCCTGCGCGTGGCCCGCCGCAGCATCTCGCTCGAGGAGCCGGCCGGTGACGACCAAGACGCCGAGCTGGGTCACTTCGTCGAGGACGCGCAAGCCGTCGACCCGCAGGTCGAGACGACCTATCACCTGCTCCACGACGATCTAGACGACCTCCTCCAGTGCCTCACCGCACGGGAGGCACGGATCATCCGCCTGCGGTACGGCCTCGACGACGGCCGGTCGCACACGCTCAAGGAGGTCGGCCGCAAGTTCAACCTGACCCGCGAGCGCATCCGCCAGATCGAGCAGGACGCGCTCGCCAAGCTGCGGCATCCGGAGCGCAGCGCCCGACTGATGAGCTACCTGCGTTAGGCGCGGCGGGGCGCTGGGTCCGGCTCGCCGCGCGGCCGGCGCGGTGCTCGAGACCCGACGCTCCAGGATCGCTCGCGGGCGGCGTCTAACCCTTCCGAGGCACCTGGCGTTATGCCGGGCGTGAACGATCCCGACCGGCGGGACGGCCGCCACCCGCGAGCGTCGGCACATCCGGCCGGGCGGCCCGGCACGGCCG
This sequence comes from bacterium, assembly GCA_003576755.1. GTDB lineage: Bacteria > Chloroflexota > Anaerolineae > Epilineales > Epilineaceae > UCB3. Next base: position 7,418 of record QEVT01000072.1, on the reverse strand, counting down.
TGCAACCGCGCGGCAGCCCACCCTGAATCCACCCGTTCACACACTTCATGTCAAGCGAAAGGAGGGCGCAGTGGAGCTGTCCAGGCGTCAATTCGTTCAAGTCGGCGGCGCCGCCGCGGCGGCCGCCGCGGCGCCAGGGTTAACCGGCCCCGACCTCGCCGCGCGCCCGCCGATGGGTTGGACGGCGCGCGTCGCGGCCGACATGCCGCGCCCCGACCTGCCGGCGCTTCTCTACAGCCGCGCGGCGTTCGGCCCGCGGCCGGGCGACGTCGAGCGCGTGCGGGCGATGAAGCAGCCCTACGACTGGGTCGAGGAACAGCTCGACCACACGTCGATCGACGACAGCGCCGTGGAGCAGGCCTTGTCGCGCCTGCCGACCCTGGCGATGACGCCGCGTCAGCTGCTCAACTACGGCATGAACCGGGGCCAGGTGGTCGAGGAGCTGCGGCTGGCCACGGTCTACCGCCAGGTGTTCAGCGCCCGGCAGCTCTTCGAGGTGATGGTCGACTTCTGGAGCGACCACTTCTCGATCTACCACCCGACCGACTTCTGCGAGTACTTCAAGACGGTCGACGACCGCGACGTCATCCGCAAGCATGCGCTCGGGCGGTTCCAGGACCTCCTGACGGCCTCGGCCAAGAGCCCGGCGATGCTGAACTTCCTCAACAACGACGCCAGCCGCAAGGACAACGTCAACGAGAACTACGCCCGCGAGATCATGGAGCTCCACACGCTCGGCGTGGCCGTCGACGGCGTGCCCTACACCGAGCAGGACGTCAAGGAGGTCGCCAAGTGCTTCACCGGCTGGGCCTGGACGTTCCAGGAGACCAGCCCGCGCCGCGGCGAGTTCGAGTTCCGCCAGGACTGGCACGACAACGGCTCGAAGGAAGTGCTCGGGCAGTTCATCGGCCCGGGCTACTACATGGAGGACGGGCAGTTCGTCATCGACCTGCTGTGCCATCACGAGGCGACGAGCCGCTTCCTGGCCACCAAGCTCGTGCGGCGCTTCGTGACCGACGACCCTGCCGGCCAGACGCCCGAGCTGGTGGCGCGCGTCGCCGAGACGTACCGGCGCACCGACGGCGACATCAAGGAGATGCTGTACGTCATCCTGACGTCGCGGGAGTTCGCCGACGCCTTCAACGGCTACGGCGGGCGGCTGACGCGCCCCAACGACCTGGTGGCACGGTCGCTGCGCGCCGTCGACGCCCGTCCCGAGCACCTGCCCACGGACTACCGCAACAACGCGGTCTACAACCGCCTGCGCTACACGCTGCAGTCGATGGGCCAGCTCCCGTTCTACTGGCCGACGCCGGACGGCTACCCCGACGTCAAGGATGCATGGGGGTCGAGCATCGGCATGCTGACCCGCTGGAACTTCGGGCTGGCCCTGTGCGGCGCCGGCAGCGGCGGCGCGTTCGGGGGGGAGCTCATCCCGGGGTTCCGACCCGACCGCCAGACCCCGAGCGACCGAACCACGGCCGGCGCGGTCGTCGACTACTGGGTGGACCGACTGCTGCACCGCCCGGTGCTCGACGCCGACCGCGCGCTGCTGGTCGGTTATCTGACGAACGGCGGCAGCGCGTCGGCGCCGCGCACCGCCGCCCTCGACCAGCGCCTGCCGGAGCTGATCGCGCTCATCCTCGACAGCCCGTACTTCCAGTGGCGCTAGGCCGCCCGAAGGAGCTTCCCATGTTGATCACACGACGCACGTTGTTCGAGAGCGGCAGCCTGATGGCCGTGGGTTCGGCGATCTGGCCGCGCTGGATGCCGCGGCTGGTGTTCCGCAAGGACGGCACGAACCCCACGGGCGACATCCTCGTGGTGGTGTTCGCCCGCGGCGGCTACGACGGCCTGAACATGGTCATCCCCTACGGCGAGGAAGGCAACTACTTCAACCGCCGGCGCAACATCGCCATCCCCGCGCCCGACAGCACGGCCACCCGCAAGGGCGTGAACCTCGACGGGTTCTTCGGGATGCACCCGGCGCTGGCGCTGCCGGACGAGGGCCGCTGGAAGCAGTGGTACGACGAGGGCCTCCTCGCGATGGTCCACGCCGTGGCCATGAAGGACGAGACGCGCAGCCACTTCGACGCGATGGACTTCATGGAGCGCGGGACGCCCGGCGAGAAGACGCGGCCCGACGGCTGGCTGGGCCGGCACCTGGCCACGGTGGCCACCAGCAACGGCTCGCCCTTCCGGGCGGTGGGCCTGGGCACGCAGCTCCAGGCCAGCCTGCGCGGGCCGGTGCCGGCAGTGGCCCTGCAGAGCATCGCGGAGTTCCACCTGCAAGGGCGCCAGGCCGAGATCGCCCGCTTCCAGCAGCATCTCCAGAGCCTCTACAGCGGCGAGGGCTGGCTCGACAGCCAGGGCCAATCGACGTTTGCCGCGCTCGACCTGTTGCAGCAGAGCGTCACGCCCGGCGCGTACCGGCCGAGCAACGGCGCCGACTACGCGCCGGCGCTGGGCTTCGGCACCGGGCTGGCGCAGGTGGCGCAGCTCGTCAAAGCCGACGTCGGGCTCGAGGTCGCGTGCGTCGACATCGGCGGCTGGGACACGCACGCCAACCAGGTCAACGCCGACGACACCACCGAGGGCAACCACGCCAACCTGCTGCGCTACCTCTCCAAGGGCATCACGGCGTTCATCACCGACCTGCGCGACCACTTCGACCCGCGCAGCTCGGACAAGCAGGGCATCACGATCGTGGTGATGAGCGAGTTCGGCCGACGGGCCGGGCAGAACGGCAGCACGGGCACCGACCACGGGCACGGCAACGTGATGTTCGTGTTCGGGCGCGGCGTCAACGGCGGCAAGGTCTACGGGCGCTGGCCCGGGCTGGCGGATGACCAGCTCAACCGCGGCGACCTCGACATGACCACCGAGTACCGCGACGTCCTCGGCGAGGTGTTGAGCAAGCGCGCCAACAACGCGCAGGTCAGCGAGGTCTTCCCGGGCCACGCGTTCAGCTTCCTGGGCCTGGCCCGCAAGGATGCCGGCACCGTGCCGACGCCGGTGGAGCCCACCGCCACGTCGGTGCCGCCGACCACGCCGGCCCCGACGGTCGCCCCGCCGACGGCGGCGCCGACCACCACGCCGGCGCGCAAGATCTACCTGCCGTGGACCACGAACGGGAGCTAGGCCGGCCGCGCGCCGGTTGATCCCGGCGCCGCCGGCGGGCCGCCCCGCGCACGCGCCCGAGACGGATCGGGGCGCTGGTGGCGGCGACGGAGACCGACCGCCCCGTCTTCCACGCTACGGAAGACGGGGCGGTGTTCGTCGGGCCCCGTGCCCAGCCGCGCGTCAGGCCGCCGCGCCGGCCTTGCGCCGCAGCCGGGCGATGCGGTGGTCGAGGTCGGACAGCGCGACCGCCCGGCCGCGGCGCGGCCGGAGCAGCCCGGCGGCCACGAGGTCGCGCGCCCGCTCGGCATACCGCAGCGCGCGGGCGGCATCGGCCACCGGCGCCCGGTGCTCCCAGTACTTGGCCAGCTCCTCGAACGGGTACAGGCGCCGTGGCGGGTGCACGGCGGCCTGCGCCGCCCACACCGCCACCGCCCGGTCCCACTCGCCGAGCCTCCGGGCCGCCATCGAGAGGTGGTACTGCGCCTCGTCGGCATCGGCGCCCGCCAGGCCCGTGGCCAGCGCGTCGCCGCACGCGTCGATGACCCGGCGCCACTCGCCGCGCGCCGCGTACGTGCGGGCGAGGCTCAGCCAGTCCTCGCCGTGCGCCAGCGCCGCCGCGGGATCGCCGTAGGCGCGTGCCAGGTGTGTGACCAGCCCGACCATCGACAGGATGTCGAGCTGGTTGTGCTCGAAGACCGGTGCCAGCGGGCGAGCGTCGCCCGTCCGCTGGTAGTCGGTGTACCGGGCGGGGATGAGCCAGCCGGGGACGTCGCCGGTGCGCTCGATGCCGAGGATGTGCCGCTCGAGCGACTGGAGGGCACAGCTCGCGAGCCGCCGCCGCCAGAGCCGCCGCGCGGGATGCAGGAGGTCGAGGTGGAGGTCGTCGGCGAACGGCAGCCGCGCGCGGTGGAACGCGTAGCGCGACGCCAGGAGCGGCACGTCGAACGAGCGGCCGTTGAAGGTCACCACCCCGGTGCAGCCGTCGACCCACTCTGCGACTGCCGCCAGCTGCGCCCGCTCCTCGCCGGGGTCGCGCATGAAGAACTGGCGCACCTCGAACCGGCCGTCGACGAACCGCCCGACCCCGACGAGGAACGCGAACGTCCCGGCGCCGCCGCTCAGGCCGGTCGTCTCGGTGTCGACGAACGCGGCGCGCGCGACGTCGATCGCGGCCAGCGTCGGCCGGTTTGCCAGCTCGGCCAGGCTGCGCGTGCATGCGACCAGCGCCTCGCCCAGCGCTGGCCCGCCGTACGGCTCGCCGGCGTCGCGCGCATGGGTGTGGACGAAGCAGCGGCCATGGGCATTGGCGGCCTCGACTCCGGCGATCACCCCCTCGATGGGGGCGGCGTCCAGCGAGGCCTCCCACGCCGCCTCGGTGGCCGCCGACGGCGCGTCCCACGGCTCGGCGCGCGTGCCCGGCCGCGGTCGAGCGGCGTCCGGGGCCGGCGCTCCGCCGCGTGCCGGCACGGGCAGCCCGGCCGTCCCGAGGCTTACGCCGAGGCGGGCCAGGCGGGCGACGAGGTCGGGGTCGGGAGCGGGCGGGCGCTGGGTGGACATCGGGAATCGGCCGTTGGCGCAATTCTAGGCCCCGCGCGGCGCGCGGCGCAACGCCGAAGGCCGCCGCGGCGCATTCTTGCACGCGCGTGTCGCGGCCGCTATACTCTATCCTCCAAAAATACGGCATTTCAGACACCCCCTCTTCGCTGGACCCCCTTCCGTCGTCAAGGGAAAGGCGTGCCAGGCCTGCCGGCCATGCCGGCAGACCACCTGGTGAAGAGGGGGTGACGCTTTGCCGGTCGTCTATCCGCTTGTCCTGGTTGCGATACGATCCCAGGGGTGGGGACGATTCCCACAAAGTTGGATACGATCCCAGGCGTGACTTCCCATTCACGGGAGAAGGGGGCTGCATGAATGGAAAAGCTCACCGGGTTCGGTCCGCATCTCATGCTGGACCTGAGTGATTGTGACCCTGAGCGTCTGAACGACCTCGATCTGTGCTTCGAGCTCCTCAACGGGATCCCGGACCAGATCGGCATGACCAAGATCACCCAACCGCACGTGTTCCGCTACTCCGGGCTGGTCCCGGAGGACGAGGGCATCACGGGGATGGTGATCATCGCCGAGAGTCACATCTCACTGCACACGTTCCCCCAGAAGCGCTACTGCTTCGTCGACATCTTCTCGTGCAAGCCGTTCGAGGTCGAGCGGGCCAAGCAGCGGTTCATCGAAGCCTTCGGGTCGTTGTCGCCCGAGGTGTTCGTGACCGAGCGCGGCCGCCGGTTCCCGCGCGGCGCCGTGCTGCCTCGGGCGGCGGGGTTCTAGGACGCCCGGTTTCCCGCGGTGACCATCCGACTTCACGACAGGCCCGGCGCGTTCGGCGGGCTCGAGGCGCCGGTGGACTACGCCTCGGCCCGCTTCGCCGTGCTGCCGATCCCGTACGACGGCACCTCGACCTGGCTCAAGGGTGCCGACCGTGGGCCGGAGGCCATTCTGGAGGCCTCCGGCCACATGGAGCTCTACGACGTCGAGACCGGCCGCGAGCCGTTTCGCGCCGGCATCGTCACGCTGGCGCCCGTGGCATGCCCGCCCGACCCCGAGGGGGTGGCGGAGCGCGTGCGGGCGACGGCCCTGGCGCTGATCGATGACGGCAAGTGCGTGGTCGGGCTGGGCGGCGAGCACTCGGTGTCGATCGGGCTGATCCAGGCCCACGCCGCGCGCCATCCCGGCCTGACCGTGCTGCAGTTCGACGCCCACAGCGACACCCGCGACAGCTACGAGGGCTCGCGCTACAACCACGCCTGCGTGATGGCGCGCGCGGCCGAGGTGGCCGACTACGTCCAGGTGGGCATCCGCAGCATGGACGCCAGCGAGCTCGGCCTTCTCCGCGAGTCGCGGACGTTCTTCGCCCACGAGATCGCCGGCGGGCTCGACTTCATCCCTTGGATGGTCGAGCGCCTCGGCGACCCGGTGTACATCACGATCGACCTCGACTGCCTGGACCCAGCGTTCATGCCGTCGACGGGCACGCCGGAGCCGGGCGGGCTGACCTGGCACCAGCTCACGCGCGCCATCGCCGAGGTGGTGCGCCGCCGGACGGTGGTGGGGTTCGACGTCAACGAGCTGCTGCCCAATCCCGCCAACCGGGCGCCGGACTTCCTGGCGGCGCGGCTGGTGTACCAGATCATGGGCTACCTCGACGCCAAGCACGACGACCTGAAAGGGACACGGAATTGAACAAGCACGACTTCCTGGTGGACGAGATCCGCCACCTCGACATCACGCGCTTCGATGCGCGGCCGCTGATCGACATGTACGCCGACATGGCCTTCCAGGCCCGCAACCTCGCCGGCGCGGCGCGCATCTTCAACCTCATGCAGGCCGACCGCGACTGTGCGGTGATCCTGACGCTGGCCGGCTCGCTGGTGTCGGCGGGCCTCAAGGACCTGATCGTCACGCTGATCGAGCACAACATGGTCGACGCCGTGGTGTCGACCGGCGCCAACATCGTCGACCAGGACTTCTTCGAGGCGCTGGGGTTCCGGCACTACCAGGGCACGCCGCAGGTCGACGACAACGTGCTGCGCGAGCTCGCCATCGACCGGATCTACGACACCTACATCGACGAGGCCGACCTGCGGGTGTGCGACATGACGATCGCCGAGATCGCCGCGACGCTGCCGCCCGGGCCGATGTCGTCGCGCGCGTTCATCGCCGCGATGGGGGCGCACCTCGACCGCGTCGGCGTCCGGTCGGAACGCTCGATCGTCCACGCCGCGTGGCGCAAGGGCGTGCCGATCTTCGTGCCGGCGTTCTCGGACTGCTCGGCGGGCTTCGGGCTGGTGCACCACCAGTGGCACCACCCCGGCCGCTGCGTGTCGATCGACAGCGTGGCGGACTTCCGCGAGCTCACGCAGATCAAGCTGGCGGTGCCCGACACCGGCATCCTGATGATCGGCGGCGGCGTGCCGAAGAACTTCGTCCAGGACGTGGTGGTCGCGACCGACATCCTGGGCGAGGAGCGGCCGATGCACAAGTACGCGCTCCAGATCACGGTGGCCGACGAGCGCGACGGCGCGCTCTCGGGCTCGACGCTCAAGGAAGCGTGCTCGTGGGGCAAGGTCGACACCACGCACGAGCAGATGGTGTGGGGCGAGGCCACGCTCGTGCTGCCGCTCTTGGCCAGCGACGCCTACCACCGCGGGGCGTGGCGCGACCGCCCGGCGCGCGCGCTGAACGGGCTCTTCGAATCGGCCCTCGTGCCGGCGTGACGCAGCGCCGGGCCTGACGGATCTCAG
>QEVT01000452.1 GCA_003576755.1 bacterium | reverse complement strand
GGCCGGACCCGCCGCCCGCACGCCGGCGCCGGCCGCGTCGATCCCGCCGACGGTCGCGGCGACCGACACGCCGGTCGACACGCCGACGCCCGGCGTCACGCCCGCGATGGTCCCGACCGGGACGCCGGCGGCGGTGACGGGCGTCATCACCGGCACCGTCAACGGGCCGGACGGCCTGCCCAGGGCGGAGATCCTCATCGTGGCCGAGCCGGACGGGTCGGGCGCCGCGCCGGCGACGACCCTGAGCGACGTCGACGGCGCGTTCGCGCTCACGCTGCCCCCGGGCGCGTGGATCGTCCATGCCGAGACCCCGGCGTTCCAGCTGATGTGGCACCCCGGGCGCACGAACCCGATCCACGCCGAGCCCGTCGTCGTCGCCGCGGGCGCGACGGCGGCCGTGCGCTTCAACCTCGAGCCCAACCCGGCCGGCACGATCGCCGGCCGCGTCACCGACGCCGACGGCACGCCGCGCGCCCGGGTGGCCGTCATCGCCGCCATCCCCGACGACGGCGACGGCGGCCGGCCGATCCTCACGGCGGCGGTGTACTCGGACGCCGACGGCGCCTACACGCTGCCGGTCCCGCCGGGCGCGTACCTCGTCGCCGCCGGGATCACCCGCCGGTTCGGCGACCTGGTGTGGTGGGGCGGCGACGGCTCGCTGGAGCAGTCGGATCGGCTGGGGGTGCGGGGGCACGACCCGACCCGGGCGGACCTGGTGCTCGGGCGATAGCCCGGGCCGCCTTCACCGCCCGTACGGCGCCGCGTACAGCGTGACGCCCGCCGCGACGTACAGCATCTGGTTCGGCTCGTCCCACCACACGTCGTGCAGGTCGGCAAAGCGACCCGTGTCCGGCGGGTCGGCCAGCGGCTGCGCCGGGCGCAGGAGTTGCGCCACAAACCGCCCTTCGGGCGACAACGCCACGATGCGCCCGTGCCCGCGGTCGGCCACGAGGAGCCGTCCGGCCGCGGCGCTGGCGTACACCGCCCGCGCGTCCGACAACGGCGGGTCGAGGCCCTCGATCGCGAACCGCACCGCGCTCCCGCCGGCGTACTTGGCGATCCGACCGTCGCGGTCGAGCACGTACAGCGCGCCGTCCAGCGCCACGTCGAGCGCGCCGGCGAGGTTCTGCGCCGGATCGAGCCACGGCTGGCCGTCTGCCGAGAAGCCCCCGGCGGCGTCGGGCGCGTAGCGGTAGACCTGCCCGGTCGAGCGGTCGAGCGCGTAGAGCCGGCCGTCGAACCCCGCCGCCTGGTCCACGCCGATCCACCCCGGGAGCGCCGCACGGGGCACCGCGGCCGCGGACGCGCCGCCCACCGACCAGAGCGCCCCGGCCGCATCCATGGCCACCACCCGCCCCTCCGGGCCGTTGCCGGCAGGCGGCAGCCAGAACAGGTCCACGAGGGCGCCCACCACGGCGCTGCCGACCGGTTGCCCTTTCCGCAGCACGGGCTCCGCCACGCCGCCGACGACGCGGTCGACCTGGTCGAGCCCCGCGTCGAGCACGTACGGCACGCCTGCCGCCGCCACCAGACGGCGGTCGTCGCCCGGCGCGCCCGGCAGGTTCGCGACGGGCTGGACGCCGCCCAGCCGGGTGATCCCGGCCAGCGCGTCGCCTGCCGCCGGCAGCACGGCTTCGGGAACGGCGGCCGGTGCCGGGGCGGCAGCCGGGATCGCAGGGCCCAGGCGCGCCCGCATCAGCAGCGCCAGGGCGACGACGGCCACCGGCAGCCCGACGGCGGCGGCCATCGCCAGCCGCGTGCCGTCGGCAGGTCCGGCGTCGGGGCCATCGACAGACCGGTTGGGGAACAGGGCCACGACGACGCGGGCACCCAGCCGGGCGGCATGGAAGAGCCCGAGCCGTGCCAGGCCCAGCGCCCCCGCGGCGGCGGCCCACGCCACGGGACGGGCGGCGCTGACCCATGCGCCCGGCCCTGCCGCGCCGGGCGCGCCGGGAGCGCGGGCACGGCCGGCAT
>QEVT01000002.1 GCA_003576755.1 bacterium | reverse complement strand
CGTGCCCGGGCGCAGGGCCGGCCGGCAACGCCGCGAGCGCGCCGAGCGCGGCGAGCGCCGCGAGCGCGACGGCATGGCCGGCCGGCCCCGCGGGCCGCCGGCCCGTCCTACGGGCAGAACGCGACATCGATGTCATCCAGGGTCATCCACACCCGACCGCCCAGCCCGTCGTTGACGGCCGAGGCGTACAGCCACAGCGACCGCCCGCGGTAGGCCGTCACGTCGATGGTCAGCGTCCGCCGCTGCCACGACTCGACGTTGAGCCACTCGCCGAACACCACGGCCACCGGCGAGCGCTGGCCCTGCTGGTTCTGCTCGGGGTCGATGTCGTAGACCAGCATGAGCTGCCGGTCCGGCCCGCCGCCGGGCTGCGCCGCCTGGTACGCCCAGGCCCGCACCGTCATCGTCCGGGCGTTCGCCGGCACCGCGAGCCGCTGCCAGGCGGTCGAGTAGCTGTAGGTGTTGGGCTCGTCCGACAGGATGCCGAGCAACAGGCTGCGGCGCCCGCCGTGGACCATCGTCTCGAGGTAGCGCGGCGGCCGACCGCCGCGCAGCACCCAGGCCTCGCCCGTCTCGAACCCGCCGTTGACCAACGGGTGTGCGCACGGGTCCGCCGTCGCGGTGCCCGTCGCGGTCGGTCGCGGGGTCGACGACGGGCGCGGCGTCTCGCTCGGCGCGGGCGTGTCGGACGCCGTCGGCGTGGCGCTGGGCGTCGGGGTGTCCGACGGCGTCGGCGTCACCGACGGCGTGTCGGTCGGGGTCGGCGTGTCCGACGGCGTCGGCGTGGTGCTCGGCGTGGGGGTGTCCGAGGGCGTCGGCGTGATGCTCGGGGTCGGCGTCTCGGTCGGCGTCGGGGTGTCCGACGGTGTCGCGGTGACGCTGGGCGTCGCGGTCGCCGTCGCCGTGCGCGTCGCGGTCGGCGTCGCGGTGGCGGTGGCGGTGCGTGTCGCGGTCGCCGTGGCGGTTGCCGTCCGCGTGGCCGACGGGGTGGCCGACGGTGCCTGCGTGGCCGTGCGCGTCGCCGAGGCGGTGGCGGTCGGCGGCGGCGCCGTGGCCGAGGGCGGGATCGGCGTGCTCGTCGCCGGCCGCGGGGTCGCCGACGGCGGCGGCGGGCTCGTCGGAGGCGCCGACGTGCTCGTCGGCGGGACGCCGGTCGGGGGCGCCAGGACGGTGACGAGGCCGCCGCGGGCACGGTGCTCGATCGGGACGGCGAACTCGTCGAGGAGCGTGTTGTCGACGAACGTCAGCTCGCTGGTGCCGGGCGTGCGGCCGCGCACCCGGAAGCGCGCGACGACCCCCGACCCGCTCGCGCCGACGCGGTTGAGCACGGCGAACGAGTAGAAGACCAGGCCGTTGGCTTCGTCGACGCGGTTGTCGGGGACGAACAGGTCGTCGGGCGGCGGGAACTCGCCGCGCGCGATCTGGATCCCGGCGGCGACGGGGTCGTCGTCGAGCACGTCGACGATCCGGGGGTCGTACTTGACGAGGATGTCGCCGCCGTACAGGTCGGTGACGTCGCTGAGGCGGATCTCGATGGTCTGCACGCCCCCGACCGGGAGCGTCGCCAGCGCGGGGTCGAGGACCAGGAGCGTGAACAGCGGTTGGTTGCGCAGGGCGATCGGGAAGAACTGCGGCCCGATGGCGCCGCGCGGCGTCGGGCTGGGCCCGGGCGTCCGGGTGGGCGGCGCGACGCCCTCGACGCCGAACGGGCTCGTGTTGCCCTGGCTGTCGGTGGCCGTGGCGGTCTGCCGCGGCCCGTTGAGCGCCGTCGGCTTCTGGTAGAAGAAGAAGCCGTTGGCGTCGGCAAAGGCGCTGCCCTCGAACGTGTTGCCCTCGTTGTCGTTGTCCGAGAACACCTCGACCAGGCTGTTGGGCGGGGCGATGCCCTCGACCGTTCCGGCCGTGATCCGCGTGATGATGGGCGCGGCGAGGCCGGCGTTGCCGCCTTCGTCGAGCGCGATGCCCGGACCGGCGTTGCCGGCGATGCTGTTGTGGCTGATGGTGTTGCGCAGGGTGGCGCGCCCGACCACACGGATGCCGGCGTTGTCGTTGAACGCGATCCGGTTGCCGGCGGCGGCGACGCTGCCGCCGATGAGGTTGTCGTGCGCGCCGTCGTCGATCAGGATGCCGTCGCTGCCGTTGGGCAGCGGGTCGACCCGCGAGGCGGCCGCGCCGATGGTGTTGCCCTGGACGACCGTGTTCTGCGTGGCGGGCGACTGGATCCAGATCCCCTCGCCGACGTTGCCGCTGATCAGGTTGCCGCCGGTCAGCCCGCCGATGACCGTGCCCATCGGGCCGCCGCCGACGACGATGCCCTGGCCGTTGGCGATGGCGGCCGTGCCGGCCGAGTTGGTCCCGATGAGGTTCTGGTAGATCTCGTTGTCGTCGGTGCCGGCGCCCATGACCGCGATGCCGTCGAGGCTGTTGCCGCCGATCACGTTGCCCGGGGCGCCGCTCTCGGGGCTGGCCGTGGTGATGTCGCCGATGCGGTTGGCGTGCGCGCCGTCGGTGATGATGACGCCGTGCGTGGCGTTGCCCTGCCCGGGGGTCTCGTTGCCGTCGACGCCGATGCGGCTGCCGAGGACGTACGTCTGGGTCACCCCGCGCCCGCTGAGCGCGATGCCGATGATGTTGCGCACGAGCGTCACGCCCTCGCCGTTGCGGCGGCCGCCGATGGTGTTGCTCCGCGCCTTGCCGGTGACCACCAGCGCGGCGTTGAAGCTGTGCATCGTCACGCCCTTCACGGTGTTCTCGTCGGACGTGATGACGAGCCCGTCGAACACGTCGCCGCCGATGCCGGCGGCCAGGACCACGCCGCGCCCGACGCCGTCGATGGTGTCGCCGCCGGTCGACAGCGGCGGCATGCTCGGCCGCGAGACGTGCCGGACCTGGAGCGCGTCCTGCGTCGGCGTGGCGCCGGCGGACGGGCTCGCCGCGGGCGGCTGGATGAAGATCGTCGCCGGGTTGCCGGCGGGGAACACGGCGGCGTCGAACCGGATGGCGTCGGCGACGTTGGCGCCGGGCGTGCCGGTGACCTGGGCGCGTTCGGCCGCGCTCAGGGCGGCCGGGGGGAGGTCGCCGACGGCCAGCCGGATGGCCTCGCGCAGCGTGAGCCGCCCGTCGCCCACGTTGCCGGGGTCGGCGGCGCTGTTGACGACGATGGCCGCGCCGGTCTCGAGCGACGGCGTCGCGGTCTCGGTCGGCAGCACGGTCTCGGTGGCCGTCGGCGTGGCGGTGCGCGTGGGCGTGCGCGACACGGTCGGCGACCGGGTGGGCGACGCCGCCACGGTCGGGGTGCTGGAGGTGGTCGTCGCCGAGGCCGTCGCGGTGCCGGTGCGCGTCGCGCTCGGCGACGCCGTGGCGGTGGCGGTGACGGTGGCCGTCGCGGTGCCGCTCGGGCCGACGGTGGGCGTGCCCCCGCTCGTCGTCGGTGTGGCCGCCACGGTCGGCGTCGGCGGCGGCGTGGCCGTGGCGGTCGGGCTGGCGGTGGGCGTGTCGGACGGCGTGGGGGTCGCGGACGCGGTCGGCGACGGCGACGGCGTGGACGTGCGCGTGGCGGAAGGCGTCGGGGTCCGGCTCGGGGTGGCGGTCGGCAGCGGCGTCTGGCCGGTCGGGCCCGGGAACGACGCCGGGGTCGGCGTCGGCGATGCCGGCAGCGTCGTCGGCGAGACGGTGCCGGTCGGCGGCACGGCGCGCACGAACGGGAACATCACGAAGAACACGCCTTGGGTCTGCGTGATCTGGTAGCCGGTCTGGGCGTCGTTGGACAGCGGGTCGTACTCGACCGGGTAGTCCACCACCCGCACCAGCGAGTTGACCGGCAGGTGCTGGCCGCAGCTCGGCTCGCTGATGCCGTTGGTGGTGTAGGTGCGCACGATGAAGAACTGGACGACGTTGATCTGGACGCCGCTGATCAACGGCTCGCCGGGGTCGCGGGCGCCGTCCTGGTCGAGGTCCTCGTAGGCGCCGAGGCAGATCTCGATGCGGGTGACGGCGAGGTTGATCGTGCGGTCCTCGCCGGCGTTGAAGTTCTCGGTCTGGTCGGTGGTGACGCCGTTGACCTTGAAGACGAAGAACTCGTTCTCCTCGGGGCCCTCTCGGCCGGGCGTGGACGGGTCGTCGCCGGGCACCAGGATGTCGTAGGTGGCCACGCCGTCGGCGATCACCACGGTCGTGGTGGCCAGCACCTGGGTGCCGAGGTGGGCGCTGACCAGCATGCCCGCCGGAGCGGGCGCGCCGTAGTAGGTGACGGTTCCTCGGTAGCGGGCAGGTTCGACCGGGGCATCGGGCGCCGGCGCACCGTGTGCGGCCGTCAGTCCACACAACGACGCGGCGAGCGCGACGGCGGTCCACCGGCTTCGGTTGAGGGGTCGTGACACGGGCGTCCTCCTTTGGGGTCCGGGCGCGGCCGACAGCGCCCCGGATCCTGAATGCAACCTGCCCTGAACACCCATTATAGCGCGGCTTAACGCGTTTGTCACCCCCTAGGCGTCACCCTCTCTGAAGCCGACGGCCGGGCATTCGCGCGAGGTTCCACGGCGGCCGGGTCGCGTTGGCGCCGCGAACGGTCGGTTGCCGCGATCAGATCGAGATGCCGACCGGCTCGGGCGGTCGCCGGATGAATGGGGTGGCCGAGGAGATGGCGCAGGGACGGTGCTCGGAAGCGTTCCAGAAAGGTGAACCGCCCTGAGTTCGGTGGAAGGCAGAAGCCCGGGATGGTGGTATACTATTTCATTGATGGAGCAGCGATCGTCCATCCCCGTCACACGACCGACGCGCGATTGGGGGACCTTGGATGGACCTTTGGGTCGCTATCGGCCGGCTCCGGCGTGCCGCTGGCGCCCAGGAAGAACCGGCCGCATGATCGGCAAGGCCGCCGCGTGCGGGGTAGCGGTCGTGTTGGCGTCGTCGTGGTCCTTGCCGGTCGCCTTCCCCGCCGGCGCAGCGTTTGACCGCGACGGCCGGGGTGGCCCGTCGCTTGTCGCCCCGGCAGAAGGACTGGGGCCGAGTGACCCGGCCGAAATGGAGGCCTTCCTCGACGAGCTGATGGCCAGCCAGATGGCCGAGCACCACATCGCCGGGGCGGCTGTCGCCGTGGTCAAGGACGGGAAGCTGTTCGTTGCCAAGGGCTACGGCCAGGCCGACATGGCGATCGGTCTCCCTGTCGATCCCGAGCGGACGGTCTTTCGTATCGGGTCGACCGGTAAGCTCTTGGCCTGGACGGCGGTGATGCAGCTCGTCGAGCGCGGCAAGCTGGATCTGAACGCGGACGTCAACACGTACATCGACTTCCAGATCCCGCACACGTACCCGCAGCCGATCACCCTGGGGCACCTCCTCGCCCATACGGCCGGCTTCGAAGACCTGTACCTCGACTTCGTGTCGCTGGCTCCCCCGGACCCGCTGCCCCCGGGTGCCTTTCTCGCGACCCATATCCCGGCACGGGTGCGCCCCCCGGGCGAGGTTCCGGCCTATTCGAACTACGGCGCGGCGCTGGCGGGTTACATCGTGGCGCGGGTTTCGGGTCAATCGTACGATGCGTACATCCAGGCCAACATCCTCGACCCGTTGGGCATGTCGCACACCTCGGTCATCGGCGTCCTGCCCCCGGCGAGCGGTGCGCTCGAGTCCATCGGGTACGTGTTTCAAGACGGGACATTGGAGGTCTTCCCGCGGCTGTACGGTCCCCTGGACCTCGCGCCGATCGGCTTCATGGGCGCCAGCGCCACGGACATGGCCCGCTTCATGATCGCGCACCTGCAGGATGGTCGCTACAGCGATGCCGACATCCGTGCGGCGCGCATCCTGCGCGAGCCCACGACACGCCAGATGCATGGCACGCTCTTCACCTCCGACCCACGCATCTTGGGCACCGCCCACGGGTTCTTCGACTTCAGCGACAACGGTCAGCGGACGATCGGGCACAGTGGCACGGCGGAACCGATGCACTCGTTGTTGCTGCTCTTGCCCGATGAGGAGTTGGGCGTGTTCGTGGCCTACAACACCCTGGGGGCCGAGGCGTTGATCAACCAGCATCTCGGGTTTCAGAGGGCGTTCTTCGATCACTACTATCCTGTGTCGACAGTTGAGCCTGTCCGGCCACGTGCCGATTTCTCCGAGCGCGCCGGTCGGTTCACGGGCACCTATCGAATGACCCGGACGGCTTACACCACCCTCGAGAAGTTCAGGGGCTTCTTCGGGATGGACACCATCGCGTTCGACGATCCGGGCGACGGCACGCTCGCCATGACGTCGCCTTGGGGCGACTGGCACTTCGTCGAAGTCGGGCCACTCCTGTTCCGCCAGGTCGATGCCCCATTCTATCTCGCCTTTCGCGGCGACGACCGCGGCCGGATCACCTACCTCTTCACCGATTACACGCCCCAGTTCGCGTTCGAGAAGCTGCGTGGGTACGAGACTCCCGCCTTCCACATGGCGCTGTTGGCGGGCTGCCTCGTCGTGTTCCTGTCGATGGTCCTCGTGCTGGC
Source organism: bacterium (assembly GCA_003576755.1). GTDB lineage: Bacteria > Chloroflexota > Anaerolineae > Epilineales > Epilineaceae > UCB3. The sequence continues at coordinate 57,959 of QEVT01000002.1, read as the reverse complement.
GATCCACGCGGTTCGCAGCCGCCGACCGGGCTGCGAGCGGGACCCCTCGCCGCGGGACGCCCGTCACGCCGAGCGGATCATCTTGGGCATCTGCACCTTGAACGTGTTGTTCGTGGCCGGTGCGATGCGATGGAACAACCCGACGCCGTCCATGGGCATCGCCACCGAGTTTCGGGTCGTGCTGGCGCTGGGCGTCGTGTCCGCCGCCCTGACGGCCGCCGCCTGGGCCTACACGGCGCGGGCCTGGAAGGCCGGCTACTGGGGCACCGCCTTCCGCGCCCACTACACGCTGACCGCGGTCGCGGCGACCGCGTTCGTCTGGTTCCTGCACCACTGGAACCTGCTCGGTTGGCGCTATTGACCGATGCGCTGGGTGCGCCGGTGCCGACCGCGAAGCTGCGCTCCGGCAGCCCGGCGATGCGGATGAGGAGTTGCCGGTCGGCATCGAGCCCCACCGCCACGGTGAAGATCGGCGTCCCGGTTTCCCGCAGGCGCCTGGCCTCGTCCAGGGTGGCCGGCTCGGTGCCGGCGTCGGGCGGGCTCGCCAGGCTCGCCAGTGCGGCGAAGGTGACCACCGACACGCGGTACCCGCGCGCGCCGAGGAACCCGTCGGGCGTGTCGCCGTCCATGAGCGCGCTCAGGCGCCCATCGCGGCCATAGATCAGCACCTTCCCGCTGGCGCCGTCCGCCACGTACAGCCGTCCGTCCGCATCCAGCCCGATGTCGAGCGGTTCGAAGGGCCAGGCCTGTTTCGTGGCGGGCCAGGTGGCCGCCAGCTCGCCGCCGAGCTGCGTCGGGGCCTGGCGCGGGCTCTCCGGATTGCCGGTGTCGGCCGGGTCGAAGGCGGGAGCCGCGGCCACCACGGCGAGCATGGCCGAGGCCGCCAGGGTGCCGAGCGCCGCCAGGGTGATGGTTGAACGGGCGAGGTGGGCGTGCCTGGCGTTGTCCCTTGGGTGGGAGCGGACCGATTCACCGGGAGTAACCCTCCATCCGGGCGCTGTCGGACAACCGGCGCGGATCGCCGCGCTGCCGGGTCCGCCTCGTCGCCCTGCTGCCGTTGCGTCACACGGACCGTCGGCCCCTGGCGGCATCCGGCGCTGCCGGGCCGCGGCGATGCAGCCCGTTACTTGGCACGGCGTCGGGCAGCCCTTATGCTAGAAGGTGTGAGCCCATGGCGATGGAATCGCGGTCCCCGCCGCCGGAACCGGAGCTTGGAGATGCCGGCCGTGGTCGGGCCACGGGTGTCGTCTGCCGGCCGTGGGCAGTGGGTGCTCTTGGCGGGTGTGGCGCTGGCTGGCGCGGTCGCCATGCGGGTGGGGCTGCCGCGGGGGCCCGTCTCGCCCCTCGCGGTGCCACCGTCAGCCCGCGCGGTGGCGATCCCCGGCGGCGGGGTGGATCCGGGCGACCCGGGACCCCATGCCGCAGGCTGGCGGACGGTCTCGGTGACCGATCCCGACGGCGGCACCTTCGCGGCCCTGCTGACCTATCCCGCCCGAACGGCCACCGAGGGCGCGGCACCCGATGCGGCGGGCGCGCCCTACCCCGCGGTCGCCTTTGGCCACGGCTTCTTCCAGGCGCCGGAGCGCTACCAGGGCACGCTGCGCCACCTGGCGAGTTGGGGCTACGTGACCATCGCACCGGCGTCGCACGCCGGCCTGACGCCGGACCATGCCGCCTTCGCCGCCGACCTCTACCAGAGCCTCGACTGGCTGGTGGCCAGGTCGTCGGAGCCTGACGCCTGGTGGACCGGCCTGGTGGACCCGGCGGCGCTGGGCGCCTCGGGCCACTCCATGGGCGGCGGGGCGAGCCTCCTGGCGGCCGCCGAGGCGGCGACGATCCGTGCCGTGGTCAGCCTGGCCGCGGCCGAGACGCGACCATCCGCTGCGGCGGTGCTGCCGCGGGTCGATGCGCCGCTGGCTTTCATCGTCGGCCAGGCGGACCGGATCGTACCGCCGGCCAGCACGGCCGCGCTGTACGAGGCCGCGGGGCCGCCGCGCCAGCTCCTCGAGCTGGGCGGTGGCACCCACTGCGGCTTCCAGGACGACCCATTCCCCCTTGTCTGTGATGGCGGGCGCGATGAGGGCCAGTTGCCCCGCACCCGGCGCCTGCTGACGGCTTTCTTCGAGCTCTACCTTCGTGGCGACGCCCGGTGGACGGAATGGGTCTGGGGGCCCAGCCCGTACGACGGTGAGGTGGCGGCCGCACGGGTCGACCCCGGCCTCTCGCTGCTGCCGGCGAAGAGCAGCGTCCTCGTCCCGGCCGGCGGCACCGCGGAGGCGCCATTCACCGTGACGAACACCGGCCGGGCTGCCGCGCGCTTCGGGTTGATGGTCTCGTCGGGCACCTGGCCCGCCGCCTTGAGTGCCGACACGACGCCCGAGCTGACTCCCGGCACGGCCTTTCGGGGGACGGTCACCTTTGGCCGGCCCGCCGGGGCGCCGTTGCCGGCAAACCCCCTGAGCTACACCATCCGCGCCACCGCGCCCGACGGCCGCGGCGCTGCCTTCGCCATTGTTCTGGTCGACGGCCGGGCGCCGGGGGCGGGCCCGCTTACCTTGCCGTGGCTGGAGCGCCCGCCATAGCGTCCACGCAACGGGTGTGACGGCCGAGCCGAGCCGTCCGCCCCGGTTCGATTGCCGCCGTTCTTGGCCGCTTCGGCAACCTCCGTTGACAAACGCCGACGCCGAGTCGGTGCAGCCCTGCGGCGAGCGCCTTGACGCCGGGCGGCACCGGCCCGCGGTCGATGCCGGCCGCCGCAGCCGGCGTGCCGACAGCCCTCGGGCACAGAGACGCCGACGCTGTCGGCGTGCGCAGCGCCGAGATGGTCTCGATGGCTCAGGCGAGCCTGCATGTCGGGCCTTCTCCTGGGCCATCGGTGGGATCGAGGTCCACCGACGCGGACGGCCTCGCCCAAAGCGGGTGCGGGCGGGACGCGGCGCGACAGCGGCCGTGGGCCGCATGGCTGCCGCACGCTGGATGATCGTCCGGCGGGGCGGAAAGGTGCCATGCGGGCGGTGGATGCCACACCGGGCTGTTTCGTCTCGCTCAGGTGTGGCTACTTGAACCGACCGACGGTGGTCAGTGATCTCGACCTCGGCCTGGAGCGTTCAACCGACCTAAGTGTCGTCTGTTCCGCGAGCGGTGACGTCGCGAAAGCGGTCGGCGCATCGTGACTTCGTCGCCCCATCGCCGTCGAGCCTTGAGAAGCTATGGATCGGCTGCCTGTCGTGTCGGCTGCACGGCCAATTCTCGGGGCCGGCGGATCGGAATCGGGCACCGGTAGTCGTAGAGGTCAAGTTGACGAAGGTGAAAAGCGCGCTGCGGTTCGCTACATCGGGCATCGAGCCATGCCTTCACGCGCCTTGTTGGATCCGCCCAGATGAGATCGCTTTCGAGAAGCCATACGCGGCTCGTTAACGCCCCTGAATCCTGCAGGATCCGTTCCACCTCTGAATCCGTAACAACAGCGGGATAGGGCCACGGGATCTCACGCAGCGCCGTGACGCCGTAGAATCGCATGGCTCGCTGGGAGTGTCCACTGATCATAATTAGCGTCGAGCCGGGCGAGCCCGAGCTGTTCAGGATCGCTGCTGCGCCCCGATAGTCCATCTTGGTGACACCGACCAAGTCCACACTCGTCTCGGTCCCCATAACGAGCAGCAGCAGAGCAGTGGATGTCAGAAACGGGCCTCGACCGAATCGCCGCAGCGATGTCAGGCCGAGGGCTAGGCAAAGGACGAATGCCGGCGTGGCCACCATGACGTAGCGATCGGCAAACAACGGAACGCGCCAACCCACAATACCGAAGCCGACAATAGGGCCGAGGAGACTTATCCATGCAAGCAAGGTGCTACGGTGCGTGCAGAGGAGAGACGACTGGCGAGCCACCGTCGCCGGGGGCGGTCTGATAACAACCGAAGCAACTAACAGAAACACAATCAGAGCGACGCCAGTGATGCCAGTGGTCGCCGCGCCATTCAGCCCAAAAAAGACGATGGTCGACATGACCAATTGCGAAAAGCGATCATGCGAGAGAGGGATACCGGTTCCCTCTAGAAACAAGCGCACCGGCCAGAACGATGCGAATGCCATCGACACGCTGGCGAGCACGACGATCGCGAACAAGCGCCGTGCGACGACACCGCGTCCGCGGCACGATACGATCATGCCGATCCATACGGGGAACATGAGGAACCCCATGACGTGGATCAACGTGGTCGCTACGACTGAAGCCGTGAAAGCAATCCAGAACCGCACGTCGTCCCGGCGCATGGCATAGTCAAGCGCTAGTATCGACGCGGCTGCCAGGCATGCCAACCACGCATACATCTTTAACTCTTGTGAGTACCAGACCAGATACGGCGATACCGCCGCTGTGCCGCCAGCGATGAGTCCTGCCCTACGACCAAACCAAACACGGCCAAGTGCAGTGATGAGCGCAACGAGCAGCATGCCGGCGATCACCGACGAAAAGCGTAGCGTGAACGGGCTGAATCCCACGTACGCCGCCCACGCTTGCAGACCCAGATGGTACAAGGCGCCGTTCCAGCCCGGGCGCCCAAAGTTCGCCAGGGCCCAGTTCAGGCTTTGCTGTGCGTACCAAGCGGAGTCGATCTCGTCGCGCCAGAAACTCTCGGCCTCCAGGCGACCAACGCGCAAGGCAAAGGCGACGACCAGCAGGAGCACGGCTGCCGGGCGGGCAATGCGCGAAACGGTCACGCTTGGCAACAATTCCGACCCCGCTTGCTTGGCTGCCGCGTCCATGGTGGTTCTCGCGCAGGCTACTCAAACAGGATCGCCGCGCGTGCTCCGCCCGCACGATTGCCAGGCCTGTACGCTGGTAGAGGGCCAGACGTCGCTGCGGCCAACGGTTGTTGCGGGGGACTCGAACCGGCGCGCTGGCTGGTTGTCAACGACACAACATCGAACGCGGGAGATCCAGACTCCAGTACCACGCCCAGGAGGACCTGCGGCTTGGAGGGATCGCATCTCCGGCTGAGCACGAGATGCGTCAACGTCGCTTCAATGTGCCATGAACCTCGTCTCGACATGTCTTGCCCGCCGATCACGGACCATGCCTGCTCTCGGTCGTCGAAGAAGGCCAATCGCAGCATAGACTGCTCGTGATTCGAGAGCGATGGACTGGGGCTGATCTCTGCCAGCGAACGCACAATCCGGAGCGGCGCATGGTATTGCTCCGGCATCTGCCCGTTGACCCAGATGCTGAAGCAGTGGGGCTGTCCGATCAGGCGCGTGCCGTTGGCGTCCTGTGTGCCTGCAGGGATGAGATCCGTCGGGAAGGCGAAGAAGATCGCCCCATTGGGGAGAAAACCCCGTGACACATCGACTACGAGCTTGGGCGCGGCGCCATTGAACGTGCCGCCCTCAGGACCGATGTAGCCGTTCGGGGAACGCGTTGATCTCGGTTCCGGTACGCTGAAGAATCGAGTGGCGACCACCGCGCTTGGGTTGTTGGCAAGCCACAGTGTCGCCATTGCCGTGATCACGACGGTCGCCATCAATCCTGTCCGATGCGACGTATCGCTCATCTGGCAACCAAGGAGTCCTGTCGATTGACCATCAACGTCGTGCCCCAATCTTCTCTGAAGCCGTGAGACGCCCCTCATCGCGTCAAGCCGTCCTTGATCCTCCACAGATTCGGAGTCAGAGTACGAACTGCTCCACGTCGTTGCCTGCGGGGTCCGATCCGCTTCAACTTCGCCAATCGGTCGCAGATTCATCGTGATCACTCCGTGATTATGATCTGTAAGTGATAGAGGCAAGAACTAGTGACGATCGGCGCTATCGATTGGGTACGGGCAAGTACAGTAGTGTTCCCTCTGCTTAGAGTGCGACAGCAGCGATGGTGCCGTTGGGCGATGGCTTGGTGGCGGCGCCACCAGCGGGACCAGGCGATGACCCATTCGGCGGGGTGGATGACCGTGAACAGGATCTGACGAAGCAGACGCCGGATATCGGGGATGCTCAGGGGCACAAGAGACCCCGACCGACCTTGAACGCCGTTATCGACTGTGTCTGGCAGCGATGCATGGACCCCCCTATTGTCGCGGCTGAGTCCGCCGCGTGATTGGTCGCTTCGGTGACAGAGAGAAAGGCGTGGGCCAGTGGAGCCAGGCTGATGTGCCGATGCCAACCATCCCAGCTCCTCATTTCGTAGTGGTCGAGACCGACCTCGCCCTTCGCTTCTTCGATGTCCGTCTCGATTGTCCAGCGGCTGCCCGCGACGCGGACAGGGGTGGCCAGCGACGTTTCCACTGGAAAGAAGCAACGGTGGACCTTGCTCTCGGCGGGGTCACTGACGCTGCGCTGGACGAGGTTGCCGCGGCGCCACGCTGGGAGGAGAGAGGTCGACGGCGTCACCAGTTGCCAGTCGCACAACCGGGGTCCTTGGCTCCAATCGCCCGCGCTCAGGCTCTGCCAGTCATCGTTCTTGAGTCCCGCGACGACGTCGCAGAGCGCTCGCGTACGCCTGCTGATCGGGACACGTGCATCGTTGTGGCTGGTCGCCATGACGTAGCCAATGTGTCGACCTTCCAGGCTGCGACGGAGCTGCGGATCGTCGCCGTAGATACTGTCGCCAGCCACCCGCCTCGCGGGCACGCCTTCGTCGAGCGCTCGCTCCACCATCGCCCACGCCAAGGCCGGTTTCGTCTTGAACGCGACTGTCTCCGGCACACCGACCTTGGCGCGTCGGGCTCGGTCATCCGCCCAACTCTTGGGCAGGTACAGCGCCCGATCCAACAACGCCCGCCCTTTCGCAGTTGCATAGCCCAACAACACCGCGATCTGGCAATTCTCCACCCACCCTGCCGTCCCGCTGTATTGTCGCCGCACTCCCATAGAGTGGGCTCCCTTCTTGAGAATGCCCGTTTCGTCGATCACCAAGACCCCCATCGGGTCGCCAAACCTCCGATGATGTACCGTCGCATGTCCCGACTGAGCTCGTCCGCAAACCAGTTGCCTCGAAACAGGAACTGCTGCATCGCGCACGGCGTTGCCTCTCCTGCCTCTTCTGCTAACTGCCAGCCGTTCTTGCACTCCGCCGGCCCCAGCAGTTCCCGCGCGTACAACCCCAGTCGCGCAAGTCCTACCCTGTTGGCGAACACCCCGCTCATCCGCGCCAGCAGATCATACAGTCCCGCCTGCCAAACCTCGATCTGGTCCATTGCCGTCGTCCTCCTTGCATGTCCGACGGCATTTGTTACAAACTACAATTATAATGCTAAGGGTCTTGCCATGCATAACGTCGCACCCAGCCGTGCACTCCCGCCTCGGCCGCCCCTGCGAGGAGCGCATACCTCCCGGAAAACGGGACAGTGAGCGAATTGATCGCGTACGTGGTCGCCGTCTGGGAGATCGGAACCCAACGTTCGCCACCGTCGTCACTCCGGTAGACTCCGCCCGTGTCTGTTGCAATGTAGATTACGTCGGCTTGGCGCGGGTCCGGCTGAACGACGATGACGTTCGTCCGATCCACGCCATTATTGGCTGGCCTCCACGGTCGGCCTTGGTGCGATACGAACAGTCCGCGGGCAGTGCCGGCGAACACCGTCTCCGAGCGCCATTGATCAGCGGCGATCGCATGGACTTGAAGATCTTCAAGACCGTCGTTGAATGCCATCCAACTGATGCCGCCGTCTTGACTGCGATAGACGCCGCCACCGGTGGCGGCATAGAGGGTCTCAGCGCTCAGAGCATCGCCGGCTAGGTCAACCACATCCAGGCGCGCCAACCCCTGGTTTCGAGCCTCCCAGTTGTGGCCATCATGAGTGTGCCAAACACCACTACCAAAGGTGCCTGCAAACAAGCTCATCGTCGTGACAGAGGAAGGTCGGAACAGCAGCGCCCGAGTATCGTCGTTCTTGCTCCCGTTGGCGCTTCCGGTCCACGCCCTGTGGCCGGCGCCATCGTGAAACCGGAAGATCGATTCCACGTTACCCGGACGATATACACCGGCAAACACGTCCCGATGGTCGCGTGGATTGATGGCCAGCGTGCGTACGGCCGCAGCGTACAGGCCGTCGACCACCGGCGACCACAGGATGCCGCCATTGTCGCTTCGATACACACCGCCCTCGACCGAAGCCCAGATCCGCTTGCCATCCACGGGATCCGCAAGGATCGCCCCCACCGTTGACTTGGCCAGCGTGGTGCTGATGGGCGCCCAACCAGTCATTCCATCATTGCTGTGGTAGAGCCCGCCGCTGGTGCCGTAGTACACCCGGCGTGGATGGTGGGGGTCCGTCAGCAGTTCAATGCCCGGCGTCCGGCCGATCTCGTTGCCCGCAGACTGCCATGACCCCATCCGCCCAGTCGCCCGACTCGTTAGAAGCGCAGTCGAACCCAACGCCGAGCGGACTGCTGTGTACAGCCAACCCTCGTTGCGGGTGTCTGCCCACACCCGAATACCATAATCATCGCGGTCAGGAAGGAGGATGTCAACCCATTCCTGATCGTGCACCGATTTCCGGGACAACTTCCCATCGCGCACAATGGCATACCGCGTTCCGTCGCTGCCGACGGCCCAGTCTCTCACGATGTCGGAAGGGACATCGGGGCTTTCGAGCAAGTAGAACCTCGTCCCACCATCCGTCGACCGGAAAACACCTCGCTCGGACAACACCGTGACCTCGCCGGCATCGCGCGGGCTACTGACGAGCCGGAAGGCCTGCTGCGTATCGACGTCGTTGACCCGGTACCAGTGTTCGCCGTGGTCACGGCTGGAGAACAGACCGCCGCCCCCTCCGTACGCTACGACCAAAATGTGTTCCGGGTCATCTGCTGCCAGCATGAGATCGAGCACGTTGAGGTTGAACAACCCATCGTTCAACGGCGACCACGTCGCGCCGCCGTCGACCGTCCCGATCACCCCGTTGCCGGCGGTGCCCAGGTACATGCGCGCCGGATCTCGCGGGTCGATAGCCAGGGCCATTGCGACGTTCTGGCCGAGCCCGACTGGGAGCCGCGCCCACGACTGGCCGCCGTCGTCCGTGCGATACACGCCTCCGTCGCGGCCATACAGCGCCACATATAGCCGATTTGGAACTTGCGGATCTATCGCCAGCGGGGCGATGGTGCCGCCCGGCGGTCCGTTCAGCTCGTGCCACTGGGCCCGGATGTGCACTTCGCGCTCGATGCCGATGGCAATGCCCAATGCCACCAGGCCGACGAGCGCCGCAACACCGGCGCGATAAACCCGGTCCAACCGACGCTTCCAGCGCTGCCGACGCTCCTCGGCCAAGCGTTCCTCAGTCTCGCGACGCACCCGCTCGGACTGTTGCGCCGCGAGAAACCGGTGCCGCCAACTCAACACTCCCGACGCCAGAACGTCGTGAAAGAGCTCGTAGCGCTCCCCGCGTGCGTCCAGAACCGGCGGCAAGGCCCTGAGGATGCGCGCATCGCCCAGCTTGGCCAATAGGTTGCTCACGTCCGGTTCGGGCCTACCACTATAAGCGGACAGATCCCTCAGCGTTTGGGCGATCTTGTGGCCAGACGGGGTCACCAGCCACTGGAACATGTCGGCGCATAGTGCTTGCTCGGGCTCAGGCAACGCTGTCAAGCTGTGGTCCAGGTGGCTCTCGGCGATCTGCACGGAGCGCCCGAGTCGTTCATACGTCTCCAGTCGTAGCGTCGTCGAGCCCGCGCCCACCTCCACATCCCATAGCCGCGTCATCACGAGCTGCAGGAGCGGTGCCTCGACGACACGGGCCGCGCTGGGGTCGACGCTTCGCTCCATGTGTTCGCCCAACCGGAACTCGGCGGCGGTGACATCGCCGATCACGGCGTCGACAACGGCGTCGTCGATGGCGATCGGCACGTTGTTGTGAGCATTGTGGACGGCTAGCGGCTGGCGAATTGCCCTCTCCGCGGCCTCAGCGCTGAGATGCCGCAGCCGGAGTGAGTTCTCGAGCAGGCGAGGAATACGTGTCCGATAGCGGTCGAGGCGGAACAGCGCGTCGGCGCGCACTGCCAGCAACATCGCGATGTGCGGATCCCGTCGGTTGATGACGCGCGCCAGCTCTTCGTCAAAGGTCGTAGCCACAGTTTCCGCAGGGCGATAGGTCAGCCAGTCTTCGAACTGATCCAGGACAATGAACAACTCGAAGCGCCCTCGATCGGACAACATGAGCAAGAGGACGTCGAGCGGGAGATCGATCGCTGCTGCGGAGGGAACACCGGCGCCGCCGGGAAGTGCCGCCACTGCCTCCGCACAAGCCAGCTTGAGCGCATCGAGGGACTGGTCGCTGCGCCAGTCGTTGACGTAAACCACCGCCGTTTGGGCTCGTGCCTGAAGCGCCGGGATGACGCCGGCACGGAGCACCGAGCTCTTGCCAACACCGCTGTGCCCGTAAAGGACCGTCAGCGGAGCGACGCGCATGTTGGCCGTGATCAGACGGATCTCGCGCTCGCGGCCGAAGAAATACCCCCGTTCCGTTTCCGTGAACGGTTGGAGGCCGACGTAGGGGCATAATGGCCGGGTCATGGGGCCGAGGCGTTTGTTCGGCGCGCCAAGGCGTCCGCGAACGCATCGACGGACAGATCGAACGGCTGTACCTGGCAGCGTTGCCACAAGCCGATCTCGGACAGGCCGGTCTTGGGCTGTACGGCCCAGGACGAGATGGTGTCGGCATTGGCATCGCGGCGGCGCTGTTCGACGTGGCGGCTCCACGCTTTGAGCATGATGCGCAGGTGCCAGTCGTCAATGCTGCAGCCGAGGAACAAGAGCGACCGATCGCGGCAGTGATCGAGGAACTGAGCCGGTACAGCGGTGTTGCTGTTGACTCGGGCTAGAAACTCGACGTTGTCGTCCTCCGTAACCACGAACGAGTCGAACTTCTCTGTGGACAAGTCCACTGAGCCGTGCATCTTGAAGATCGTGCTGCGCTCGTTCAGGGGAACAAGCAACTCGTTGGGAGCGACTGCCTCCGGCTCAGCGGCGCCGGGTGTCCACCACAACACCGCGTTAGCAAGATCCTTGCGATCGGTAGGGTACACCACGAGATCGTAATCATGCCCGGCCTCGCGAAAGGCCTGCTCGATGAGCGTATCGTAGTTCGTGGTCACGACCAGCAACGGCTGCGCGGACGCCGCCAAGAGCCGGTGGATGTGTTGCACGGCATACGTACGGCGGAAGACGTCCCTCAGCTCCGCCCGCAGGCCACGCCTCCCGTTGAAGTCGGCGTAGTACGCAGCGACCTGGGCGAGATCGCCGCGACTGTGTGGGTCCTTGTCCGGGAAGGATGCCGAATCGGCCAGGCGATAAGCAAGGTCTCGCCGACTCGGCACCTCATCCTGGGATTCGGTAGCCACCGGAGCGGTCGATGTCGGTGCGGCAGATGCCAAAGGCCCCAGAAATGGAACGATTTGTCCGCTGCGGAAGAGCCGTTCTATCACGCCAATCGGCGGTTCCGGGCGTGGATCCGACTTCGATGCGGTGGCGCTGACACCTTCGTCAAGACCGGACATATCGAACAGCCGCCCGTCTTGATCCCTCATGTAGAGCACCGGCACTGCCCACTCAACGGAGTCATCGTGCTCGTGTACGATGGCAGTCCGACCCTTGGTTACCGCCCCATCGATGGTCAAGCCGCTGGCTATCCCGCCGTACAGCCCTCTCGCGAAGGTGATCGCGGCGCGGTCGGAGATCACGTCCTGCATCGCCACGACCGCCGGCAGCCCCGCCTGCATTGCCTTCTGGGCGATACCGCTGAATGCGTCGTGCGGCGCACCTACGGCACCCTTGCATGAGTTGAGCACGAGCAAGCGAAGAGAGCGGCTCCTGTCCAGGAGTGGGTAGAGCTCGTCACCGCTGATCAAGCGGTGCGATCCGTCTCCGCGATCCAAGACCAAGTCGGCCTGACCGGTTCGAGCATCGAACGCGCCATGGCCGATGTAATGAAGGATGTGAAAGTTGTCTGAATCCAGAGCTTTGGCCAGAGTCGGCAGTGTGGCGGAATCGAGTCTGGTGTAAGCCATCAGGCCACGGTCGACAAGATCCGAGGTGGCCTCGTGAAGTTGATCCCACTCCTCGTTGCTGTTCAGCGCTGCGACCCCCTTCGGATTAGCGATCATGACCAGCACCTTAAGGGGCGAGCGCACCTTCAGCCGAGGACGTATCGCTTCGGCAATTGCCGGAACCCGTACGATCGAGCAGTACTCCGAAAGTGCGAGGCTGCGGTTCACCTCTTCGTTGCGGAGGCACTCCCACGGCCAGTACATGATCTCCGGTGCACTTCTGTTCAAGTGCAAACAGATGCGCAACCGCACATCGTCACGCATCGCCGAGATGACGCACTGGTCGTATCCGGACAGTACCCTGCCCGAAAACACGGTCTTGAAGAGGCTTGCCCCGATCGCAGCGGGCTGCAGCGTTTCGGCAGGTGACCTGGCCGTAAAGTCTCGAACCCTATGATGCCCGCTCGAAGCTCCAACCCAATCTCGTATCGTGAGGGGAAGCGTGAACACGTCGGACTCAAACTCACCCCCGAGAGCGCGCGCTACAGCGCGATACTGATCGCCCGCCTGTCGTGAGATGTGCAGGTCGAACGTCAGCGGGTCAACGATTCGGGAAACCATGGCTTCGCGCATGAGGCGAGATTCATAGCGCCTATGCCGCGAGTTGTCAAGGCTACCGTGCCCGGCCCCGCATCGTATCGTCAAGCGGGCGAGTCCGCCCGCCCTTGACTCGAACCCCGCCCGCTCCAGTCCCGCCCCCGTCGCCGCAACGCCATCGCGTCCCACCCGCACCGACGTCACAAGCACGCACATCCCCGCCGCTCGGGCCACCAGCGCCATCCCCGTCGCCCAACCGACTTCGCCGCAGGTCCTCTGACTGCAGGTCGCTGCCCTTCGGGTTCGAGCAAGTCTGCTTCTGTTAATTGGATGATGCGGGCTCCTGATGGGAGTGTCGCGTTGACGGCAGATCCAATCCGAGAAGGTATGATAGGCACGGAAAAACGGTCAGACCGTCGTGGAGGTTGGACTCCATCCAGGCGGCGAGCTTGGAGGCTGAGGTGGCATACGTGTCGATCGATCGCTTCAGGCGAGCCTCGGCCTCGGTGCGATCGGGGGCATTGAACACGGCGCGAATGCTGGAGGCGACCTCGGGGCGCTGCTCCAAGCGCGGGACGTAGGCCGTGGCATTCTGCTGGAGGTGAAACTGGCAACGCTGCCAGGGGACACCGCCGAACACGGCCTTGCGGGCCGCGCCCAAGCCGGCGTGATCATCGCTGAAGATCCACGACTGTCCGCGCAGGCCTCGCGCCACCGGGCTCTGGAGGAACTGCCGCCAGTGGACCTCGTGCTCGCTGAGCGAAACCCACGCCCCCAAAGACCGAGCGCTTGCCTTGTGCCGTTACCCTTTTGGCAATCAAGACCGCCCCGTCGCGGATCTGGCCGTCCGTGAGGATCTTCCCGTAGCGGGCATCCAGGATCAGGCAACGGCACTCGGGCAGCGCGAGGTTCTGCCAACTCTCCAGTACCTCGTCGACCTGCCCCGTCGCCCGGCACACCTGCATGCTCGGGCCCCTCCAATTTACAGAAGCTACGTTACACTAACCCGGGCTGGGGCAGTCGAGAGCGGAGCGGCGACCGATGCGATTGTAGGACACCTCGATGTAGTCGAAGAAGAGACTCTCGATCGGGACGTTGTCCCAGCCGTCGCCCTTGCGGCTCATGCTGCCGACAATGCCGTGCCGTGTTCGCAGCGCCCTCACGGTGGCCCTGCGTATCCGTCGCACGCCCGGGTTCGTCATGGAAGCGACGGACGATGTCGTCGGTCGTCTGTCTCCGGGCGGCGACGGCGGGCCCGGAAAGGGGTGGGTATTTGGCAAAGGTGAAGGACACTGACTTGATACATTCGTCGCTCTTCGGGTGAGGGATGTCAGGAGTTCAAGTGAATCAAGTATTCGCTGAGTCGCGAGCTCACCCAGAAACAAGGAGGCAGTCAGTCATGGCGGATCACGTGTTGGGCATCGACGTATCGCACCACCAGAAGCCGATCGATTGGCAGCGGGTGGCCGCGGTGGGCTACCGCTACGCGTTTGTACGGACGACCTACGGCAGCCACCGGAAGGACCGGCGCTTCGCGGAGCACTGGGCCGGTGCGGAGGCGGCGGGCCTCGTGCTTTCGGCGTACCACTTCATGCGCACCTCAGATCCGGTCGACAGGCAGGTCGATCTCATGCTCGAGGTGCTGGGCGACCGGAAGCCGGGAATGCCGCTGGCGCTGGATGTCGAGAACGATCCCACGCCGGGCGACGGCGCCCCGATGTCGCGGGCGGCCTGGACGGAGTGGACGCTGGGCTGCCTCGACCGGCTGGAGGCCGCCGGGCACAAGCGGCCGATCATCTACACGGCAGGCAGCTTCTGGAACACGAACCTCGAGCGTTCGGAGCGCTGGTCTAAGCACGATCTATGGGTGGCCCACTACACCGAGGCTGGCCAACCGCGACTCCCGCTGGACTGGAGCACCTACCGCTTCTGGCAGTTCACCAGCCAGGAGATGGTGCCGGGCATCGATGGCAATGCGGACGTGAACCGGTTTCCCGGCACCGAGGCGGATTTCCTGGCCTATGCCGGCGGCGCTCCGGCGCCCGCACGCGTCGCACCGCGCTTGTTGGTGCGCGTCGAGGCGCCGGTCAACGTCCGCACCGGACCGAGCATCAAGCACGACAAAGTGGCGATGCTCACGGACGTGGATCTGGGGCGGAGGCTGCCCGTCCACGATGTCGGCGGCACTGATGCCTGGATTCGGGTCGGCGAGGATCGCTGGGCGACCTGCTCGGTCCCCAGCGGGCCGCTTTGCCGGATCGAGGTCGCGCCCGACGGCCAGGTGCTCGGCCGGGTGCTCGCCGCCAACCTGAACGTCCACCGCGGCCCCGGCCCTGACTTCGAGAAAACCGGGGTGCTGAAGCGCGACGATGGGGTCGATGTCCTCGAAGTTGGCGGCAGCGATGCCTGGGTGCGCTGGGCGCCAGGCCAGTGGACGGCGATGCAGGTCGGCGGCCGGCGCTTCCTCGCGGTCGAAGATGGCGCGCGGAGTCTCGATATCGCCGGGGCGAGGAGCGGCTCGGCGATGCGGGCGGCTGAGCGGCGCAAGCGGCCGCGGTCTGACGACGGGTGAGTGAGGCGCAGTGTCTGTTCGAGAGCACGAGGACAGGGCGAAGGGGTGAAGAAAGTGCGTGATGTCGCGGCACCCCGCTCTGCAGATCGCTTGAGCTCGACTGACACGATCATCTTGTGGGATGTGTTCAGTCGGCAGCGCCTCGGTCATCTACTGACGGGCCACATCAACGGGGTTGGGAACGCGGTAGTCAGCCCAGACGGCAAGATCCTGGCGTCAAGAAGTTTGGTTGACACGATCATCCTCAGGGATGTGACCAGCCAGCAGGGCCTGGGCCGACCTCCACGGGGTCATAGCGCGGTGATCTGGAGTGTGGCGTTCAGCCCGAATGGCAAGATGTTGGCGTCCGGGAGCTTGGACAAGCGATCGCCCACCCCCTGCCCGACGACCACCGCGGAGCCTGCAGCTGTTGAGGCACCGTGACCACCATCGACATCTATTCGTTGGGAGCTAACCCATGCACATCCCCCACAAACTAGGCCTAGACGCCAACCGCCCCATCCACCCCGACGGCCCCCAGCGCGGCGCCCCGACCCCCACCGTCGACCCCGCGATCTTCGCCGATGCCGGGGCCGCCTGGGTGCGCCTCAACTTCATGCTGGGTCCGTGGTCGTCGCCCGACGACGACACGCGGCACAACGGCCGCACCTGGCTCGACACCTTCGGCGCACTCGTCGACGGCTTCCGCGCCCGTGGGCTGCAGGTCTACGGCCTGGTCGGGCGCGAGAGCGTGCGGACGGACCTCGATGGCCGGCTTGACACGCTCTTCCGCCATCCCGAAGAGCGGATGTCCGCCGCTGACCGCGCCGCCGCCAACGCCTGGGTCGCCGAGTACACCGCCGCCTTCGGGCGTATTGTGCAGCACTTCGGGGACCGGGTCAGCGTCTTCGAGTCCTTCAACGAGCCCGACGATTGGCACGGCATGCAACCCTCTCCCGAGCTGCCCAGCCCGAACTGGATCCACCCGTTCTGGTTCGCCCGCATGCTCCAAGCGGTCCACGACAAGGTCCGCGGTGAGCTTGGGATCGGCGGCGGAGTCAAGCTGGTCAGCGGGCCGCTGCAGGGGCTGAAGTTCGGCAACGGCGCAGCGAACTACCTTGCGCGCACCTATCAGGCTGGGCAGCAGAAGCTCCGCTGGGGACGCGACGGCCGCGGCTTTCCCTTCGACGGGATCGGCTATCACCTATACATCGTCCCGGAGTTCAACCCGGACTTCAGCGCGCACGCCCGCGACGTCCGCGATTGCTACAAGCGATATGTCACCGAGATGCTGAACACCATACGCAACGCCGAGGGCAGCACCAGTCCCAAGCCGCTCTACGTCTCCGAGATCGGCTGGGAGAGCAATGACGACAACGAGGCCGACCTGCGCTTCCAGGCCGACAACCTCCGCCTGGCCCTCGAGATCGTCGCCGCCGACCGGGATGTCGCCCTGGCGATCTGGTTTTCCACCGAGGACTTCGAGATCAACCAGGGCCAGCGCCAGTTCTACGGTCTGCACCGCCGTGGCCAGGTCAATCCCACCGGTCGCAAGCCTGCCTTCGGGGTTTATCGGTCCACCGTCGACCGGCTCTTCCCCTCCGCTCCCGATGGCGGCCCGGCAGGTCCGAGCGCCCCTGTCTACACCAACCAGCACGTGATCAACGCCCTGTTCTTCACCGCGGCGCAGGTCGGCAAGGCGGGATGGGATCTCGTCGTCGCGGCTGGATTGACCGATCTGGTCAAGGCCCGCCAGGCCCCCTACGCCGGCCCCGCGATCGATGATCTGCCGAACCTCACTGCCCAGGAACGCACGCTCCTCCACCAGCGTCTCCCCGACCTCTTCCCGACGACGCGCGGGATCCCGCCGGCCACCGACGCCCGGGCGATGCCACCCGCTGCGGCGAACATCAGGGTGCGCGGGGATGTCGTGGCGGCAAGGGACCGCGCGCTTGCTCCGGTGACGGCGGGGTGCGGGGATCGCGCCGATCTGCCGGAGATCGCGACCCGTGGCGCCAGCACCGAGGCCGCCGTGCGGCTGCGCGGCAAGGGAATGTGGATCTGGCGGATCGACCGGCTCCTCAAACGCATCGCCGCCCAGCCCGGTCCCGCCGACCCCTTTGCCCGCCTGGCCGACATGGCCGCGCGCGGCGGTCTGACGCATGTGCTGGTCAAGA
This sequence comes from bacterium, assembly GCA_003576755.1. Classification (GTDB taxonomy): domain Bacteria; phylum Chloroflexota; class Anaerolineae; order Epilineales; family Epilineaceae; genus UCB3. The sequence continues at coordinate 40,658 of QEVT01000002.1, read as the reverse complement.
TTGCCGACCACGCCACGCCCTTCAACCTCGGCCCTGGCGGCACCGATCGCGTGCGTCCGCTGGTCGACGCCCTGCGCGCGGCTGGCGTAGGCGTCTGGGGCTGGCAGGCCGTCCACGGCATCAGGCTCAACGCCGATCCTGCCAAGATCGTCGACATCCCACCCGAGCTGCAGGCAGAGGTCGCGATCCGACGCATCGAGCAGTACGGGCTCGATGGCTTCGTCGTCAACGCCGAGGGCGACTTCAAGGGCCAGCCCGGCCGCGCCGGACACTACATGGAACGCCTGCGCGCCGACCTGCAGGAGCTGCCGATCGGCCTCTCCAGCTACCGCTTCCCCAGCCTGCACCGATCCTTCCCCTGGGCCGAGTTCCTCGCCCACTGCGACCTGGACATGCCCCGGGTCTACTGGTTAAACACCCCGCCTGCCGAGAGCTTGCGGCGCAGCCTCGACGAGCACGCCCGGCTGCCCCATGCGCGGCCCGTGTTCCCGACAGGCGTCGCCTATCGCATGGAAGGCGGCATCTCGGCCACGCCGGAGGCGATCGACGCCTTCCTCACTGCCGCGCGCGAGACCTTCGACCTCGCCGGCGCCAACTTCTTCCAATGGAACGCCGCGCTCGACGCAGGGCGCTGGGACGCGATCGCGGCCCACGATTGGTCGGTGGCGCCGGGATGAACCCGGCGTCCTGATCCGTCCGCCTGAACTGCCGTTCGCATCAATACCACCCATCGCCCAGCATCAGGAGATCACCATGACCGACGGCTTCGATCACGATGCCCTCGACGGCGTGGCGGGCGCCGGCTACCCGCCGGAGACCACGCCCGATGAGGAGCGCGCCATCGCCGACTCCCCCAGGAGCCTCACCCATCCGATCCCGAACCCGGAGGTCAACCTGGACGTTCCCTTCATCCACCAACTTTGGGACACGCCGGACGACTTTAACGGCCATTGGGCTTGCGGGCCGACGAGCACGACGATGGTGCTCGCTCATTACGGTGTGCTCGAACCCCATCCGATCACCGTGTCGGCGCCGGCCGGGTACGGGCATGAGAGCAAGTTCGGCTGGTACGTCTCCAATCCCTTCACCTTCGGCGGAAGGACCTTCGACGCCTCGGCCGCGACCCCGAAGAACGGCCGGGGCCAGGGCATCTATGGCGCGGTCGTGGGGCAGTACTGCGGCGGTGGATGGTGCGCACGGGCGTCAAACATTCAGGCGGTGCTCAAGCACTTCCTGGGCCCCCTGGGGAACGCAGACAAGTTCGCGTTCAAATCCAACGAGGCGCCGGAGATCATCAAGACCTTGCTGCGCAACCGCCACCCCGTGATCGCCAGCGGCAAGCTCTTCGGGTGGGATCACCTGATCGTCGTCTGCGGCTTCTACGAGGAGGCGGGCGCTACGCGCTGGATCGTCAACGATCCGTACGGCTATCAGACCGACAAGTCCTTCGACGGCGCCAACGTCGTCTACGACTGGGACGAGATCAACCTGAAGTGGATGGTGTGGATGGAAGGCCCGCACCACGGATAGCGGTTACGCCGGGGACCGATCGCCGGATCTATGTCACCGAGGGCTGTGCGGGCACGGCTCCGCCCGGCGTCGCCGATGCCGTCGCGCTCGTGCTGGATCGCGAGCTGCCGATCAACCTGAACTTCTACCGCGAACACGACGTCGGCGCCGGCACTGCCGGCGACGCGGCAAGCCTTCGCGCGGGCGACGAACGGCTGATCGACGGGGTGCGGGCGGCGCTCGAGCGCACCGCCGAACGCGTCCCCCACCAGCGCCTGATCGACCGCAGCGCCTTCAGCTTCCCGCCCCGTTTCCCGTCCCATGTCCCGACAGCGCGCGCCACCGTCCGATGTTCACATCCGCCCACGCACCAGCGCCGCGGGCCTTGGCTTCCGTCTCGGCCTCGAGCGCTCCGGCGTAGTCACCAAGCCGGTCCAGTGCCAGCGCCAGGCCGTGCCAGGCCTGCCACCGATAGGCCGGCACTTCGACGAAGAGGCGACAGTCCGACGGTTCAGGCAACCCGGCCGCCATGCGGAACCATGCTGCCGCGTGACGCGCTTCTCCCTTCGCCAAGAGCACATGCCCGAGGCCGATAACGGCTTCGGCCCGTTCCGGCCACGCCAGGATCGCCTGCTCGAAGCACTGCTTCGCCGCGGGCCAAGCTTGGCGGGCCGCGTGGCAGCGGGCGAGATACAGCCTGGCCTGCCAGCCCTCCTCCTCAAAGTTCGGCGCCTCCAGGTAGGTTGAATATGCCTCGACCGCATCTTCCAGTCGCCCCGACTCCCGCAGACCGTTGGCCAGGTAGAACAACGCGCGGCGGTCGTTGCGCTCTTGCCATGCCGCCCGGAGCACGTCCAGCTCGGCGCCCGACTTTTCGGCGCCGCGGGTCGTCGCGGCGGAGCCCGGCTTGCGCTCGTGCCAGACACGGATGTCGATCTGTCGTGACCGGCGCGCGACGGGCGTCGAGACCTCCTCGTGCACGGCCGCGCCGACGAACCGTACATGGCGCCGATGGATGCGCGGGAAGGGGAACGAGAGACCCGGGATGCGGTTCGCGTCGGGCTCGAACAGCGTTCGGATCTCGATGGACCAAGCCGTCGTTTCGAGCGCCGGGCGGATCAGGTGGGCGTTCTCGATCCACTCGTGGCCATCCAACACGATGGCCCAGTCGGTTGGTACCCGCTCCATGGCGCGGTTGCGCATCCGCCGGAAGTCGGGCGGGCTCGATTCGGTGTACTCGAAGTAATCCGTGGCCAGCGTGCGCGCGATGGCCGCCGTGTCGTCCGACGAGCGCGTATCGACGCCGATGATCACCTCGTCGACGACTTCCCGCACCGACGCGACGGCCTTGGCCAGCGTCGCCGCCTCGTTGGCGACCGTCATACACAGCGACAGCGTCGGCCGACGGCGGCCGGCATCGACCAAGGCCTGGAGTCGGCTGCGGAGGGCCTCGAGCTCGACCGAGGGGTCACGGAGCGCCGCCAACGCAAGCGCCGCGCGGCGATGCGGCTCGATGTTCGCAAGCACGTTCCGTACTGCGGTCACCCATTCCCGCTCGTCCGCGACCAAGACCGCGTGCCCGGCCGTCGCTTCGCGGATGCCCGGCAGGTCCGATGCCACGACCGGAATGCCGCTCATGGCCGCTTCGATGGCAACGCGGCCGTAGGATTCGCTTCGCGATGGCATCACGAGCAGCTTGGTGCGGGCGTAGATCGACCGCATGTTCGGTGTCCTCGGGCACACTTCTACGTTGGAAGGAGGTGCTTCCGAAGGTTCGTCGGTTACCCACAGGAAGGGATGGTCTGGGAATTTCCGTGCCAGTGTCAGGAATCGATCGGCACCCTTGAGCGCGCCCGTTCCAATGAGCGTGATGTGCGATCCGCCGCCGTCGGTGGCGTAGTCTGCCGGCAGGACCGGCGGATGGAGCACCGCGGCCGGCGTCCTTCCAATGGCCGGAAGGGCGAGTTCGAGCTGCGACGAAGCGTTGAACACAACCAGATCGCATTGAGGCATGAAGTGCTCGTACTGTCCGGGCCCGCGGACGAACATCACAAAGGGAACGCCCAAGGCGATCGCCCACATACTGGCCTCTTCCGTCGCCCACTGCTGGCCCAAGACGACGCCCGGCGACCACGCGCGCAGCCTTTCGAGCGTCTCGCGGCCGCGTGGGGCCCAAGTCTCGTCGCCGCACGCCTGGAGGAAGTCGGCGACGGTGCGCATGGACGCCCCGCTGCCGCCGAGATCGTCGAAGTCGTACGTTCGGATCAGGACTCGCATCGCGATCGCCTTGTGAGAAGGATGACGTGCTCGCCATCGCGCCGAGTGGCTTGACGAGGCGGAATGATGAAGGCTTGCCGCGACAATTGTCAATCCGGCGACGGCTACAAGGCGATACACAGGGTTTAGGTGGGCCGCAGACGCCCGAAGAGACATTGAAGAGACAGTGACACAGACACTTCACACCCACAATACAGGTTGGCAAGCTTCGCCCTACGTTGTGGCCATCCTGTGCCTCGCCCGGCGGCAAGCACGTGCCGCACCGTCGATCGCGCTCGACCTACGCATATCTCACACGGCCTCCTCACACCCAGGAACACATCATGAGCGACACCATCTGCGTCGTTGGCCCACCCGGTCCCGTTGGAAAGCAGGGACCGCAGGGACGGCCGGGAGTCACGGGTCCGGCCGGACCGGCAGGGCCGGAGGGTTCCACCGGGTCTCGTGGGCCCATGGGCCCTACAGGGCCCGCGGGACCGACAGGGCCGACCGGGTGCGGGGAGAAGGGTGCTACCGGCGCCACTGGCCCGGCAGGGCCCACTGGGCCAACCGGAATCGGGCCCACCGGGCCTTCGGTGTGTGGGGAGACGGGTGCTACCGGCGCCACCGGCCCGGCGGGGCCTACTGGACCTGCCGGTCCCACGGGTCCAGTGGGGCCCACCGGACCTTCGGAGTGCGGGGAGAAGGGTGCAACCGGCGTTACTGGCCCGGCGGGGCCTACTGGACCTGCCGGTCCCACGGGTCCGGCGGGACCCACCGGGCCAACCGAGTGTGGGGAGAAGGGAGCTACCGGTGCCACTGGCCCGGCGGGGCCCACCGGGCCTACCGGCGTCGGCGCACTTGGCCCCGCTGGACCGACTGGCCCCACCGGTGTTGGCGAACGTGGACCCGATGGACCTACTGGGCCAACAGGCGTCGGCGCGCAAGGCCCCGCTGGACCGACTGGCCCCACCGGTGTTGGCGAACGTGGACCCGATGGACCTACTGGGCCAACAGGCGCCGGCGCACAAGGCCCCGCTGGACCGACTGGCCCCACTGGCCCGCGAGGCCCGACCGGCGTCGTGGTTGTAGACGGTGAACCCCTGGGTATCACGGGCCCGATCGGTCCGACGGGCCCTGAGGGGCCGCCGGGACCTGCGGGGCCGACTGGTCCCGAGGGCCAAGGACTACCGGGCCCGCAAGGGCCGACCGGTCCGCGAGGCGCTACCGGCCCACGCGGTCTTCCCGGTGCCGGAGGCTCCGCAATCGACGCTCGCGGAATGCTGCACGTTGTCAACGCGAGCTGGTCGCAGGCGCGAACCCCGGTCAACGTCGATGGGCTGTTGGCTGCCTACAGCGGTTGTGGCGAAGCAGCGGACAAGGTCGGCTTTGTCGTGCAGTTCAGTCAGAGCGTTCAAGTTGCCACCCTGAACATCGACACGGTACTGCTCATCGCGGACGCGGATGAAACGTTCGAGAAGGAGATGGCGGGAGTCGCGCCGGTCCGGACCATTCGGTCGCGCCGGATACCGGTTCGCATCGAGCCTGTCCAGGTGAAAGCGGAACTGTTTCCGGCTCTTCCGAGACCCCTGATCAAGGACTTTCAGCCAGTGGGGGTCAACCCGGATGCCGGAGTGAACGGTGTCCGGATCTTCGTCGACAACCCTGCACCAGACTGGAAGGAGTTCTGGCGCAAATGGCTTGGCAAGGATAACCGTCACTTCCGGATCCACGCGTTGACCGTCGTGCTCCGCGGCGCCTGGATTCTCGGGGAGCAGGATGATGACGACAGGGTCCATGCCCTTGACGGCGCTCCCATTGCGCCCGGTGTCCCCCAAAGGCCCAGTGGACACGGGGTGGAGGGCAACGACTGGTACAGTGTCATTCGGATCAATGCCTGATGAAGCACCTGCACCTCCGTCGAGACTGACCGTTTAGTCCATCACACTCGATACCATCATGAGCGACACGATCTGCATCGTCGGCCCACCCGGCCCGCCTGGACCTGAAGGACCCAGCGGGCCGTGTGGTTCGAGTGGCTGCACAGGACCGACCGGCCCGACCGGCCCTGCGGGCCCGGCAGGCGCGGACGGCTGCGACGGCGCGACGGGCCCGACCGGTCCAATGGGTCCGACCGGCTCCACGGGTCCAATCGGATTCACCGGCCCAATCGGGTCCACGGGACAAGAGGGTCCTACCGGGCCGAAGGGTGCGGATGGGTGTGACGGAGCCTCGGGCCCGGCAGGCCCGACTGGACCGACCGGTCCTATCGGCTCGAAGGGCGCGGATGGGCACGATGGTCCGACCGGGGCAACCGGTCCAATGGGTCCGACCGGCGCCATCGGTCCGACCGGCGTCGACGGTAGCGACGGCCCAACAGGACCAACAGGTTCAATCGGGCCGACTGGCGCCTGTGGATCCGACGGTGCGACTGGCCCCATGGGTGCCACCGGGCCGACAGGGCCGATAGGACCGACGGGCCCTATCGCCTTTGCGGAAGGCACTGCAATACCCGGCCCAACAGGCCCAACCGGACCGGCGGGATCGGGAGTCACGGGCCCCACCGGCGCACTCGGCCCAACTGGACCCCATGGCTCCACCGGCCCAACCGGCCCGACCGGTTCGGCTGGCTCCACCGGACCAACCGGCGTCGGCTTGCTCGGCCCCACCGGTCCGAAAGGCACGCCCGGCCCAACTGGACCCCGAGGTCCAACCGGACCGACTGGCGACGTGAACGGCGGTACCGTCGGCCCCACCGGTCCGACCGGGCCTATCGGATCGACTGGCTCCACCGGCCCGACCGGCGTCGGCCTGCCCGGCCCCACCGGCCCGACCGGCCTCGGCGCTGTCGGTCCTACCGGCCCCACCGGCCTCGGCTTGCCCGGTCCAACCGGCCCTACCGGCCCGACGGGAGTTGGCGTGACCGGCTCCACTGGATCCACCGGGCCGACCGGGCCGACCGGTGCGGGCGCTGTCGGTCCTACTGGCCCCACCGGTGCGATCGGAACCGGCTTCCCCGGTCCCACCGGCCCCACCGGACCACAAGGACCGACAGGCCCGGCTGGATTGGGCGCTATGCCGACGTTCAATCAAGTGATCGGCACAAGCTGGTACCACGACGAAGTGGTGAACCGGTCGCAGTTCGGAAAGAACCTCTACTCCCGAACGCGACGGCGCGGAGCCGAGCAGCCGGGGCTGCTGATCGCGTTCCTCAACCCCGTGCTCGTGCGTACGCTGCACCGTCGCAGCGTGTTCGTGAAGGTCTCGTTCAAGTTGACGCCGAAGCTCAAGAACCTGTTGTTCGCACCGTTCGATACCGAGATCCAGAAGTCCTTCGCCGACCTCGCCAACTTCGAGTTCGAGGCCGTGTTGCCGATGCAGGTGATCCCGGTCGCCATCGACTCATCGGTCGACAACGTGGACCTCGATGTGGACATCGCCATGCGCGATGGCAAGGATGTCCCCGGCCTGATCGGCGGGTACGAGCGGCGCTCGGCTAGGGTCCGGCTCGTCGTCGGATGGGACGATCTGCCGATCCCACCAGACATGAGCGCGGACCCCAGCCCGACGGCGAAGGCACAGGGCGTGTTGCTGCAGCTCGACGACAGCGGCGACGCGGGGAAGTGGAGCGGAATCCTGGAGCGCGTCCACCGCGTGACGGTGGTGCTGCGCGGCGACTACATCCTGGATGCCCAGGGCTCGGGATTGAACGTGGAAAACGGGCGGGCGCTAGATGGCAACAACATCCCGCCGTATCGGATCGGCGACGTCGCGGTCAGCGGCAATGGTACGGCGGGCGGCGACTGGATTAGCATGATCCATATCGATCCGCCGTGAGGTTCGGTGCGTGAGCCAAGATGCTTGGTCGACCTACATTGCGCACGAGACGCGACGAAGGCTTGATCGACGGAAGTCAAATCGACGAGCGAGTGTTCCGCAGCGGGTGATACCAACTGCATCACGCTCCCTCAGATGGCAACGTTGAGGAAAAGCCGCAACCGCTCTTCAAGGCTCGACACGTCTGCTCTATCAGGCAAGGACTCGTAGATGACGCCCCCGAGATCAGCGGGCATTTTCACACCTTCTTCTCTTATAATCAACGTGCGTTCATGGCCTTTGGCGTTTGCGAAGAATCCCGCCTCGAAGATCACGTTGTCGCGAGGCGCCGCCTGCGCGACGCCTCCTTTGATTCGGTCGTCGCGTGTGAACAGAAACACACCACCACTCGTACGCCTCGCGGCGTCGTCCACTTGCTCGAGGATCGTTCTTGCTCCTACGAAGTCGCGCTTCCAGTCGAGCACGGTTGCCCCCAAGCTCGTCAGAATGTTGTGAATGCTGGCTGCCGTCCCGACCAGTTTGCCGCTGTATGCCAAGAAGATGTCCTTGCGTTCTGAAAGCTGGGAGTGCCAAGTTCCCAGGAAAGCGCGGAAGTCGTCCTGCGCTGCCCATGCCGGGTCGGCATCTACTGGAATTACTTTGGCCGTATCGCCGGCGTAATGGTTGAACAAGACTCTTTCCGCTGTATTGCTCTCTATTGCTGCAAGGATCGGGAGGCCATACACACGTGCCATGGCACCTTCGTAGTGGCAATATTCTGAGACCAGCGAGAAAGGCTCGTTCTTTACCATTGATCTAGCGCGCCAAATCGGGAGTCCGAGGACCGCTGCACCAATACATCGCTTCATGACATTATGCGCCTCACCAGAACTCCAAGACTGCGACTTGACCAAGCCTCGACCCCCCTCAGGCGATCCAAACATCTGCACTTCGTATCCCAGGGTCTCGATTTGCTCGACGATCGCCCACTTGATACTGCGACGGCGAGCATCCAGGTGGTCGTCACGAGGGCTGCTAACAAAGATGCGTCGTGTTACGGTCAAGGTGGGGCCTCCTCAGCCATGAAGAAAAGCGAGCGGAGAATTCTCTTGGTAGCAGCAGACCGACCCGTTATCGCCTCAGTGAGCCTCCCTCCCGCGCGGCCCGCGCCGCGAGGATCGCGCCCTCCACCTGGTCCAGCGACACCGGCAGCCCGCGTTCGCTAACTTCGCTGAGCAGCCAGGCGGCCGCGATGCGCAAGTCGGTCTCTTCCGCGGGTCCGGACGCCTGTAGCGCGAGCTTTCCGCCCGCCCTGAGCCGGTCGACGAACGCATACGCTTCGGTCGCCAGCCGCTCCAGCTGGTCGCTCGCGGGAAGGGCGGCATCGTCGCCCTCCAGCCGTCGGAAGACCTCCGCCCTGAGCCAGCTCGCGGCGTCATCGGCGCTGATGCTGATGCCCGACTTGGCCAGCTCCACCTGCAGTGCGTTGGCGGCGAGGCCGATCAGATGGGTCGCGCGATCCACGCCGGGCGGCAGCGCGACGTCCGCGCGCCGATCCAGGCTCTGGAGCCTGTCGGCCACGGCGGCCGTCGCTGCGGCGATGGCGCCGACTGGCAGGACGCTGCCGACTTTCGACCCGTAGGCGGCGATGACGTAGTTCTTGGCCTCTTCCGGATCGACCTCGATGCCCGACTTCTGCAGCTCCTTCTTCACGAACTCGACCGCCGTCGCCAACTTGCTCAGGCGCTCCGTACGGTCCGGTCCCAGCGGCAGGTCATCCTTCCGCGCCCGCTCCTCGGCCATCGCCACGGCCTGGTCGGCGAGGGCGACGATCCGGCCCAGCCGATCGGCCCGGCCCTTCGAGGCGATGAGGCCGTAATGGCGAATGAGATAGGGCAGCAAGAAGGCAAGCACCGTCACGACTGCACTGACAAACCAGTCGAGGTTGTCCTGGATCGTCTTGGCATCCGGGAGGTCTGGCTGCATGAGCATCACGGCGAATGCGTTGACCACGGCTCACGACCCCTTTCGCGCCGACTATTCTGTCACCTCGATGATATTATCGAGTCGCCATGACTTACCCACGGCGTTGATGATAGTGAGTGATCGAAAGCCCGGAGTGAACACCGGAGCCTCGTCGCGAACGAGTTGGAAGATAAGGCGCTGTCGACTGTTCGTCAACTCTACTCTTTCGACCCAAGAACTTTCGACCCTCAGTCCTTGGCCAACAGATACTTGAGTCTCTTTTGCAATGTTACCGCAAAGGAATCCATCCCCTTCAAGAGTCACTTCGATGTACTTCGCGATGTCGTGTGGCACTGGGCCCCACTTGATCGCGCTATCGGCTGTGCCGCCATGTCGCGTAATCTCTCGTACCATTTGCGGCGCCCCGCTGGTATATTTGTACTGCGCAACAATCCGATGCACGACGATCTCACACTCCCCAGATGTGGGAGGCTCAACGCCGCCCGAACCGTTCGTACCATCCGTCACTGCCTCCCCACACCCCCACCACACATGCCCGAACGACAGCACGTTCCGCCGGCAGGCGCAGTGGTCGATTCCGTTATCGCCGAATGTCCCCTCGGCGTTGAACGAGACCTTGGCCAGGACCACGCAGTCGTCGCTGCAGCCAGGGCACGGGGGAGATGGGTTGCCAACGAGCGTCTCAGCCGTCTTGGCATTGGCGACCATGCTCAGCGGCGGCGGGCCTTTGTGGGAGTCCGGGCACGAGTCCAGGATGCAGATCTCGTAGCCGTCGCACCAGCGCGACTCCTCGCATTGCGTGTCGTCGCAGCCGCACCCGGCGGGGTACACCGGGACCTTGCGCGTCTTGAACTCCTTGTAGCGCACCCCGATGTAGACCGTGCCGGCTTCGTTGTTCGGGACGCGGACCGGCGTGCACCACGGATCCTCCCACGCACCCGCGGGCTCGCCGGACTTCACGGCCAGCCCTGACGTGCGAACGTCGACCTCGCGCGGGCAATCGATGTAGATCTCGTCGCCGCCGGGGCCGAGGACGTAGCCCGGCTGGACCACGACGGTCCAGGGCTTGGGGACGTCGACCTCTTTGCCGGAGGCGTCCTTTCCCTTCATTGTGGCCGCACAAACCTGCGCCCCGCACACGACGCCCCAGCCATGGAGGTACTTGTTGTGCCGCCGCATCTTGTCGCGGAAGTACGCCTGCTCAAGGTTCATGTCGTCGGGCGTGATGAGCTGGCGCGGGAAGTAGCGCGGCCGCTCCATCACGCCGGCGTGGCCTTGGCCGCAGCCGCAGCCGCAATCAGTGGTGCGTTGCATGTCTCACCTCGTGCTGAGTGGTCATCGGTTGGGGCCACGCCGGGCCTGGATGAGGTCCAAGAGCATCTCGAAGAGCAGCCGGTTGGAGTACGCCACCCGCCGGCGGTAGATGTCGACACGATCGATGACGAAGCGCGGCGCGTCGCCGGATTCATCCAGATCGAAGTGCACGTCGGCCAAAGGCAGCCACGACGCTTCGGGACGTTCGCGGCAGCCCGTAAGCTCGTTCTCGTCCGGGATCGTGACCCAGTCGACGATCTTGTCGTAGTTCACCCGGCCGCGTGTGACGACATCCGGGATGTTGCAGTGCAGATCGATGCGCTGCGATCGGCCGGCACGGAAGTCGAACTTGTACCACTCGCGGATGGTGCCGGCATTGCATGACTGCCCGCCGTGGCAGTCCCCCGCCAACACCGGCACCGGGTCGACCTGGCACTCGTGGTAGCCGATGAGCACCTGCACCCAACCGTTGGGCCCCTTCTCATCGTCGTCGTCGTCCTTGCCCGGAGGGCCATGGCCGACGTGCCGGCTGGCGGTGCCCGCGCCCCCATACTCCTCGGTCAGCTCCAGAGCCTCGATGATCCTGTCCTTCGGAATGGGCAGGCACTTGACGTCCGACGGCACCACGATGGGCCGCCCCCAGGCATCGATGGCCACGCCATGGGCAATGTCGATCACGGGAGTCTCGGGCTCTTCGCAGCCGTCGCAGTCCTGCCGATGCGTGACGTTGAGCCCGCAGACCACGCCCCGGCCGATCACCAGTCTGTTCAGCATCGAGCGCAAGTGGTTGTGATAGTGCGTCTCCAGCTGGAAGTGGTACGCATCCATCATCTTGCCGTGGAAGTAATTGTTGCGGAGCGGCGACGTGATGTCGGTACCCCTCGATCTGGCTCGTTGCGAGCGGTTCATCGTTCCTCCTGAAGATACGCTGGATGGATGCGCACGGATGTTCTTTCTCTAGCGCAGGCGCGTCGTCACGCCCAGACGGCTCCGGTCGCCGATTGCGCCCGGGGGATCGCCCCCGAGGGTGATTTCGGGCGCGGCGGCATCGGCATCGCCCAAGGGCGACACGCCCGGCGGGCCCGCCACCACGGTGTCGATGCCGACCCGGGCCTGCCAACCGATCCGCATGCGCGGCTCGATGACACAAAGCTGGTAGGTGGTGTGCGCCGGCTGCTCGCGATCGATCACGGCCCGCACTGCATCGCGGACGGCATCGCTGTAGCCTGCCCCGCGATAAAGCAGTACGCTGAACTGATGGGCGACGTCGGTAAACAGCGGCTCGCCGACCTGATCGCCTGAGATGAGGTGCGACCCGTCCAGCGTCGCCGTGGACCCGACGATTGCGCCCTGAGGCGCCGCCGGTGCCAGCATCGTGGTGAGGCCGAGCACCGAGCCTTCGGACTCCAGGGACGACGCCGCGTCGCCGGCCGGCGGCGCCAGCGACCACCACTGGGTCGTCAGGTAGGGTTCCTGGATCCGCACGTCTGCGCCCGTGTAAAGCCGAACGGCGCGCCGGAGCCCCTCGACCGTTCCCCGCAGGCCGTGCATCTCGATCGCTTCCGCGATCGCACGCCGTTTGGTCGGCTCGGACCAGTCCTCGTGGACCTCCAGCCCGAGCCAACTGCCCAACCACGCCAGCCCGGACTTCGGCGCCGCCGCGGCGTCGAAGTACTGCGGCAACCGATCGATGCTCCGCTCCGCTTCGCTAAACAGGCTCTCGAACATCGTCAGGAAGCGCGCCAGGAAGCGGCGCGACGCATCGTCGCCCTGATACACCGCGGGCAAGTGGGGCAGCCACGTCAGATGATCGAACTCCAGCCGGACCTGCTTGAGCGCCGCGCTCTCCAGACCGTCACCGGTCATGGCCACGCCCACCCACACCAACTCGCCTCCCGGCGCGCCGGGCACCAGGCATTCCGTCACATCGATCGGTAGTCCCAACCAGGGCGAAGGCACCGCTTGTCCGGTTGCGGACAGCCCGGGGCCATGCGACAGCCCGGCCTTCAGCGCATTGTCGAAGTCTTGAACCCGGCCACGCCACGGGGGATCGCCCACCGGTGCCGGTTCTTCGGGCCGCGTGCAGAGGACGAATAGCTGTACATGCGCGCCGGGCTTCGCCTCCAGCTCCGACGTAATCCAGTGCCACTGCTCGGCGCGGTAGCTGTCGTTGCGGAACGGTCCCCCCCACGCATATCCGTAGCGGGCATGGCCGCCGCGCACGGTCAGCGTCACGGGCGCCATGCCCGCGCCGGGCTGGACGATCAGGCCACCCTGCCCGTCGATCCCCAACGCCGCCACCGGCCCGTCGTATCCTAGGGCTGCCCCGACGAACGTGCCGTCGGCCAGGAAGCGCAGGATGCGCCGGCCGGCATTGTCGCCGACGTAGATGCCTTCGGCGTCAGCGGCGAGACCCATGGGCTCGATCGGTTCGATCGAAGTATGTGCGACACCCGACCCCTGGTCTGTTTCGACCTTGAGACTGCGTTCATGGACACCCGTCGCAAAGAAGACATGGACCCAGCCCGCGGCGCCGTCGAGGACGTAGACCCTGCCCTTGCGCCGGCCGCCGCTGGTCGCGACGGCGACCGGCCGCTGCCACGCAAGCTCCTTCTCTTTGATCGCGCTTCGAACCTTTTCCCAGAACCCGACATCGACGCGTCCTTTCGCATCGAACTTCTGCACCCGCGCCGTCGTGTGCTCCGTCACGTAGACGCTGCCCTCGCGATCGACTGCTACAGACCACGGCTTCCGGAACTGCCCGTCGCCATCGCCCCAACCGCCCCACACGTCGACGAGCTGGAGCGTCGCGAGCTCGAAGAGCTGCAAGCGGTGGTTCAGGCTGTCGACCACAACCAGCGCGCGGCGGGACGGGTGGTAGGCCAGACCCCGCGGCTCGTACACCGTCCCCGGCACATCGCCCGGACCACCGATGCAGGCCAGCGGCGCCCGGCTCCCGTCGCACGGGTCGACGCGCCACACCTGATGCCGCACGACATCGGCGAAGTACGCCGCACCGTCCGGGCCTACCGCGATGCCGCCGGGCTCCGTCGGACGGGGCAGCGCGGCGAGGCCCGCCGGCGCGTCGCCCTCCAACCCCGGCAGATGCGCCAGGCGCAGGGCGCCGTCCTCGTCCAGGGTGAGGCCCCTCAACGTGAACCCGGCCCAACGGTTCTCGCGATTGAGGTACCGGAAGCGTGGCGCGCCGTGCATCGTCATCCCTCGACGCCCATCCATACGACGGACCAGGGCGAAAAAACGGGCCGGAGTGCATCAGTGATCGAAGCGCTCGGTGCAGCGACCGAGGCGCTCGGCATAGAGACCCCTTCGACGGCAGCTCCAGTAGCTGCCGGTGTCGCCGCGGACGCTGCCGGCATGGCCACTTCGCGAACCACGTTGAGCCCACCGCCGGGCGGGACTTCTATAGGCTGAGCAGGTCTGGGCGGCGGGATCTCCATCAGCAACACTCCAACCGTAAAGCCATCGGAGCGGGGATCGAAAACGGTTACCGGCCCGTCAAAGGCAGAGTGCACGTATGCGTTCACCCGCCAATCCAACGGCCGCTTGCCGTCGATCCGAACGGTGTAGCACGGCACGGCTCCAAAACGCGCCGTGGAGGTGTCGATCTCGGCGCATAAGCCGATAATGATGTCGCTTCCTTTGTCGTTCTTTGTCGTCCAAGGCGTCCACGCCACCGGATTGGCGACGCCGCACGCGATGTACGGCTGCTTCGACGGCCTGGCGTTTCGGCGGCGGTCGATCTCAAGGCTGAAGAGCTCGCAGTTCAGGATGCGCACGCGGCCCAAGAGGATACGGCGACCGGACTTGACGAGGGGGGAGATTTCGTGCTCGGTCTTGACCAATACCCAGCAGAGTGCCGGAGCCTCGCGCAATCGCACGGCGCCACGCTCGGACTGCGCGCAGATCGTCGCCCGCGTTTCCGCCTCGTTCAGGTCGTCATCATCGGCGTAGTTGATGGTGAGATCGTAGATGGCGGGCGTACCCTTTCCGGCGCCGGCGACCGGCGGGAGCGCAAGCTGGACCGCTTCCGTTAGCACGATCTCGCGCCCAAGATCGTCGATCGCGTAGCCCGCCATGACGGTGACCACGCGATCGCCCTTGTTGCCGACGATCGCCAGCCCGCTGCCGATGCCCACCTGGTGCAGTGAGCGGTTGTGCAGCCAGCGCATCTCGCGGTTGGCGATCTCGACGGCTTGAAGATCGGACGCGAGCAGGCGTTGACCGTTGAAGAACGCCGGTCGCTCGTGAGCCTGGAAGTCGCTGGAGCCCGTGGTCAACATGCGTCACTCTCCCGAGTCTTCTGCTTGCAGGTCCTTCAGGCACGTCAGACACTGAACGCCGAGCCAGCACACCTGAAGATGTTCGCCGAACGCCAACCAAGCCCCGGTGTCGCCAAATCGATTCGCAGCCTCGCCGTGAGTGAGGGAGACGTTCCGCATGAGCACGCGAAACGTGAATCGCCGATGATCGGCACCGGGAGCGACATGACCGAAAAACCCGCGCGGCTGCGGAAGCTTGTCACTGCCCTGTCCGACCTCGATCACCTCGTTCAACCACGCGAAGTAACAGGGCACCCCATGCTCGGGCGCGAACAACGCCGCGGAGGTATCGACTTCGGTCTCCAATCCCAGCGATCCCACTTCGGCGACCTTCCACACGATCCAGGGCGTAAACCCCAGCCGCGTTTCGCCGCTGGCGACCAGCGGTCGCGCCATCGCATGGGTAAACGTCGTGTGGACCTTGACTTCCCCATTCGCTCGGAACGTCACGAGCGATACGGCATCTCGACTGGGCGCCGCTGGAGGCGGCACCCAGGTGAATACCGCCGTCGTAACGCCGCCGATGTCGCACGCCGAAGGACAGGGCGCCGGCAACTGAGGTGCCGGCGACGGCGGCGGCGGCGGTTCCACCCGGACGGGCATTCGGTACGACACGACCAGGGTCCAGTCGCCGATCTTCGGCACGGCGCGGCGAACGGGGAACGGGCTGATGATCTCGCGCCCATAGGCGTCATAAGCGACGCCGGGGCTGATCTCGACAGCCGCCGCACCTACCATCGGGCGCTTCATCGTCGCCGAATCCCGCACCTCCATGCCCGTCGCCACGCCATAGGCCTGATGCAGCGCGCGGTTGTGCCACCAACGCAGCTGATCGTCGATGGCCGCCTGTGCCCGGAAGTCGCGCCCGCGCAGGCGTTCGCCCGGGAGGTGCCGCACGCGTTCGAGCGCACGGCGATCGAACGCGTTCATGGCTGCCTCACTTCGATGGCGTGCCGGCCGGACGCCACCAGGCCGAACGGCCCGATGCAGAGGTTGGCACACGACGCCAGCCCATCCTCGTCCACCAGCTCGAGGTCCACGACGAAGTCCACGCCCGCCGTCTCGTCGATCACCTGCAACACCTCCGAACGGTAGACATCCCGACCGAGAGGCCAGCCCTCTTGGTCCGTGCCGCCTTTCAGCGGGTGGAAGAACCGCTCCAGACTTGCCGCGATCCGCTCACGTGCGCCGCCAGGGCCGACCCCAGAAAGCAACTGCACCTTGGCGCGCACCGTGACGACGTGATACGTCGGGCCGACCACCTCGATGCGCGAGCCGATCAGACGCCGACGGGCCAGGTAGGACGCGACCGTGCGCCGCAGCTCGGCCGACGGCATCGGCCGCGCCTGGGGCAGATGGGGGATCACGACCACCGTGACGATGCCCGGCGCACGGTAGCAAGGCAGGCGCGGATGTACGTTGGCGCACGCATGCGCCCGTGCCAGCCGGACGCCGGGCGTGTGAAGCGCGACCTGCTCGAAGTCCTCCAGCGTCACCGCCCGGGTTCGTTCCTCCATCCGTTCGATTGCGCGGCCCTCAGCATGGGCCAGCGTCTCGGCAGCCGCGCCTTCGGCGGCCGGAAACGGCTGCGACACCACGAGCGCGTCGATCCATGACAAGGCGTCCGCGGCACCGACCGACAGGCCGGGCGTCGATCGCTCCATTTCCGCGACCCGGTCCTCGACCGCCGCGACAAGCGCCTCCCAATGCCGGAACCTGTCCTTGCCGGCCAGCGCCCGGATGGTCCCGGCGGGCACGTTGCCGGCTTCGGCGCGGGTCACACGGTAGTCCACCTGAATCTCGCTGCCTTCCCCCACGGTCGACCCATGGGCCCCATCGCCGACCGTGATCTCGCCAGCGGTAGCATCCAGCACGAAGTGTCGGTCCGTCGGCGACGACGCGTCGAGGTCATCGCGCCGCTCCCACAGCGCCCACGTCCCATCGGGCCCAGGCTCCGTGAACAGCCGCACGCTGGAGGCGATCACCGGCTTCTCGGGCAGCGCGATGCGCTGGAACGGCTCGCCGGTGCCGATGGCCCCGCCGGCCGCGATGCCTTCCCCCCCGCTCTCGACCGCCTGTTCCACGCGCACACCGTTCACGATGACGTGGTGGATCGCCGGCGCCGCGTCGTACTGCCCCGCGGCCAGCCGGCAGCGTACGTAGTAGCGATTGGCCCGCACCGACCCCATCGCCTGACCGATCATGGCCGCCGGCGCCCGGAGGACGACCCGCCCGTCGAGCGTGAACGCCCGCGTGCCGTCGCGCACTTCGCCCCGGTCGGGATCCAGCGTCCGCCACACGCCCGGCGCCACCGCAATCTCCCATACCGTGCGCACCGAGTGGTGCCTCAGTGCCGCAGCCTTGTCGATGCGCCGCGACGACGTCGTGGCCGGGCGCGACGCCATAGCCCCAGGCAGGACGATCTGTGTATCGGCGCACGGCAGCGCCGACGCCGTCGCGTTGCCGGCGGGAACACGAACACACCCCATCGTGCCGGACAGCTCGTCACACCCCTCGTGGTTCGCCGACCACTCACGGATCAGAGATCGGCGTTCGGTCGCGCTCACAGCCGCATCCGCGCCAAGGAAGTAGAGGCTCACCGGTTCGTCCCGCGGGAACGCGACGTCGAAGCCAAGGTAGAGCGCGGCGCCCGGGCGGGGGTCATCGCCGAAGGGCCGCAGCGGCTCGCCGGCGGCGGGAAGCCCCGTCACGTCGTGGAACCGCCCCTCGATCTCGCGCTGGATCGACTCGAGCCTCGCCGGAGCGACCGTCACGGCATGCTTGGCGCGAAACAGCGTTCGGACGCCGAAGACGTCGGTGCCGGCGAACTCCGTGCCGGCGGGCAGCCGGAACGGCTGCGATCCGACCTTCGTCGCGTCGAAGCCAAGACCCAGCACCGTGCGTGCCGGTGCGGGCGGCCGTAGGCGGATCCCCGCCAGCGCCAGGAACTTCCGCCGATGGCGCTCCGGGATGAGGTTGACCCGATACACGTCCATCTCGGCGATCCAGGCCAAGAGCTCGATGAACGTGATGCCGGGGTCCGAGTCGTTGTGGTCGGTCCAGTCCGGCGCGTAGACCGGCAAGAGGGCGCGGCCTTCCTCGACCAGGTCGGCCCAGCGGCGATCGTCGAGGTTCGGCATCGGCAGCGCCATGATCACGCCTCGCTCGATCGGAGCTTGAGCCGGATGTCGCCGGCCACGACGGTCCCATCTTCCGGCACCCGCGCCGAAAGTCCCTGCACGGCGCCGTCGCGCAGCAGCGCCACGCTCACGGCGTAGTCCACCCCGGACACGCGCTCCAGCACCGCCGCCACATCCGAGAGGTAGACCGCGCGGCCCGGCTGCCAGCCGCGGCCGTCGGCGCCGCCGCTCAGCGGGTGCAGGAACGCCGCGATGGCGCCCCGCGCCGCCTGTTCGACGGCGCCGGCCGTCGAGGCATCGCGGACGGCTATCTCGGCATCGATGTCGACCGGGACGTAGACGGGACCGGTGACATAAATGCGGTCGGCTGCCACCAGGTCGGCGGCGGCATGACGGGCGATGTAGCGGCGCACAGCCTCGCGCAGGCCGAAGGACGGCCATGGCCGGGATTCGGCGCTCTGCGGGATGATCACCACGGTCACCCAGCCCGGCGCCCGGCGCCCGGACGGATCGCGGCCGGGGATCGCCCGGGCGACGGCGACGCTCGACGCCGCCTCGCGCGCCATCGTCGCGAAGTCCGGACCCGCCACGGCACGGCCGCGATGGCGGACGGTCTGCGGGCCGCGCAGCAGCACCGTCTCGGCCAGCTCGCCGTCTGCCCCGCCCTGCGCCGGCCGCGGGTTGAAGACCTTCTCGACGGCGCCGACCGCCCCCAGCACCTGGTTAATGGCTTCGGCGGCGGCGTTGCCGGCGACCCCGCCGCCGGTCCGATAGCGGCGCGCCAGGATGGGCGCGCCGACCGGTGGTACCCTGCCCCTGTGGCCGTCGCCGAACGCGGCGCGCCCACGCGCCCGGTCGACGGTGTAGTGGCGATCGCCCGACGCCGAGAACCGCATGTGCCCGCGCGCCGGCTCCTCCCAGCGCACCCATACCTCGGTGACCCGCTTCTGGCGATCGCGCTTGAACCGCAGCGTACCGTACTCGAACTCCAGCGGCGTACCGTCCGCGGCCAGCATGTCTTCGATATCGCGCACGGCGCGCTCGTCGCCGTTGAGGACGTCCAGCGCCACGATCCGCCATTCGACGTCGGCGCGGCGGCCCGCAAGCTCCCGCACTTCGATGACCTGGCCCTCCAACACCGGAACCTGGCGAAACGCGAACCCCTGGTTGGTCTGGCCGGTGCTCGCGCCGAGCGGCTCGTTGACGATGGTTTGGTTCTGCGACGCCCACACCGCGTTCATGTGGATGGCGTTGATCACCGGCACGCCGGGCGGCTCGTCCTCCTTGAGCCGCGCGCGCACCCAGTGGAGCGGTGTGCCGAACCGCGCCAGCGCTTCGCCATCCGCCGGACCGATCAGCGCCAGCATGCCCGGCGACCGCAGCCGGCGCGTCTCGTCCTCGACCCCCGCCAGTGCCTGCCAGCCGCCGCCGTCCCAGTACTCCCACACCTGCGCCGGACCGCCGCCCGCCGCCGACTGCTCTTCGGCGTCGATATACAGGCTCAGCGCATCGACGGGGAGGGCGCGGTCGAACCCGAGGTAGAGCGCCGCCGTGATATCGTCCACCGGCGTGAACGGCTTCAGCGCCTTGCCCGGCCACTTGGCCGTCTCGGTCTCGTCGACGTACTGGAAGTCGTTGTGCGTGATCACATGCTTCGGGAACTCCGGAGCCGGCTTCCACACGTAGCCGATGCGGAAGTCGGAGAGGGCGGGGGGCTGGGGGAAGAAGGCCTTGACTGGTGGAGCAGCCTGCACTTGTTGGATGATACCGAAGCTGCCGTTGACCACGCGCACGCGCATCCACAGCTGCTCGTCGCCGTTGACCTTCACCTTGGCCATGTCGGGATGGACGACGAACCCCTCGATGATGCCCGACTTCGTGAACCGTTCCGCAGCGGTGTTGCCTGCGCCGCTGTCCCCCTTGGAAGACCGGACGCACTTCCAATCCCGGCCATCGTAATACTCCCATGCCAGCTCGTGTTCTACCTTGTCCGGCAAGACCTGGAACTTGGCCACGGGTTGAACCGGTGCGGCGATTGCCACACCGACCTTAAAACTGGCACCCGGCTTCGAGAACACCTCTTCACATGTGAAGTAGAAGGCGCCCCCCGCGACCACTTGCGGGCCGAAAGGCTGTAACGTGCCGGTAAGATCGATCTTGTCCGGGCCAGCGAAGGCCTTGTCGAGACGGACACCATCCAGCAACGTTGTGTGTGGAATCGATCTCAAGTGCTTGTGGGAGAGGTCAATGGTCAAGGGGTACTCGTGGTCGATGGGGACGTCCAAGGTGTTGGGGACTGTTGCGCCGATCGTGACCGCCATGGACATCTGTGCCGGGTTCGTAGGAATGGCCACTGTAAACGTGAGCGAGCCGGTAGCATCGGTCGTACCAGGTCTGGGTCCGTTACCCTCGTCAATACGTACAGGAACTCCTGGTTGAGGCGCTCCATCGGCGTCGGTGATAGAAACCGTCAAGGAAACGCCCTGCAACTGGAAGACGCCAGCGTTGTCGGCGCCATCGACGTTGTAAGTCACGCCGAGATGGCCCAACGACAGCCCGTGTCCCGTCTCATTCTGCAGCTTGATCTGGTCCACCTCGGGCAGGATCGCCACCGCGCCCGGCGCCAGCGTCCGGTCGTCCGCCAGGCGCCCGCGCACCCAGAAGGCCTCGATGCCGTTGACCGTGGTCTTCTCGGACTTGGCGAAGTCCGCCTCGAGGCGCACCTTGCCGCCGTGCCGCAGTCCCTCCGTCCCATCTAGCCGCCGCGCCTCGACCTCGTCGCACTCGCGGCGGGCCGACTTGAACTCGCGCCAGACCTTGCCATCCCAGTACTCCCACGTCAGGTCGATCGACTCGCTCGCACCCTCCAGGAGGTCGAAGAGCACCTCCACCGTCGTGTTGCCCGAAAGCGCCAAGAGCGTGTCGTGCGCCAGATAGATCGCGTGCGGCGTCGTGCGCAGCGCGCGCGGGTCGAACAGGCGCATGGGCTTCTTCTCGGCGAGCGCCGGCGTGTGGTCGATGTAGCCGTCGCGGCCCGGCACGAGGCTGAAGACCTGGGCCAGCCTGGCTCCGGCCAGGCCGACGGCGCGCTCGGTCTCGAACACGAGCTGATCGGTGCCGCCGGGGGGAGGCGGCGCGGCGACGCGCGTGCCCGCCGGCACGCGGCTGTCCTGGGCCCCGGCGGCAAGCTCGAAGACGATCGGTGCCCTGGCGGCCCGCGCGGGGATGAGCTGGATGCCGAGAAGGTCCAGAAAGGCCAGCTCGTTGCGGTCCAGGCTGCGGTCCAGGCGGCGCAGGATGGTCTGCGCGTAGCTGGCCGCCACCTGGATGAGCCCCGCATCCACCCGCGTGCCTTCAGGGTGCCAGCCGGGAAGATAGCCGGCGCGGCGTGCCAGGAGGGCATCGCGCAGCGCCAGCCCGGCGCGCGCGTCCAGAACCGGCTTGATCCGGGTCGTCGTCACGCCGGCCTTCCTTCTTCGAGATAGAACGGATAGACCAGGTTCTCTACGGTGTTGGTGACCCGCACGCGGTAGGTGACATGGATGTTCAGCGTGTTGCGCTCCGCCGGGTCCGTCGCGACCTGCACCGACAGGACGTCGATCCGCGGTTCCCAGATGGTCAGCGCGTCCTGCACCCGTGTCTGCACCGCGGCAAGGGTCGACGTGTTGACCGGCTCGAAGACGAAGTCCTTGAGGCCCGCGCCGAAGTCCGGCCGCATCACGCGCTCGCCGCGATTGGTGAACATGATGATCCGGATGGCCTGACGGATGTCCTCGTCGTAGGCCGCCTCGGCGATGGTGCCATCGGCTTCGAGGCCGGGCGGGAACGCCCACCCGACACCCAGGAACGCCTTCGCCGGCTCGACGTTGAAGCGCATCGTCAGCCCCCGATCTGTACCGTCGCCAGGCCCATGGCGATGGTGTTGGGCGGGCCGGCCTCGACGACCATGTCGCCCTGCCGGGCGGCCGGCAGGCCGTTGATCAGCACCGTCAGGCTGCCCTTGGCCACGACGCCGCCGACGTGCGGCTTGGGGCCGTCGAACAGCGGGCAGGTGTGGAAGTCCGCCGTCGCCCGCCATGCGGGCAGGCCGCCGATCAAGACCGTCGGGCTGCCCGGACCGGGAGTCAGCGGCGTGCCGTGGCTGGTCAGATCGCCCATGCGGGCCGCAGAAGGCATGGTGATTCGCTCCTAGTTGATCTTCACGAGGCTGCCGCTGACGCTTGTCAGCGCGTCGCCTTTGATGTCGACGTTCATGGCGCTGATCGTCAGCCTGGCCGTGGCTTTGATCTCGACGTTGATGCCTTCCAGCGTGACCGTCTGGGTCTTGTCGTCGAGCGTCAGCTTCAGCGTTCCGGCCGTGTTGACGACCTCGATGGTCGTCGGGTCCATCGTCACCTTTTGCCCGGTAGAGGTCTTGATGGTGATGGACTGCTTGAGGTCGTCGAACTCGACCTCGTGGCCCGGCGCCTTGGAGACGCCCGTCTTCAGCTTGCGCTTGGTCAGAAAGTCCTGCGGCCCGCCGAGCGGGGCCTTGTCGCGGGCGTTCCAGAGGCCCCCGAGCACGTAGGCGTCCGTGGCGTCGTCGTGGTGGAACGCCACCAGCACCTCGTCGTCGACCTGAGGCGTCCAGACAAACCCGCGATCCGGCCCCCCCCCCACGCCCAGCAGCCTGGCCCAGGGCTCCAACCCCGGCCGCGTCGGCACGCGCACCTGCACTCGCCCCTCGCCGGTGAGATCCAGGTTGTTGGTCACGACGCCCGGCGCGACGGCGAAGCCGGGCGCGGTCGCCGGTCCGCCCGCGGTCGCCAGCGTATCGATCAGTCCGTTGAGCATCGTCGACCTCGTGTCATCGTCGCGCCGGATCGCATCGCCGCATCGCGTGGCCTCGTCACCTTACGTCGCACCATCACATCACTTCGCACCATCGCGACGCCAGATCGCCTCATCGCGCGCATGTCACGCCACCCGCTGCGCCAGGGTGCGCGCCATGCCTTCGGCACCTTTGGGCACGGCCATCTGGCCGAACCACGCCTCCTTGCGCACCTCGAACGCCGTCTTGTAGCCGCCCGAATCGAATGTGTGCGTGGCCTTGGTCACGCGGTACAGCCCGCCAAACGCCTGGCCCACGCCCTCCATGTTGATGACCTTGCCGACCTGGATGCGCGGATCGCCGACGCTGCTGGCGGACCCGGTCAACCGGTTGTTGAGGCGCGGCAGGAGCTCGTTGAACAGCTTCTGGGGCGCCATGGCGAAGCTCGCAGGCTTGATGTCGACTGTGTTGGCCGCGACATCCTTGCCCAGGATCTCTTCCAGGCTGATGCCCAGCACCTGGCTGGGCATGACCCGCAGGTCGAACGACGTCGTCTCGTCGTCCCACTTCAGGACGAGCAGGAACTCCGTCTTCAGGCTCTCCACCCACACCCGGGCCGACACGCCGGCGATGTCGCCAACGGTCGTCCGCCTCGGCGCGAAGTCCATCAGCGAGGTGCCATGGCTCAGCGTCAGATCGGGGTTGAAGTCTTCCACCATCGACTTGAACCGCAGTGCGAAGCCGCGCGGCTCGGCGGCATGGTCGATGTACATCTCCCAGCCGTTGTCCTTGGCGATGGCGGTGAGGAACTCCAGGTCCGAGAGGCTCTCCTGCACGCGTACCGCCTTCTGGGCGATCTGCGGTGCGACCAGGTGCGTAGCCAGCATGCTCAGGAGCGACAGCGCCCCGCCCACCGGGTCGATGTCCGGCTGGAGCTGGCCGGCGAGCGTCTGGATGTTCAGCATGTCCGGCAGTGGGAAGTTCCCCATCGAGGGGATGCTCTTCTGCATCCCGCGGTCCTTCTTCGGCCGCGCCAGCCGGTGCATCCGGTCTTGCGCCGCGATGTTGATGGTGGGGATCCCGCTGCTGGGGAACGTCGGCTCGACGCCGGTGATTTCTCCGGCGAAGACGTGGACGAGCGGGTCCGGCGCGTAGCCGATGAGCAGGTCGAGCGGCTTGTCGACCTCCAGCAGCGGGTGATCCAGCCACTGGTAGCCCACGTTGGCGATGGCGACCTCGACGCGGTCGGCGCCTTCGAGCCCGCTGTCGAGCTTGACGCTGATGATCGACGCGCGCAGGCCCGGCGGCAGCTTGTCGTCGTCGATGCGCACGTCGAACTGAGGCGCGTACGGTCCGAGCGCGGACATGTCAGCTCACCGCCTCGCCGGTGTCCGGATCGTTGAACGGCAGCGACGGGATGGTCAAGCGCTGGCCGACGAAGAGTGTGCGGGGGTCGGCGATGCCATTGACCCGCGCGATCGGCCGCCACTTCTGCGGGTCGGCGTACAACGCGCCGGCGATGCCGCTGAGCGTCTCGCCGTGGCTGACGGTGTGGATCTTGTGGAAGTCGGCGGTCTCGCGCTTGACCTTGGCCGATTCCTGCTCCGGGTTGATCACCTCGTTGAACTTCACCGTCACCCACGCCCGGACCGGTGTGCCGTCAGGCATGAACATCACGAACTGCTGGTTGGCGCTGACCAGGACGCAGCGAAGCTGGAGCGACGCCCACTTCACGTTCAGGATGGGCGGTGCGTGGAGCTGTGGGTCGATGTCGATCAGGCGGGTGATTTTGCGCGTCTCTTCGCGCACGTCGGTCTTCTTGAGGTTGGCCGCTTTCGCGGGATCGGCCGGCGCGTAGGTGTCGAAGAACAGCTTCATGTCCAGCGACTTCTGGCCGCCGCTGACGAACTGGACGATGGGGCCGGAAAGGCCCGGGATCTCCTGGGACGCGAACTTGTTGTCCTTGCTCACGGTGTACTCCTCGGGGTTGAAGAGCACCGGCAGCATCTCCCCCGTGTGTTCCACCTGAATCTGCAGCTTTTCCAGTCCCATGTCTGATCCTTGTCCTGGCTTCGCAAGGCCGACCTTTGCATCGCGCCGTCGACACGGCGCGGGCTAGAACGACCGCCCCAATCGCTCGCGCTGGGCCGTCAGGCGGCGGTCGAGCTGCCGCACGACCTGATCCGCGACCCGCTGTACTTCGACTTCCGTCCACGCGGGCGGCACGTCTGGCGGTGGGGCGATCCCCGTGCCCTCCGACATCGTGCTGGTGAGCGCCACGCCTTCCGGAAGGTTGACCACCAGCGGCGCCTGGGCCGGCTGGCGCGTGACGATCGATCGCGGCGTCAGCAGCTCGACACGCTGGTGACGCTCGGCAAGACGCCGCGATATCTCGGACAAGCGATCGGCGCGGTAAGCGCCCTCGTACCGGCCGGTGGGCGACGTCCGGCTCGCGGTTTCGGCGGCCGCATCGGCGCGCGCCAACGCCCGCGCCACGGGAGACCAGACGAGCAGCGGTCGCGGCACATGGGGTGCGGCGCCGCGTTGCGCGTCGGGCGGCGCGTTTGGCGCGCGTCCGCCGGCGGAGATCGCGGGCGCATCGAGCGGCTTCAAAGGCCCGAGCACCGTCATCGCCGCAGACGGATGAAGATGGCCCGATGCCCGCGCGGCCATCGCTGCGGCGGCCGGGTTGGCGCGCAGCACGCCACGCGCCGCGGATGCTGCGCCTTCGCGGTCCGGCCCGCGCTGGCCCAAATCCGCGACTTGCCGGAGGAGACGCTGAAGGGCGAGCACGATGGTCGGGCTGAACGTCCGATCGCCCGCGCTCCATCGATGGTTATGCAGATGGATGCCGCCCATCGGCGCGAGCCATGTCATGCCGGCGCCGCCGCGCATCGACGCGAACCCGTAGCGCGCGGCCAATGCCTGGGCCCAAGCCGACCAGTGTCGACCCGACCAGCGGCGTTCCGCCCACCTTCGTCGCCGCAACAGCCCCTGCAACATCGTGTTGGTCGAAGTGCTCATCGTGTTTGCTCGTTCATGCGCTGATGAATGTTCGAGATCTGCTCTACCCACCGCCGCCGGTCCGGGTGCTCCAACTCCATGATCGCCTCGGGCGACCAGTGGAAGTGGTACGCGATGAAGGCTACCTCCTCGTACAGCGCCCCGAGGGGGTAGCCGATCACCCCCCCACGCCGTTGAGCTCCACGCGGTACTCGTGGGCGCATTTGGGGCACACGGCCGGCACGGCCGCCTTGCCGGTGCGGTTGATCTCGTTGTAGAACTCTTGCAGGTAGGCCAGGTCGGCGGCGAAGAGCCCCTCGACGACCTTGGGGTTGATGTGCCCCAACGAGCCCAGCCGCGTGATCACCCGCGAGAGCAGGATGACGACGAGGTACGCCTGGTTGCCCTGGACCCGCGGATCCTTGAGCGGCAGGATCTCGTCCCCCGCCGTCGCCAGGCGCATGGTGCCCTGGCGGTGGAGCGTGCCCTCGTCGTCGAGATAGCCCATGGGCAGCGTGAACTCGAACTCGGTCTGGAACATGGGGGTCAGGCCCTTTCGACGCCTTCGTGGGCCAGCTCCAACGTCTCGATGGCGACGTCGGTACCCTTGGCGTTGAAGTCGGGGCCGTCCCACTTGGTCGGCCAGCAGAGGACAGCGTTCCAACGGATCTTCTCGGAACCGTCGATATCGCGCAGAACGATCGACACGTTCTTGCGCTCGACTTTGCCGCGGGTGATATCGCGGAACCAGTTGTAGAGGTCCTGCGAGTCCGTGATGCCCCACTTGAGGACGATGTTGGGGTACTTCGTCAACCCCGGCAGCTTGCGAACCGTCAGGTTGTCGCCGCCCTCTCGGTATTCGATCGGTGCATTGTCCGCCCCGAAGCCGGTGCATTCGGTGAACCCTGCCTGCTGTATGCCGTCGATCTCCACGAGGAAGTTGAAGTTGCGGTAAGGATCCTTGGGTGGCATGGTGGCGGGCCTCCTTTAGAGCTCGCTGACGTCGATGCCGCCGGGCATCTGTTGGATGCGGAACACGATGAACTCGGCCGGAAACGCCGGCACCAGTCCGATTTCGATGATCACCTGGCCCAGTGCTCGCACCTCAGGCGGGTTCAACTCCTCGTCGACCTTGACATAGAAAGCTTGTTCCGGCGTTGCACCAAACAGCGCGCCGTCCCGCCAGAAGCCATTGAGGAAAGCGGTCACATTGCGCCTGATCTTCTGCCACAGGGCCAGGTTGTTCGGCTCGAACACAGCCCAGCGCGTCCCTTCCTGGATCGACTCCTCGATCTGAAGGAAGAGCCGCCGGACGCTGATGTACCGCCAAGCAGTATCCGTCGACAGCGTTCGCGCACCCCACACGACCGGGCCGGTACCGGGGAAGATGCGCAGGACGTTGACGCCTTGGATGTTCAGCTCGCCCTGTTCGGCGTCGGTCAACTCGCTCTCCAATGCAAGTGCGCCGCGAATCGGCTCATTGGCAGGCGCTTTGTGGACGCCACGAGTGGCATCGGATCGTGCGTAGACGCCAGCGAGGTGGCCGGAAGGCGGTACCGAGATGCGTCGCGACTCCTGGGGATCCTGGATCACGATTTGCGGGTAGTAGAGCGCCGCGAAACCTCGGGGAGTTCCGGGCAAACTGTTGCGCTGCCCGAGGATTCCCTTTTCGGGTTCGTCGGTGAGGCCCAGCTTGGCGCTGGGGTCGATGATGGCTACGCGATCGAACATCCGCTCGCAGTGCGTGATCATGGCCGACTGAACGGCGGATCTCAAGGGTGGTAGGTTTGAGATGTTCGTCGCGGCATCGGGAACGCACAGGATGTTGACGTCGTCGATCTTCTCGAGAGCGTTGATTCCCTTATCGAAGTGAGAGGGATCGAGTGCAAGCAGGTTGTCTTCGGCGCCATCTGTACCCGATGCATCAGTACCATTGGCTCGCTTGAGCGCGACAGCAGTCGCCATTGCAGCAGGCAAGTTCTTCGGTGGCGGTGCCGATCCCGGATCATCGGGTGCGCGGACCTCCACCAAGCGGGAGTTGATCAACGGAACCCCGTTTAGGATGCGGCCGTAGAATCGACTGTGGTCCGGACTCATGGACAGGGTATTGTAGGTCTCTGTCGCACCGCCAGCACCCGTAATCTTCAAGCCGAATTCCAGGCTTTTGACGGTAACATCGGTACTGTCGAGCGGATACGCGTTCGCCAACCCTGCCCTTACGGTAACGAACCCTGGGCGCTTGTCGGCCGAATCGTTTGTATCGGCGCGCAACTGAACGACATGAACGACCTCCGCGTGCTCTTCCTTCGGTGTCGTGCCCTCCTTGATGTGAAGCACGGTACCGCGCTCGATGCCTCGTGTGTCCTCTACGCGTAGGCGGGTGTCACCTGCCAGTAACCCGGCGTGCCTAACCGTTTGGCCAGTCTGATGTGCGTGAGCAAGCGGGTTCTTCATCAAGAGCTTGTTCACGCTCGATGCGCCGGACTTATCGACGAGGGTTCTCTCGATTACACCAGTCTCCTGCCCCGTTCCCGTACCGATGACGACCTTGTCGCCCGGCCCAATGCCCGACAACGACGCAACGGAGATTTCCTTGCTCCCAACCACAGTCGCTGCCGTCGTTGCTACGCTCGTTCTGGCCAGCTTCGTTGTGGCGGCGTTCTGGTCCAATACCTCGACCGTGATATCGCCACCGGCCACACCCTCCTTCAACGCCTCGACCCGCAGCGCGACGCCTGGGCCGCCCTCGGCTGTCGGAGTGCGGTCGTTGAGGTTCCTTCCGGCCCTAACAGCGTTTCCAACCCGCACTACATAACACACCGTTCCACCATTATCGAAGAAGCCTCGCACCGCGTAGGGCATGTACAGCCGTCTCGGGAAGGCGCTGTAAGGTGTACGGTTAGTGCCGAACTCGGTCTCGACGTTCTTGCCGAAGGTCGCAACAAACTGGTCCCAGCTTGTGACCTTCACCGGCTTGTTCATAGGGCCGGCAAGGGCCGGGCCGACGAACGCCGCGGTGCTGGTGCCGACAGCCTCGATCGGGCCGGCGACCGGGAGTTCCTCGATGTAGACGCCGGGGGTCTTGTACAGGGTTGGCATGAGTCCTCCTCTTGTCTCTAGACTCGAATGCTGCAATGGGAGCAGTTACAGGGCGACATCGTACTCAGTAAGCGCGCCTGTGACGTGGATCACCGTTTCGGTCGGCCGGTACCCCGCGGCTCTCACGTAGACGGTGTAGATGCCGGCCTGCAGTGCCAGGAAAGTGTATCGCCCTTGGTCATCGGTCTCAGTCGTCAGACCTACCTCCTTCAACTGAACCACGGCTTTCGGGATGTTCAGCGCCGGGGCTGCCGGGTCGAACACGCGTCCTCCGATTTGAATCAGTGTATCGGCGCTCGCGGCGCTCGTCGATTCGTCATCTGTGTGCATGTAGTCGGTCACTTTGGATGTAACCATGAACTCTACGATAGGCACATCAAAATCGAGAGGCATGCTCACGACATACAGCAACGCCGGTCGCCAAGTGTTGTCCATTGTGCTCCAAAACTCGCCCAGGTGCTCCAGACTATCAGGCCGTGCGATTATCGCCGGCATGCGCGCCTGTTGCATGGTGGTGTTGAAGCCGCCAGGAAAGACACCACCGAAGATGTCCGCTGGCACCAAGCGCTGATGTCGCAGCAGTACAAGCGCCACATGGCTCAGCAATCGATGCTCAGCGGCTGTCGTGTCCGTCGCTGCCTGGCTCCAAGCTGTCACGAGATAGTGAACGTCAATCCATGCAGGCAATCGCTGACTGATGATTGTTCCGTTGGGCTGCCGAGCATGTCTTGGCTGAAGATCCACCATGTCCCGGTTCTCGCGGATGAAGTAGGCATAGCAGTTGACAACCGATGCTTTACTGAGCTTGTTTCCAAAGCTACTCGTAGGCGGTTCAAACGATACGTCTAACTCGTGACTATTGAACCCGAACGGGCGCAACTCGTCACTTAGGAGTCGTTCGATTGTCGCGTCCAGATCGTGGATCATGTCTCACGCTTGTGCGCCGCATTGGGCGGGCCACAGTCCCGGTCGTCGTATCCGGGCCATAGTATGCCGACTCGCCGTCTATCCCGGCGTCTGCGGCGCGTCTTCCGGAGTGTCTTTGGCTGCCAAGGCTCGGGGCGAAGGCAGCTTGATTGTGGCTACCGGGTGCCCTCGAATCCCACGGGCTTGCCAAAGTCCTTCTTCGAGTCGCGAAGCGAGAAGGCAGAAGTCGGTACGACATAGCCATTGGGGAAGGCGAACACGCTGAACCTGTCGGCCGCGAAGGTACTGATCTTCACTTCATCGCTCTGGTTGCCCCCTAGAAGGAGCACATTGCCGCCTTGCTTGCCCACCACGAACCCGACATGGCCTTTTCCACCGCCGTATGAGATCACGCCGATCGCCCCTAGAGCCGGTTGATCGACCGTCGTGCCCCAATCCAACCACGATACGGCTTTGGCGCTTCCCGTTCCGGCATAGCCGGCTTTCGCCATGACCCAGTTGACGAACCCGGAACACCAAGGCGTCTCATCGGCCGACCACCAGCTCCCCGTCGTCTTGAGGTACTCGACAATGCGGGGGTTGTGCTTCTCGCCCTTGATCTCCTTCATGCCGATCTCAGCTCTGGCAACACTGATCCACGGCGGCTCGCTGGTACCGCCGGCGGCCTCAGGTGCGGTCGGACGATGCCAATCGACGATGGGGCCAAGATCCGCCGGCGCGGCCGGATGATCCAGAGCATGCCACGTGTTCGCGCCAACGATCCCGTCGTCTTGTAGCCCCCTTCGTCGTTGAAACTCGGCAACGTGGAGCTCGGTCGCTGCGCCGAAGTCACCATCCGGGACCAGTGACTTCAAGGGCACGAGGTCGGCGGTGTTGAGCATTACCTGAAGCTCCTTGACCCACATGCCGCGATCGCCGCGCCGCAGTGTGGGCCGTGCTGGAGCAGCCTCAGACGGCACTGCCGGCATCCGCCTCAACCGCCCATCTCCCTGCTGCACCACGTGCGTCAGCTCGTGTGCGAGCAGCCGCTTGCCGCCGTCGGTTCGGGGTGCATACTCGCCCGCCCCGAACACGATGTCGCGCCCGACCGTAAACGCGCGGGCATTCACCGACCGTGCGAGCTCGGCGGCCGAGCCGTCCGTGTGCACCCGGACGTCGCCGAACCGTTGCCCGAAGCGCGGCTCGAAGAACGCGCGGGTCGGCCCCGGTAGGGGCTTGCCGCCGCCCCGCAGCGAGCCGAGGTGGCGCTCGAAGCGCGGCGACACCCGGGTCGCGCCCCCGGGCGATTCCTTGGCCTGGACCGACTGTGATTCGGGGTCCGCCATCGCCTGACGCTGGACTGGCGCGCTCCCGGTCATCACCGACGCCGCCATGCGATCGGCTTCCTGCTCGTGGCGGTCGCCGGGCGGGCCGACCTTCAGCTTGGCCTGAACGACGCGTCCCATGGCCTGGTTGCCCAGCGCTCGCTGCAGCCTGGCCATGGGAGCGTGTTCTGGCGCTCTCTCGGACGGGCGATCGAGGACGGTCACGTGCTTCGGGCTCGGCCGCGCGGGCTTGCGCTGGATGCGCCGTCGAATCCTCCGCTTCACGCGCCACCCCCTTCCGCTTCCAAGACGTGCATGTACGGCCCGAACTCCACCTCGGTGCACAGCTTGCCCATCTTCTGGTACTCGCGCCGCGTCGCGTGGATGAGGTGCGCCATCCGGACCGTGTCGCCTTCGGCCGCGCCGAGGAACGCCGCGGCGACGGCGACGTTCTTGATGTTGCCGCCCGTCAAGCGGAACTGCCGCGCCGCAAACGCCAGGTCCATGT
Source organism: bacterium (assembly GCA_003576755.1). Classification (GTDB taxonomy): domain Bacteria; phylum Chloroflexota; class Anaerolineae; order Epilineales; family Epilineaceae; genus UCB3. The sequence goes on along the minus strand of QEVT01000002.1, from coordinate 8,646 downwards.
CGCCGTCGCGCGGCATCGCGTCCGGCCAGATCTTCCGCCAGATGCGCAGCCGGTCAGCCTCCTCAGGGAAGGGAAAGTCGACGGTGTACTGGAGGCGCCGGACGAACGCGTCATCTAGGTTCTTCTTGACGTTGGTGGCCAGGATCACGACACCGTCGTACTCTTCCATGCGCTGGAGCAGGTAGGAGATCTCGATGTTGGCGTAGCGGTCGTGGGCATCCTTGACCTCCGAACGCTTGCCGAAGAGGGCGTCGGCTTCGTCGAAGAACAGGATGGCATTGCTGGTCTGAGCCTCGCGGAAGATCCGTTCGAGGTTCTTCTCGGTCTCGCCGATGTACTTGCTGACGACGCTGGAAAGGTCGATCTTGAAGAGGTCCAGGCCCAGGTCGCGCGCGATGATCTCCGCGGCCATGGTCTTGCCGGTGCCGCTCGGACCGGCGAAGAGCGCGTTGACGCCTTTGCCGCGCGCCAGCTTGCGGTCGAAGCCCCAGTCGGTGTAGACCTTGGCGCGATAGCGCACGGCATGGCAGATCTCGCGGAGCTGACGGAGTTGGTCGGCTGGCAAGACGATGTCGTCCCAGCCGTAGACGGGCTGGATGTGGGTCGCGATGGTGCCGAGCTTGTGGTGCGAGTGCATCCGGCCCGCGGCGAGCAGGTCGTCCATCGCCACCCTTCCGCTTGCCGGGTCGCGCCACAGCGCTCGGTTGCGCGCCGTCGCCACAGCATCGCGGATCTGCGCTGCGCCAAAGCGGAACTGCCCGGCCAGGTGACCGACGTCGACGTCGGAATCGACGCCGGGGGCCTCGATATCGCCCAGCTCCTCCCGCCATAACGCATCGCGCGCCGCATAGCCCGGAACCGACACGGCGATGCTCACGATGGGCTTGGCGCGCAGCGCGCCGGACGGTGCCCAAGCCGACCGCCCAGCCAGAAAGGTCACGCCGGAGATCTGCTCGAGCTGCTCGATGAGCACGCGCAAGGCGGCGCGAGCGCGATCGTCGTCGGCCAGGAGTGCGTCCAACCCGTCCAGGTACAGCGGCGTCTGAAGGAGCACCGCCTCGCGGAACGCCAGCCGGATGGCGGTCTCAGGCGGGAGGTCGACTCGCAGCAGGTCAGCCAAACCGATCACGAGCAGCCAGGTCTCGGCGCAGTGGCACAGCGCCTCGGCGACCGCGCGCTTCCCGGCGCCATCGGGCCCGTGGAGCTGGATGACGAGGCTGGACGGCCCGCCCTCGCCGGCGCGCGCATGTTGGCCCAACGCAAGCAGCGCCAATCGATCCTTCGTATCGTCGTCGATCCCCAACTCCGGCCACGCGACCGCCGGCTCGACCAGCTTCACGGCGGTCCGGATGCGCGCGTCGATGCTGACCTCGCCCAGGATATGGTCGACGACTCGGTCATCGAGCTTGAGGTAGTGGTTGAGCAGCGAGGGCTCGACGTCGTGGGGGTCGGGGAAGAGCGCGACGAGGTTGTGGCGGAGGAGCGCGGCATCCGCGTCAAAGGCGGCGCGGTTCGCCAAGCGGTCGTCGGCGTCGCCGCCGAGCAGGGCGAGCGCAAGGTCGACCGTCGGACGACGGCGCGTGAGGTCGTCCTGCAGGTAGCCGAAGACACGCTCGTACTTGAGGTCGACCTCGACGGCGAGGGCCAGGACGACGACGTTGAGGTCGAACGCCGACAGCCCGAACGCCCGCGCCAGGCGCCCCAGCGCCGGGTCGTCGCCCGCCAGGTCGACGGCGGGGCGCTCCGCCGCGGGCTTGGGCGTCGATAGAAGGCGCGCGAAGATCCCGGGCTGGGATTTCCCGTTCGGCCGCCCCTGCGTCGCCCCGGCCGAGCCCTCCGATCGCGCGAGCAGGCGCTCGACCTCGGCGGCGGGGACGTGGAGGCCGTGGAACGCGTCGGCGGCGCCGTCGGTGCCGCGGGCGGCGGGGAACGACTGAACGGCCTCGGCGAGGAGGTGGTCGAGGGGGGTGAGGAGACTAGGCATAGGGAAGCCCACGTTAGGTCTGTCCTTTCAAGAGACTCCTACCATCTGGCAAGCTACGCATCGTCATCGCTCTAGGATTGGTTGGAGAGCTGTTTGCGGTAACCCCTGATTACCATGATCAGTTTGTTTTTGAAGACTTGCCTCACATATTGCACGTGTTCCGGTTCCTTTCCCGGGTACGGAACCGGGTTCTTGTCTTCCGCCGACTGCTCGTATCGCAAAGCCGCGTCGTTGAACTTTTTCTCGTCTCGCGCCTTGACGGCTGACTCCAGATCCTTCTTGGCTTTCGACATCAAGCTTCCGAGGCGACTGTTTTCGACCCCCTCGCCTGCCCACAAATTGATCTCCTGGTTGAAGAGGAGTCGAAGATACTCATGGCCCACGGACTTGATCGACTCAACCGTTGTCACCGCTGCCGGCAATCCGAGTTGCTTAGATCTGGACAGTCGATTGAGCATGGTTGCCGCATGAATGACAGGCTTACCATTGACAGACTGTTTTAACCTAACATGAAGCGTGTCGAAAGCAATCACATGACGTCGGTGTTGCCCGTCGGAAATGGCAATCTTGGACTTGGTTTCTTCAATCCAACCCGGTCGACCACCGAACGAGTCAATCTTCACGATCTCTCCAGCCGTAGCAAGTGAGCCGGCACCCTCGAATCTCATGGCGGAAAGCATCTTGGCAAGCTTCTTGCTCGATGCTCTTTGTCGTTCCAGTGCATCGGTGTATTGCTTGCTGCCGGTTGGAGACTTCATCAAGAGTCGTGCAGTCTTATGGATGTCGGCGAGGACCGCCATCGCATCCGTCGCCCGCTTCTTGTCCCCGGATACCAGTTGGTCCTTCAGGAACTCATCGACAATGGTCGGCTTCTTGGACGCCACAACCAGCTTGGCGCCATCACCTTTACCCTCATAATACAGCTCGTGCTTCCCACCATCCTCCGCCGTGAACGACTCCCGCATCTTCCACCAATCGACGAGCTTCCCCACCGCCGTCTTGGCTTTCCCCACTACCTTCCCCACCATCGCCTTCGCCTTGACCAGGATCTTATCCACCGCCTTGTCGATCTTGTCGCGGACGGCATGGATCACGTTCTGGACCTTCTTGGCCACGTCGTTGACGCCGAGCAGGCTCGCCAGAAAGCCGATCAAGAGCGGGATGGTACGAGCGAGGCCTTCCTCGACACGCTTGGCGGCGGTGCCGATCGCGCCGCCGGCGATCGCGATCACCGCCTCGATGCCCGAATCCACCAGTGCGACAATGCTCGACGCCTTCTCCACGAAGAACATCACGATCTCGTACAGCGCCATCACCGCCTTGACAATCGCCCCGACCGGCGAGAGCAGGCCCATGATCCACTTGATGCCCGCCTTGATGACCTCATTTTGGATGATGCCTTGGATCTGGTCGATCACCAGCTCCTTGAGGTTGCCCAGCTCCCCCTTGATGTACGTCCACACCCCGGCCAACCCGTCCTTGCGCAGGATCTGGAAGATCTCGAACCCCTTCTCTAGCCCCGCCACCGCTTCGGCACCGAACAGGTTGACCGCCTTGGATCGAACGTAATCCCACGTCAGCCCCAGCACCTGGCTGGCGAGGCTGACGATGCCCGGCAGGCTAAACACATCTTTGGGCATCACGATGCGCACCGGTCCCAGAGCTCCCGTCAGCCAGCCGATGAGGCCGGACTTCAGGTGGTCCAGGATGTTGTCGCCAAAGCTGACAGCACCCTTGCCAATGCCCTTGATCAGATTGCCGACGAAGCCGATCGGATCATTGAAGATGGTGACCACGGCTTGGCCCGCCCGTTCCAGGATGCCGAGGAACTTCTCAGTCGGCAGCCCCAGGACGTCGCATGCGGCGACGAACATCATCTTGGCCGCTTCAGCGAAGTCGCCCGTGGCGAGGGCGCCGGCGATGGCCACGGCGCTCTTGAGCACGCCCTGGAACTTCTTAAGGATCCCATCCAGCGCGCCGTTCAGCTTTTCCGCCAGCGCCTTCACGCCGGCCTTGAGGTCGTCCGCCACCGCGTTGACCGTCGCGACGGCGACGTTCACCACCCGGTCGATGCCCTTGTTGACGACCGCCAACAGCGCCGGGAAGTCCTTGAGCCATTGGTTCGTCTTCTCCTTGAGCCACGTACGGAACGACTCCAGCTTGTCGACGATCCACTTGCGACCTGCCTCGATCAGGTCCAGCGCGAACTGCTTGGCGGCATCGATAATCGACTTGACGGCCTTGCGCACCTGGTCGAAGACCGCGTCGATAGCCTTTGTCACCGCCTTGAACGCACTCTTGACCGCCGAGGCCGCGCGCGACCACCAGCTCTCCTCTTTGCTCTCGTTCTCGAAGGCGCGCTTCTTGTCCGCGGCCTCCTTCTCGCCTTTCAATCGCTCGGCATCGGCCTTGACCTCGGCGCCGGCGAGGTGCGCATCCGCCGCGTCGGCGTCCTTGGCGATTCGGTCCTCGACCGACGTGATCGTCCCGGAATGCTCCTTGCCCGCTTCGTCCTGGAACTCCGCCAGCCGCGCGCGGCTCTTCTCGATGCCTTGCTCCTGCTTTTTGCGGACATCGTCGCGCGACTGCGACACGATCTCGTCCTGCCGCGCCTCGGCCGACCGGTTGAGCTCGGCAGTGTCCGCCTGGGCCGTGTCGATCGCCGCCTGCTTGTCGAGATCGCGCGCCTCGCCCGCGGCCGTAACGTCGGCGCGCGTGCCGGCCAGGCTCTTGTCCAGCAGCGGGGCCAGCTTCGCGTCCGCGGCGGCCCGGATGTTCTCCGGGACCTCCATCGCGGCATAGCGCGCCACATCGGCGTTGCTCTCGACCTCCCCGATCGGTTCGGGCGGCTGCGCGAGCGCGATGCTCTCGGCTTCGTCGACGGCAACCGGCTGGATCCGCCGCTGGCCCGGGTTGGTCGCGATGCTCGTCGTCGTCGCCGCTTGCTTGGCCGCGACCTGCTGTTCGGCCTCGTCCCGCTGCCGCGCCGCGCGTTCCGGATCGGCATCGCCGGTGGTTTCCACGCGCGGCGTCTCGCCGGCGCTGGTGTTGAGCCCTGGATCCGAGGTGACGATGCTCTGGAGCAGCGCGAGGAACCGGTTCTTGAGCCAATCGAAGAACCCCGATTCCGATTGGTTGTCGACGACGCGCGCCTCCTTTGTGTTCGCCGGCGGCGGCGCCGCGTTCTGATGCGGCTTGACCCGTGGCGCCGGGGCATTCGGCTCGGTCCGGGCATCGCCGATGTCAACCGACCCGGCGTCGAGCGGCGGGACGGAGGGTAGGTCCGGCGGCTCGGCCACACCGGGGGTCTGCGCCCGCAGCGCGGGCGTCGTCTCGGCCACCGCCTGCTGCTCGCCTGCGACCTGCTCGCCCAGTGCCGCGCCGAGCCCCGGGAGCGTGGCCGCCACCTGCGATGCGCTGGACTGCGTGAACGCGGCGAACGCCCGGTCCGAGCTGCCAGCGCTGCCCAGATCCATCACTTCGGCGGCCGCCGTCTCACCACTTGGCTCGCCGCGTTTGACGGCGTCTCCCGCAACATCCGCGGCCTTGGCAGCCGCATCCCGCAAGACCGCCGCGCCTGCGCCGCCTGCGCCTCGCGCTTCCTTCGTCTCACCGCCGCGCGCCTCGGCCGCCGAGCGGCTGCGCTGTTCTGAGCCCTCCCCCCCGGACCGTGCCCCGCGCATCGCACGATCGCGGCCGGCATCGGGCGGGGTCGGGGTCACGACGGTCGCCCCCGGATCGATCGGCGCGGACGACTGGTCGAATGCCGGCGCTGCTTCGGGGACCTGGGCCACGCGTGCCTCCGGGCCCCCTCCCCCATCGCCCGCTGTGCTGGCGACTTCGGATGCGTCTTCGAAGCCGGAAGTCGTCTCGGTCGAGCGAGCACGGCCGTTCAGCGGCGCCGCCTTGCCTTGCTGCACAACGTGGGTCAGCTCGTGGGCCAGGAGGTGCAGGCCCGACTCGGACTCAGGCACGTACTTGCCCGCGGCGAAGTGGATGTTCTCACCCTGCGTGAAGGCCTGCGCCGCGAGCGACTGGTTGAGCATGTCCGCGCCCGCCCCGGTGTGGACCCGGACCTGACCGAAATCGCGGCCGAGGCGCGACTCGAAAAACGCCCGGAGAGGTGCGGCAAGTGCTTGACCCTGACCCGCAGCCGAACGGATTCGCGCTTCGACATCCGGCGTCACGCGCGGCCGCGTGCCGCCTGCCCGACGCGCCTGCACCGGCGCGTCTTCGTCCCCTTCGGCTTGGCGTTGGATCGCCGCCGTCCGCGCGACCTCCTCGTCCGCTTCCTCCGCCGGCCGCTGTAACGGCATCGCCTGGACAGCCTCGTCCTCCTCGCCCTCAGTCTCCTGGCGTTGGATCGACGCCGTCTGCACCGCGACGGCATCCTCGTCTTTGGCCAAGCGTTGAACGGGGAGGTTGCTGAAGTGGAATTTCGGCGTGTGATGCACGGCGGTGCGCGCAAGGGGCGTCGTCGCCGGAGCGGAGACGGATGTGAAGGCGGTTCCGGGCCCGGCGGTGGAGTCGCCCGGCATACGGACCACGGAGTCGGCGACACGGTCGGCTTCCTGCTCATAGGCATCATGCGGGGCATGGACGACGAGCTTCGCCTGGATCAGGTGCCCGACCGCCTGGTTGCCAAGCGTGCGCTGGAGTTGCAGGGCGCCAAGCGACGGCGACAACCCCCGCTTCGGTCGCCGCGCCGATGTGTGCCCTGCTTGCGCCTCTTTCGCCCGCGCCTTGCGCGCGGCGATGTGCGTGGAGCCCATTCGCGCCACCCGTCAGTTTGATGTCGAGCCTTCGTGCCTGCCCCCGCTCAGACGCCGCCCCCGTCGATGCCCAGCCGCGCCAAGTGACGGGCGACAACCCGAGCGATGTCATCCAGCTCGCTCAGATACCGCCGCTCGCCGCTGGGCACGTGCGTGATGTGCCCACGCCAACTGCTGCGGCCGGATTCCTCGGCGGTCTCTTCGACCCAGATCCGAACGATGAACGACAGTGTGCTATCCCCCTCACCCTCGGGTTCGGAGAACGCACCGACAGTGGGTTCGGGCATGACTGCCCCTCAGATGATGCATCGGCAGATTCGGTGCCGCCCATGGCCCCGAACGCGCTCCCTTGCGGCCGGATTATCCCCCCGGTCGTCTCACGTGGCGTCTACGCGGCGTCTGTTTGGCCGTCGCCGAGAGGGTTCACCCTGACGGCACAGGGTTGGAGAGCAGACATGCCAAGGCGATGAGATTGCCCGTGGCCCATTCCCTCGACCGTCCTCACGGTTGACATACAGGACATCCACCGTATAATGGGATCCGCCGCCCAACTCCCCAACGCGCCTGCAACAGTTCATCAACGTCTCCGGAAGGGTCGATTCGATGAAGCAGCGCATCATCGCTGTATCCAACTGCAAGGGCGGCGTTGGCAAGACCACCATCGCTGTCAACCTCGCCGCGGGGCTCGCTCGCCGCGAGCGAAGGGTCCTCGTCGTCGATGCCGATCCACAGTCCAACGCCACCTACGCGCTCCTGGGCACCATCGCGGAAGGCCTTACGCTTCACGACGTCGTCGTAGCCGGCTGCGCCCGGTTGGCCGATGTCATCGTCTCCACGCGCAGCTCCGGCGTCGATCTGGTCCCCGGCCACATCAACCTGTCAGCGGCGGACCTGGCGTTGGCCGCCGTGCCCGGCCGCGAGCGTTTGCTCGCCCGAAAGCTACGCGACGCGCCCGAGTACGACTACATCATCGTCGACACGCCTCCGTCGCTCGGGTTGATGGGCATCAACAGCATGATCGCGGCGGGCGAGGTGTTCGTCCCGGTCGGCATCGGGGCGTTCGCGCTGCTCGGCATCGGCATCCTCGAAGACACCGTGGCTCAGATCCACGACAACATGGAGATGGAGACCCCGGTGATCACGGGCGCCATCGCCAACCTGTACGACCGCACGCGCATCGCGGACGACACGCTGGACGCCCTGCGGGCGCACTTCGGTGAACGCCTGTTCCGAAGCGTGATCCCGCGCCTCAAGGACGTCCAGGAATCGCAGAGCCGCGCCACCAGCATCTTCGCGTATGCCCCGAAGAGCCCGGCGGCGATGGCATACCTTTCGCTGGTCGAGGAGGTGATCCATGGCGAGAAGTAGGCGAGGCGGGCTCGAGAAGAACCCTCTCCTTGAGAAGACCGACGACCGGATGGAAGCGGTTGCCGAGGACCCGGTGACCGCATCCAATGTGACGGGCGGGCGGCCGACACGAGTGCCGGCTGCCGATGCCTCGGTTCGCACCGCCGGCAACGCGAAGCTGGCGCGCAAGTCGACCGACAACGCGGAACGGTCGCTCCCGGCGGCATCGCTTGCCGGCGAGTCGACTTCGACCGACGATGCCGGGACCGGCGAGGCATCGGTATCAGGCCCCGCCACGCCGGATCTGACCGTGTACCACTGGCTGGCATTGGCCTCGGGAGCGATCGTGCCAAGGCGTTGATCGACGATGGCGCGCGGTGGCCGGGGGTTCGTAAGCCATCCCGCGGCGTCGCCGTGGCGTGCGTCAGTCTTTCCTCGCCTCACCACTCTCATTTCGCTGAAACGCGGGCGGGAATCAAGGGGGCGGCCGGGTGAGGCAGGCGGGATTGCGCCAGGGGCTGGATGTGGGGTACCCTGGCGGGC
>QEVT01000071.1 GCA_003576755.1 bacterium | reverse complement strand
GGGCGGGCGTGGCGGCCTCGGGCCAGCGCCGGACGGCGTGCGCCCGGCCGCGGATGGCGGCGAGCGTCTCGCCGCGCTCGGCCAGCCATGCCGCCAGGTCGTCGCGCAGCCGGCCGAACACGTCGGGCCCGTCGGCGTATACCGCCGAGCCGACGCCGACGGCGGTGGCGCCGGCCATGATCAGCTCGACGGCGTCGGCGGCGCACGTCACGCCGCCGGTGCCGATGATGGGCACGTCGACGGCGCGCGCCACGTGGTAGACGGCGTGCACCGCGACGGGCCGGAGCGCCGGGCCGGACACGCCGCCGGCGCGGTTGTGGAGCACCGGCACGCCGCTCTCGATGTCGATCAGCATGCCGGGCATGGTGTTGATGGCACAGATCGCATCCGCCCCGGCGTCGACGACGGCCTGCGCGATGCGCCCGATGTCGGGCACGTTGGGGGCGAGCTTGACGATCACCGGCAGGCCGACGGCGCGGCGCACCGCGGCGGTGACGGCGGCGGCCGAGTCGCAGCTCCCGGCGAACGGCTCGCCGAACTCCGAGCCGACGTTGGGGCAGCTGATGTTGACCTCGAGGAGGTCCGGCGCGGCGTCCGCCACGGTCTCGGCGACGCGGGCGAAGTTGTCGACGGTGTCGGCGAAGATGCTGGCGATCACCGGGACGCCGAGCGGCGCGAGCGCGGCGCGGGTCTCGGCCAGCAGCGCGACCTCGGCCGCGGCGCCGGGGTTGGCCAGGCCGATGGCGTTGAGCAGGCCCGGCCCGAAGTCGACGCACGTGGGGTTGACGTGCCCGCCCCGCGGGGCCGGCCCGCACGACTTGGCGGTCACGGCGCCGGCGCCGGCCCGCGCGGCACGCGCCATCAACGAGGCGTGGGTGCCGAGGATGCCCGACGCCAGCACGAAGGGGTTGGCCAGCCGGACGCCGGCGATGGTGACGCCGAGGTCGGGGGTAGGGGTAGAAGCGTTCATGGGGTTGCGGCCGGATTATAGCCACGGGCGGTCGGTTCGGGGAGCGCCCGCTTGTCCACTTGACGCCAGAACATATGAGCGATATACTGTTGTTCTATGGTTCCCGAGGCTCCTGCATCCACCCGGAGGCGCCCCATGACCGCCCCCTCCACCCGCCGCCAGCGGCGCGACCGCCAGCGCGACGGCGCGGCGCTCTTGCTCGAAGTCGAGCGCTATCGGCGCCAGCACGGCATCGGCATCTCGTACGACGAGCTCAATTCCATCCTCGGTTACGGCTCGAAGGACAAGGTCAAGCGCGACCTGGACTGGTGCAGGTCGCGCGACTGGGCGACCTACGTTCCCAAGACGGCGCGCTCGATCCGCGTGCTGCCCCCCGGGCTCGAAGCGATCGCCCAGTGCTTCCCGGGGGCGCTGGCCGGGCCGGGGCTGGCCCTGGCGGCAGCCGCGCGCAGCGTGTCCGGCGGGGTGGATTGGATCCGTGTCCTTCCGGCCGACATCGCGGCCGGCCCCGCCACCAACGAGACCGTGGCCCTCCAGCTCGCCCACGCGCGCGAGCGCCTGCCGCTCCCCGCGGGCGCCATCAGCGCGCCGGAGCGCTGCTTCGCCGTCCGCGTGCGCGGCGACTCGATGCGCGACGCCCACATCCTCGACGGCGACCTCGTGGTGCTGCGCTCGACGGACGCGGCCGACCGCAACCAGATCGTGGCGGTCGTGCTGCCGGACGAGGGCGTGACGCTCAAGCGCTACGTGCCGCTGCCGAAGCAGGGCATCATCCGCTTCCAGGCCGAGAACCCGGCGGTGCCGCACATCGACGTGCCGATCCGCGGCGACGGCTACGACGGGCCGGTCCCGCGCATCATCGGGGTGTTCAAGACGCTGCACCGCGGGCTGACGCTCCTGGTCAACACGGAGTAATCGCCCCTGCCGTCGGCGGCGGTGGTATCATCCCGGGCGCGGTCGGGCACGGCGCAGGGGGATGATGGCTGCCAGCGATGGTTGAGATCACGCCGGAGATCGTCGAGTCGGCGTTGAAGGATGTCCGACGGGGGATGCGGCTGCGGTCGAGCCCGCTCATCGGCCTGGGCAGCCTGCGGCGGGGCGGCGCCCGCTCCGAACCGTTCGACGGGGACGCCCCCCGCGAGCACGGCCTGCGCGACCTGCTGTGTCGGCTGGTGGCCGAAGGGCTGGCGGCGGCGCGCGGGGTGCCGGCGCGCGACCTCCTGGACGGGCGGCGGCCCGACGCCGCGGTCGAGGCGGCGCTGGCCGCGGACTTCGCGCCCGGCGACCGCGACCGCGAGGCGTGGAGCGTCCTGTACCACCGCTACACGGCGCCGGTGCCGCTGGACGTCCAGGCGATCGCCGCGCTCACGCAGGCGCCGGGCGCGCGCAACCCCGAGCGGCAGATCCGCCGGCGGTGCGTGCTGGGCTTCGACAAGCTGGCGGCGCGCCTGCGCGAGCTCGAGCGCGAGGCAGCCCCGGATGCCGCGCCGGGCGCGGCGACCGTGTCGGTCCCGGACGCAGGACGCCACAACCTGCCGCCGCGCCGCAACCGCTACATCCGGCACGAGGTGGTGCTGGCGGGGGTGGAGGCGCTCCTTGGGGACGCGCGGCTGCTCACGCTGGTGGGACCGGGCGGCGTGGGCAAGACGCGGCTGGCGCTGGAGCTGGCGCGGCGGCAGCTGCCGCGCTGGCCCGACGGCGTGTGGTTCGTGGGGCTGGGCAGCGTGGCGCACGGTGACGACCTGCTGCCGGCCGTGGCGCGCGTGCTCCACTTGCACGACGGTTCCGAGCCGCTGAGCCTGCCACGGCTGGTGCACCGGCTGATGGGGCACCGGATGCTGCTCGTGCTCGACAACTGCGAGCAGGTGCTGGAGGCGTGCGCGACGCTCGCCGACGCGATCCTCCAAGGCTGCGAGGCGGTCTCGATCGTGGCGACGAGCCGGGAGCGCCTGAACGTCGCGGGCGAGCAGCTCTGGGACGTGCCGACGCTGGAGGTGCCGGCGGTGGAAGGTCCGGCGGGATCGCCCGCGGCGGTCGATCCCGAAGCGCTGCTGCACGCCGAGGCGGTGGCGTTGTTCGTCGACCGAGTGGTTGAGGTGAACCATGGGTTCCGGCTCGACGCGCGCAACGCGGCGGACGTGGGGCGGCTGTGCCGGCACCTCGAAGGGCTCCCGCTGGCGATCGAGCTGGCGGCGGGGCGGATGCGCGCGCTGTCGGTCGGCGACATCCTGGCGCAGATCGAGGACCTGCTCGGCCTCCTGACGCACGGCGCGAAGGGCATGCCGGACCGGCACCGCACGATGCGGGCGGCGATCGGGTGGAGCCACGACCTGCTCTCGCCGCCCGAGAAGGCGGTCTTTGCGCGGCTGGCGGTGTTCCGCGGCGGGTGGTCGTTCGAGGCGGCGCGGGCGGTCTGCGTGGGCGGCCCGATCGCGGCGGGCGACGTGCTCGACGGCCTGGGCGGGCTGGTGGAGCAATCGCTGGTCGAGGCGGACGTGGTGGGGGACATGCCGCGCTATCGCTTCCTCGAGCCGATTCGGCAGTTCGCCGTGGATCGCCTGGCGGCCGACGGCGCGGCGGACGGGGTGCGCGACCTGCATCTGGCGTTCTTCGCGGCGCTGGCGGAGCGGGCGGAGCCGGAGCTGACGGGGGCGGACCAGGCGGCCTGGCTGGCGCGGTTGGACCGGGACTACGCGAACCTGGTGGCGGCGATGGACCATGCGGTGGCGGTCGGGGATGCGGAGGGCGGCCGGGCTGCAGTGCCGGAGACCGCACATGGCGAGGGAGACGATCCAGAGGGCGGCGCGGCGGACGGCAGTGCGCGGGTGACTACAGGCTTACGGCTGGCGGCGGCCATGTGGCGCTACTGGGACGCGCGCGGGAATCAGGCGGACGGGCGGCTGAGGCTCAAGCGGCTGCTGGCAGCAGCGACAGCGGATACGCCGGACGCGGTGCGCTCGGCTGCACTGCATGCGGCGGGAGTACTGGCGATGATCGCGTCGGACGAAGCCGACGCCGTCGCGTTGCTGGAAGCCGCTGCCGATCTTCGGCGCAAGACGGAGGACTGGCAGGGACTGGGGCGGACGCTGAGCAACCTCGGGGCGATTCAGTATCGCCGGGACGACCTCGATGAGGCACAGCGGCTGTACGCGGTCGGCCTGTCCGCGGCGCGGCGTGCAGGCGACGAGTGGAACGTGACGAACTTGCTGCTCAACATGTCCATGGTCTCTTTGCAGGTCAATGACCTCGACGCGGCCGAAGCCCAGCTCACCGAAGCGATACCCGTCTTCGACCGCATGGGCGACGTCGTCGGAATGGCGGCCGCCCGCCACCGGCTTGGATTGCTCTACTACCGATTGGGTGACGACGAGACGGCCACGGCGGAGCTGCGCACGGCGCTTGCCCACTTCGAGCACGTCGGGCACCGGTATGCGGTGGCTGAAGTGCGGCGCGACCTCGGCAGCTTGAGTCACGTAGCGGGCAACTACGTCGCCGCCGAGCGCGAGTTCAAGCGATGCATCGAGATCTGCGCGGCGGTCGACAACCGCTGGGTAGCCAGCCTGGCGCTGGCGCATCTCGGGCAGGTGATGTCCGACATCGGACGCGGCGACGAAGCCCTCGCGCATTTTGGGCACGCATGGAAGATGGCCGTCGGGTGCGGAAACACCCACGCGCAGGGTGAGGCACTGAACGGCATCGCGCGCACCCGTCTGCATGCGGGTGAGCGCGCCGAGGCCCGTGTCGTCCTGTGCCGGTGCCTCTCGATTGGAACCACCGTGCGATCGGCCCGCGTCGCGCTTCCTTGGCTGGCGACAGCGATCCGGTTCCTCGCCCTGGACGGCTGTTTGCCTCAAGCGGCGCGCCTGTACGGCCTGTACCGCGCGGCTCAGATGCGCCATGGTTGGCGATTGCCTCCCGCACAGGAAGCCGAATTGGCGGGTGTGGCGGAGACACTGCCCGCCACACCCGCGGAAGACGCCGTCACTCCGGAGACGGAGTTGCAGGTGGCGTTGGACTCGCTGCGCTGCCGCGGCAACCAACGGCCCAGCGACGCCTGATCACTGGCGACCTCGTCGACGGCCATTGCGGTGCACCGATCGAAAAGTTGGGCGACGCTCCATGGCCGTAATACCTGCACTGCGGCTGTATTCTCCCAACTCGGCAGGCGTTGGCATCATCGAAGTCTGCACGGATCACGGGGAGGAGCTCACATTGAGGCAATTGCCGGTTGATGCCGTCAACGGAGCGATCTGCTTCCCAGCAGCGCTCATCCCCGTGCCCGTGACCTTGATGCACGCGTCACCGAGGTCCAGGGGTGGTTGACCTTCTTCCGAGAAGCTGAAGCTGTACCCGGTTGACGGCTTCAGCTCGATCATGCCGCGGACGTCGTCCGTGCACGTGCTGCCGTCCCACACCCGCAGCTCGACCTTATAGTCGCCCGTGGTCGGAGTGGCAGAGCACGTGCTGTTGGTGCCGACGCCACCTGCCGCCGCTGGACGCGGCAGTGGCGCGCTCGGCTCCTGCGGTGGGTCACTCGGGCCGGTATTGGGTGGGTCGTTGATCGGTGACCGGTCAGTGCACGTTGGCTTGTCGTCATCCGGCGAGAGCTTCGCGTCGGGTTGGTTCGGGCGCAAGCTCACGGCCCAGTATACGACTTGCTCTCTCAGCGGTGATCCCGAGATCGTCAACGACAACGGGACGCCGGTCTCGGCCCGCCCCCGGGCATGCTCGAAAACCGTATGGCATCCCTTGCTGGCAGCGATGGCTGGCCCTTGCACGATGGTCAGGTCGAGATCGACATGGTCGGCGCCCCGTGGCTCGGGCCACCAGAGGGTGGCATCGACCAGGCTGGCCTGCGTGGGTGTCAGCGAGATCGTCACCGGCACGTTCGACGTCCCCGTCGACGTCACCGGGGGCACAGGAACAATCGCGCGCCCCCACGCGAAGTCGGCCGCTGCGGGAAGGATCATCTTCCCGCCGCCGGTGAACTCCGAGAAGCCCTGCTCTCCCCTCCCGGGGTCGTACACCTCGTCGCCACTGTTCAGCATGAAGGCGTAGAGCTCACCGGGATCGACCCGATAAGTCGGCAGCTTCTTCCGACCCTCATGCTCCATCCACGCCATGAGGCGCATCGCGGCCGCGCCCGCCACGGTGGTCGCGCCGCTCGTCTTGCCTTGGCCGGCCTCTGCACTTGGGCCTGGATCGACATCGGTCGGAAAGAGCAGGTCCGGCTTGACGCGTCCGTCGGGGGCGTATCCGATGCGCTGCGTGTCGATCAGCTTTCCGTCCGACAACGTGTAGGCGCCGATGGCCAATGCCTTGTGCGCGTTGGCGGGTGCAGCCACCAGGGATGCATAGGTTCCCGCGCCATGCACCGGATTGACACGCCCAACGAGGTTGCCGGCCGCCGCGATGACCGCACGGCCTTGGTCGAACGCATGGTCGGCCTCGATGGCGATAGCCCCGACGGCGGGGTTCTCCTCGGGTTGCAGCTGGGCCAAGATCACGGCGTTGTTGACACCGTTGGCCACGGCACCAGCGATCCCATCTGCGAAGTCATCCGAGTCGCCCGATACGGGGGTCGCTTGCGCCCCCCCGAACACGCGGAAGCTCCGGATCGACGCGATGCCCATGGCCTGGAGCACCTGTGCCGTCGTGGTACCGTGCCCCCAGGCGTCGATGCGCCCGAACAGCCCATCGCACGCCTCGTTGTCGACGCAGTCGTAGGCCCCGCCGATGGTCACGGTCTTGTCGACCCCCGAGTCGATCATCGCCAACGTGCGGGAAGTCCCCACCCCCGCAAACCGACCCGTCAGGCCGACGGCCGACATGGCGTCCGCCGGAGCGATGGCCGCCGGCAAGGCAGCGTCTACACGCCCGGCGCCGGCACGAGCAGCGGGCGGCCCATAACCCGTCGGATTCGGTTCGACATAGAGCACGCCTGGATACGCCGCGATGTCCTTGATCGCACTTCCTCTGGTAGCAAAGGCCAGCGCGGGCGTCAGCCAAAAGCGTCGAACCCCTGCGGACTGGTCCATCGCGGCGCCATGCGTCGACAGGAACCCATCGTAAAGCAGCGCGCTGCGCTCATCGATGATCTCGTCGATACACTGTTGCACCTGGGCCGCAATGGCGGGACCGTCGCCATCAGGCACCGGGACGTCGGGAAGACCCGGGAGCTCGTAGCCCGCGTCGTCGAAGGTGACGACGATCGACCGCACGGCATCTGGCGGCCCACTGGCCACCCAGCCCTGCACCACGGGGTGGAGCTTCGACTCACGGTTGTCGCCGTCGTACTGACCGGCGGGCTCCGTTGGCCACGGCAAAGGAGCGCCTTCCTGGCCAAACACCTGCGGAGCATCCGGGTCGCCGCTGACGGCGATGATGCGATCGGTCCAAATCCGCGGCACACGCACGCACGCGCTGGTGGAAGGAGGTTCACCTGAGACATCGGTGGGAGCTACCGTAGCCTGCGCCGTCGACGTGATCACTGCCGTCACCTGCACCGTAGACGTGATCACCGCCGTCGGTGCGCCGGGGGTCCCATCGTCAGCCGGCGACGACGCTCCACATGCCACCGCCAGCACCGCCGCTCCCCCGACGACGGCGACCACACAGCACCAACGGATCCACGCCAGAACGGCCGTGCTATCGACACGTGATCGAAGCGCCATCGCCTTGCATCTCCCCAATGTGAAGGTTGACAGGGTCACGCCGTATGCCCATACCCGATCCATCATCGAAACGTATAAGGCCCGCATTCGTGGACCATCAACTTCATCGACCCCGAGCCACACGCCGCGCGACACCGATGCCGTTGGCGCATTATACACAACGTGCCAATCATGTCGTCGTGACATCCCCGCGACATCCTCCGGTCGTGACACATCCCAGACGCAGCGCTATTGCACAGCGAGCATGCTCCCTGGGACCGCGGGCATCCAGCCCGCATCATCCGGGCGGGCTGGATGCCCGCGGTCCCAGGCACGGCGTCTCCGTCGACGCGCCATGCCACGCCCTCGGCCACGCCCACCGAGAGCCCCCACCCCACACGATATATAATGCACCCATCGACCATGCCTCCCACCCCCGCATCCCCCGCGCCCCCGGATGCTGCCTCCCCCGCCAGCGTCCGCCGCGCGCTGCGCCGCTGGCACGAGCCCGACCTCGGCCGCACCGAGCTGGCGGCGGCGCTGACCCAGGTCGGCGCGTGGCTGGCCGAGCACGGGCACGCCGACAGCCCCATCCACCGCGCCCAGGCCCTGCGCGCCGTCCTCGGCCGCGCCCTCGACGCCATGCGCCGGGCCGGCTACGGCGAGGCCGCCGACCTGCTCCACCGCCAGTACGTCCGCCAGGACGCCGTGATGCTCATCGCCGACGACCTCGCGCTCGGCGAGCGCGGCTACTTCAAGCGCCAGCGCGCCGCCGTCGAGACCCTCGCCGCGACCCTGGCGGCGCTCGAGGCCGACGCGGCGCCGCGGCCGCCCTCGTCCACGCCCTCCGCCGCGTCCGTGGCCGGGAGCCCGGCCGCCGACGCCTCCGACCACCTCGCCCCCTTCCAGGCCCCCGCCGCGCCTGCCTGGTGGGTCGGGCGCGCCGACGACGTGGCGTGGCTCGAGGCCATGCTGGCTCCCCCCGCCCCGCCGCACCCCGTCGTCGTCGGCCTGGTCGGCATGGGCGGCCTCGGCAAGACCGCCCTGGCCGCGCTCGCCGCCCACCGCCTGCGCGACGCCTTCCCCGACGGCGTGCTGTGGCTCAACCTGGCCCACGCCGACCTCGACACCCTGCTCTTGCACCTCGCCGGCGCCTGCGGCGCGCTCGACCGCGTCACCCGCCTCGGCGACCCCGCCGCCCGCGCCGCCACGGTGCGCGAGCTCCTCAACCGCCGCCACGCGCTCGTCGTCCTCGACGACGCCCGCGACGACGGCCAGTGCGAGCCGCTCCTCCCGTCGGCCGGGCCGACGTGCGTCCTCGTCACCACCCGGCGCGGCGACCTGCGCGTGCTGCAGGCCGCGACCACCCGCCGGCTCGAAGGCTTCACCGAAGCCGAGTCGCTCGCGCTCCTGCGCCGCGCGCTCGGCGACAGACGCGTCGACGCCGATCCCGCCGGCGCCGCGGCCGTGGCGGCGCGCTGCGCCCACCTCCCCCTGGCCCTCGACGTCTCCGCCCGGCTGCTGGCGCGCCGCCCCGGCTGGCGCCTGGCCGACTACGCCGCCCGCCTGGGCGCCGCCCAGGCCGGCGGGTCGCCACAGCGCGCGGGCGACGTGGTCGACGCCGCCCGCATCGTCGACGCGTCGGTCGACGCCAGCATGGCACAGCTCGCCCCCGCACAGCGCGACCTGCTCCTCGCCGCCGGCGTGTTCGTCGACGAGATCGACCCCGCGGCCGCCGCCGCCCTCGTCGACGCCCCGCTCGACGCCTGGGAGGCCGGCGAGTGGCTCGAGCAAGGGGTGGACCGGTCGCTCGTGCTGCGCGCGGGCGGCGACCGCTACCGGCTGCACCCGCTGATCCGCGACCATGCCCGTGCGAGGCGCGACCCCGACGCCCTGCGGCCGCGCCTCGCCGCGCACGTCGCGGCACGCGTCCGGGCCGCGGACCGCGACCTGCGCGGGGCGGCGTGGCAGCGCGAGGTCGCGTGGTTCGACGCCATGCTGCCCGAGATCGAGGCGTCGCGGGCCTGGGCGCTCGCGCACCGCGACGAGCCGGCGGCCGGCCGGCTGCTGCAGGCGTGCGGCGGCTGGGCGCACCGCTACCTCGAGCGGCGCACGAACTACGACCTGTGGCGCCACTGGTCGGAGGATGGGCTGGCCGCGGCCGAGCGCGGCGGCGACGCGCACGCCGTCGCGGCCTGCTCGGCCCAGCTCGGCCTGCTGCACTACCGGTTGGGCGACCGCGACCGCGCCGAGCCGCTGTATCGGGCGGCGCGCGACGGCTTCGAGGCGGCCGGCGACGGCGCGGGGGCGGCGTCGGCCCGCCTGGGGCTGGCCGGCATCCACCTCATGCGCGGCCAGGTCGCGGACGCCGCGGCGGCGTGTGCCGCGTGCCTGGCGGCGGCCGAGGCGCTGGGCGACCGCGAGCTGGCCGCGCGGGCGCACAACCTCTACGGCCTGGTCCACTCGCGCCAGGGCCACACGGCGGACGCCGTGGCGCACTTCGAGCGCTCGATCGCGGCCGCCGACGCGGCGGGCAACGCGGTCCTGGCGGGCTTTGCCCACAGCAACCTCGCCGAGATGTGCCGCCGCGACGGGCGATTGGAGGCCGGCATCGCGCACGCCCGGCAAGCGCTGGAGGTCGCCGTCCGCATCGACGACCCGCGGCGTCTCACGCGCTGCCTGGACGCGCTCGGCGAGCTGTACCTGGCGGCGCCGGACGTCGCGGCGGCCGAGCGGGTGTACGCCCGCATGGTGGCGGTCGCCGAACCCTACGCCGGCGCCGACCCGGCCGACCTCATCGCCGCCGAGATCGGCCGCGGGCGGGTGCGGACGGCGCTCGGCGACTGGGACGCCGCCGCCGCCAGCCTCGAGCGGGCGCTCGGGCTCAGCGTGTCGTCGTCGCTCCCCTACCTCGAGGCCGAGTCGCGCCGCTACCTGGCCGCGCACTGCCTGGCGCTGCCGGAGCCCGACCGCGTGCGGGCGGCCGACCTGGCCGCCGGTGCGTGGCGCCTGCACATGGGCCTGGGCCGGACCTACACGGCGGGGCTCGCCTGGCAGACGCTCGTGGCCGCGGCGGGGTCGGAGGAAGCGGCGCGGGCGGCGGCGGGGGAGTGACGGGCCGCGGCGCGGGAGCGATCGGCGATGGGAACGGTCGGCGGTGGAGATGGCCAGCGGCGGCCACGGCAACCACAAGGGTCGCCCCTACCGGGAATCGGCCGCTCTATCCGCCTCGCGCTTCACGTCCCCTACCCACGCCACCACCCGTGCCCAATCCCAGCCCTGGCCTTCGCGCCAGGCCGCCTCGAACGCCGCGTCGCCCAGCCGTTGGCGCAGGTCCGGCGCCTGGCGCGCGATGGCGGCGGCGACCTCGGGCGCCATGGCCGGCTCGACGTCGGCGCTCAGGGCCGAGACCGCGCCGAGCACCCGCGCGGCTTGCACGGCGTCGCCGCGGCGGGCCTCGATCGTCGCCCGGTGCGACAGCGCCTTCAGCGCCACCCATCGGCTGCCGAGCGCGTCGGCGAGCGCCACGGTCTCGCGGACGTGCGCGGCCGCCTCGGCGAGCTGGCCGGTCGCGATCTCGAGCGCGACGAGGTTGTCGAGGACGTTGGCGACGCCCTGGGTGTCGCCGACCTCGCGCACGAGCGCCAGGCTCTCGTGCCACCGTGCGCCGGCGGCCTGCAGATCGCCCGCCGTGAAGTCCAGCATGCCGAGGAGGTTCAGGGCGGCCGCCAACCCACGGCGGGCGGCCAGGCCCTCCATCTGGCGGAAGCGGTCGGCGCTCTCGAGCGCCTGGGCGTGCGCCGCGCGCACATCGCCCCGCTTGAACGTCAGGACGGCGAGCTGATAGAGGCTGAGCGTCGCGCCCCGTGTGTCCGACGCCGCCCGCTGGAGCGCGAGCGCGTCGGCGAGATACCGCTCGGCGGCGGCGGTGTCGTCGAGGAACGCCGCCATGCCGCCGGCAGCCAGGAGCGCCCGCGCGTGGAGCGCGGAGTCGGCGGCGGCCTCCGGGCGTTCGAGCAGGCGGGCGGTCAGCGCCAGGCCGGCCCGGAGATGGCCGCGGGTGTACCAGTAGTACGGGAGGCCGCACGCCAGGCGCAGGCCGGTGGCGGGATCGCCCGGCGTGCCGGCGCACCAGGCCAGAGCCGCCATGAGGTTGTCGTGCTCGCGCGCCAGGCGATCGATCCACGCGCGCTGGTCGGGACCGTTGAGGCCGGGCTCGGCCGCTTCGGCCAGCACCGCGAAGTGACGCGCGTGGCGCGCCCGCAGGTCGCCCTCGCGCGCCTCGTCGAGCTTCTCGGCGGCGTACAGCCGCACGGTCTCGAGCATGCCGTAGCGCACGCCGCCGGCATCGAGCCTGGTGACGACGAGCGAGGCGTCGCGCAGCTCGGCCATGCGCTCGACGGCGAGCACGTCGTCCAGCACGGCTTCGGCGGCCTCGATGTCCCAGGTGCCGCGGAACACCGACACGGCCGCGAAGTCGGCGCGGGTCTGGGCGTCGAGCAGGTCGTAGCTCCAGTCGATGGCGCCGCGCAGCGACCGCTGGCGCTCGCCGAGGTCGGCGCGCTTCGCGGCGAGCCACGCGAGGCGTGTGCCCAGCCGCTCGAGCATCTGGCGCGGGCTGAGCACGGTGGCGCGGGCGGCGGCGAGCTCGATGGCCAGCGGGATCCCCTCCAGCGCCGCGCACAGCCGGGCCACGTCGGCGGCATTGGCCGCGTCGAGCCGGAAGCCGGGGTCGGCGGCCCGCACGCGGTCGACGAAGAGCTGGACGCTCGGCACGTGTTCGAGGTCCGCGACGCCGGCCGACGTGCCGGGCACCGGGAGCGGGGGCAGCTGGAGCTCGTGCTCGCCCTCGAGGCCGAGGCGGACGCGCGACGTCACGATGCACTTCAGCTCCGGGCACGCGGCCAGGAGGCGACCCACGACGGGCGCGCCGGACGGCACGAGCTGCTCGAAGTTGTCGAGGACGACGAGCGCGGGTCCGCGGGCGAGCGCGGCCTGGAGCGCGGGCAGCGGGTCGTCGGCCTCGGGCACCGGGAGGTCGAGCGCGGCGGCGACGGCGCGGCCCACCTGGCGGCCGTCGTCGATGGCGCCGAGGTCGACCCACGTGGCGGCGGCGGAGGCCGCGGCGGCCGCGAGGGCCTCCCAGGCACCGGCGGTCTCGATGGCCAGCCGCGTCTTGCCGGTGCCGCCGATGCCGGTGATGGTCACCAGCCGGACCTCCGGCCGGGCGAGCTGCGCCAAGAGGTGCCGGCGTTCGTCTTCGCGCCCGACGAAGCGCGACAGGCGCACGGGCAGCCGGGTCGTCTGGGCCGGCGGCACGGCGGCCGGGGCGGGCGCGCCGGCGGGATCGCGCCCGTGTTGGATCCGGAACAGGCGTTCGGGCGCGGCGCCCGGCCGTACGGGGTAGCGGCCGACGTCCACCGCGCGGTCGTCGGCTTCGAGCGAGGGGCCGGCGCGGATGGCGGTCTCTTCGGTGACGAGCACCTGCCCGGCGCGGGCGATGGCGGCGATGCGCTGCGCGACGGGGCCCACGGGCTCGGCGTCGGTCCCGGGCGGCGCGTCGAGATCGCCGCTGTGGAGGCCGGCGTGCGCGCCGAGGCCGGGCGTGGCTTCCGCGCGCCGCACGGCGTCGAGCGCGGCGGCGACGGCGTCGGCCGCCTCGGCGAACGCCACGAGCGTCTCGTCGATGCCGGGCCGGATCACGCTGCCGCCGAGCGCGCGCAGCGTGCGGCCGAGGGCGCGGACGTAGGCGGCGACGGCGTCGGCCGGGACGTCGACGCGGGTGAGGCGCAGGGCCAGGACGGTGGCCGGGCCGGCGGGGAGCGGCGTCGGCGTGCTGGCGGTGCCCGGCTTGACGCCGGGGCGCGCTCCGGCGGGCGATCGAGGCGTGGCGGTCGCCCGGATGTCGTCGACCAGCCGCAGGGTCTCGGCGTCGGGCTGGACCCCGAGCTCGGCGTCCAGCAGGCGTTCGAGGTCGCGGTGGTGGCGCAGCGCCTCGACGCGCCGGCCGGCGGCGGCGAGGGCCCGCATGAGGTCGCGGTGCGCCGGCTCGCGCAGGGGATCGGCGGCCACGGCGGCCCGGGCGACCTCGACGGCCCGGGCGGCGTCCCCGTCGTGCACGAGCCGCTGCACGAGGGCGCCGAGGATCTCGAGGTGGATCCGGGCCAGCGCCTCGCGCTCGACGGTGGCCCAATCGCCGTCGACGCCGGGCAGGAGCTCGCCGTGGTAGAGCGCGGCGGCCGCCTGGAGGGTGTCGCGGTACGCGGCGGAGGCGGGGTCGAGCCGGCGGGCGGCGCGCCAGGCGTCCCGGAGGCGCGCGGCGTCGGTCTCGACGGCGCCGGGCGCGACGGCGACGGTGAAGCGGTCGGCGACGAGGACGGGGCCGGCGGCGCCGTCGCCTTCGAGCAGGCGGCGCAGGCCGGTCAGCGCCTGGCTCAGGCTGTTGCGGCCGGCGTCGGGGGCGCTGTCGGGCCAGAAGGTCTCGATGAGGGCGTCGCGGGTGGCGGGCCGCCCGGGGTCGAGGGCGAGGTGGGCCAGGAGGGCGCCGGTCTTGCGGGTCGGGAAGCGCTCGATGCGGCGCTCGCCGCGGGTGGCGCGGAGCCGGCCGAGAACCTCGAGCTGCCAGGGAAGGGTCACGGCTGGGGGCCTCGTGTCCGAGTTGCTTGTATCGTTGAGGTTGGACCAATCTGGATTATACAAGCCCCTCTCCTCAGCCCGTCGCTCGTCGTCGATTGCGGGCTTGACCGCAACCGACGCCAACGGTTGCAGCCCACAGCCGCCCGCGACGCCCCCGCACGTCCCGCCCGCCCCCCGGCCGCCCGCTCACGCCCCCGCAGGCGGCACGCGTCGGTAGCGGCGGTGCTTGCGGCCGCCCTCCGTGGCCAGGGCGCCGGCTTCCACCAGGGCCACGAGGTCCTGCCAGGCGGTGGTCCGCGTGACGCCGAAGTGCGCGGCGTAGTCGACCGAGGTCCACACCCGGCCGGCGGCCGCCAGCGCCAGCGCCTCGGACAGGCGGCCGTCGCGGTCGCGCACGGGCAGCGGGAGCTGGGCGGGACCAGGCGCCGCGG
>QEVT01000451.1 GCA_003576755.1 bacterium | reverse complement strand
AGCGCGGCCGCGGCGAGCGTCCCGGCCACGACCCAGGCGGTCGTGCGGCGGCTCGCGCCGCCGGTGTAGACAGGGGAGGGGTGCATGGGGGGTACCGGGAATCAGTATAGCCGAGCCGGGGCGGCCGCGCCGGGTCGGCTGCCCGCCGGCCGGCCGGCGGGCGGGTGCCGCGGGGCAGGGGGGGCATGGCACGGCCTGGCGTGCCGGGCACCGTCACCGGCACAGCGCCCCCGTCCCCCGGCCACCCCATTCGCCCCGCCCCATCGCCCACCTGCGGGCCTGTGGTAGCATTCCCCCCCATGCCCCACCACCCAGCGCCCTACGTCCGCGTCGTCGGCGTCCCCATGGACCTCGGCCAGCGCCGCCGCGGCGTCGACATGGGCCCGAGCGCCGTGCGCTACGCCGGCCTGGCGCACCGCCTCGAGCGCCTCGGCTACGTCGTGCACGACCACGGCAACGTGCCGGTGCCCAACCCCGAGGAGGACGTCGCCGACACCGACGCCAAGCGCCTCGCGGCCGTGGCGCAGGTGTGCCGGTCGATCCACGCCATCGGGTGCGCATGCGCCGCCGCCGGCGAGATCGCGCTGTACCTCGGCGGCGACCACAGCATCAGCATCGGCACCGTGGCCGCCGCGGCCAGCCAGGGACCGGTCGGGCTGATCTGGGTCGACGCCCACGGCGACTTCAACACCCCCGCCACGTCGCCCAGCGGCAACGTCCACGGCATGCCCGTGGCCGTGCTGGTCGGCGACGGCCCGGCCGACCTCGTCGACGTCGGGTACCCCGGGGCCAAGGTCGCGCCGGCGCACGTCGTGCAGATCGGCATCCGCGACCTCGACCCGCCCGAGCGCGAGCGGCTGGCGCAGAGCGGCGTCCACGTGTTCACGATGCGCGCCATCGACGAGCTCGGCATGGCGGCGGTGGCGCGCCAGGCGCTCGACCGGCTGCGGCACCTCCCGCGCCTGCACGTCAGCCTCGACATGGACAGCCTGTCGCCGGCCGCCGCGCCCGGTGTCGGCACCGCCGTGCCGGGCGGGCTGACCTACCGCGAGGCCCACCTGCTGATGGAGATCCTCGGCGACAGCGGCCGCGTGCGCTCGCTCGACATCGTCGAGATCAACCCCATCCTCGACGAGCGCAACCGCACGGCGGAGCTGGCCGTCGGGCTGGCGGCATCGCTGCTCGGGCAGCGGATCCTGTAGACGGGTCTGCGCCGCGCAGACAGCCGTCGCAGGTGTGTCGCCGGAGTGGCGCCGAGCCCCTCGCGGCCGCGCCCGCGGTTGTGCTATCGTGAATCGTGCAACCCGGCACCCCGGGACCGGCGACGAACCGAGGAGACGCGCGATGACGCTGGCGCCCGCGACCCCCGCGACGACCCCCCGCCCACGGCCGGTGCACTATCCCGAGTCGGATGGCAAGCCGATGGCCGAGACCGACGTGCACCGCAACGAGATGTTCGCGCTGATCGGCGCGCTCCGGTGGCGCTACCGCGACGCACCCGACGTCTACGTCAGCGGTAACCTGCTCCTGTACTTCGAGGAGGGCAACCCCCGGCGGTCGGTGGCGCCCGACGTGTTCGTCGTCAAGGGTGTACCGCCCGGCGACCGCCGCACCTTCCTGCTGTGGGCCGAAGGCACGCCGCCGTGCGTCGTCATCGAGGTGTCGTCACGCGCCACGCGCCGCGAGGACCTGCGGACCAAGCGCGCCCTGTACGCCCGGCTCGGCGTGCGCGAGTACTTCCTGTTCGACCCGCTTGAGGAGTACCTGCGCCCGCCGCTGCAGGGGTACCGGCTGGCCGGGGATGACTTCGCACCCATCGCGCCCGGGAGCCGCGGCGCGCTCGACAGCGTCGAGCTCGGGCTGACGCTCGTCCGCGACGGCAGCCGGCTGCGGCTGTTCGACACCGCGTCGGGCGCGGAGGTGATGGACGACGCGCGCCGCGCCGACGACGCCGAGGCCCGCGCCCTAGCGGCCGAGGCCGAGCTGGCCCGGCTGCGCG
>QEVT01000070.1 GCA_003576755.1 bacterium | reverse complement strand
CCGGAGGCGGCGCCGGCCGGCGACGCGGGTCTGTTCTCGACCGGCATCGGAACCGCCGACGACTTCGCGATCGCGTGGCTCCCGCAGACCGTGGTGCGCTGGAAGCCGGAGATCCTCGCGGCGGCCAAGGCCCACGGCGTCGACCCCGCCCTCGTCGCCATCGTCATGCTCGTCGAGTCCGGTGGCGGCCCGCAGGCGGTGAGCCCGAGCGGCGCGACCGGGCTCATGCAGGTGATGCCGGGCACCGGCGCCGACATCGCCCGCCAGCGCGGCATCGCGGCGTACCAGCTCGCCGAGCCGGCGACGAACGTCGACTTCGGGGCGTGGTACCTGGCGCGCCAGCTCCAGGCATTCGGCCGCGCCGACGGAGACCCCGACTGGCAGCAGTCCGTCGAGCTGGCGGCGTCGGCGTACAACGGCGGGCCCGGCAGCGTCCAGCGCCTTCAGGCGGGCGGCAGCCTCCCCAACGAGACCGCCCGCTACCGCCAATGGGTGGGGGGCATGTGGCGCGAGCGATCCGACGCGTCGTCGCCGACCTTCGACGCGTGGATGCAGGCCGGCGGCGCGCGCCTCGTCGCCGCGGCGGAGGGCGCGGCGACGGACCGATAGCCCGCGGAGCCGGTCACGCCGCACGCCGAGCGCCGCCACCCCCCGGCGCGCGGCCCGATCCATCCTCTGTCACTCCCTCCACCGTGCCCGGGGCGGCCGGCAGGCGGCGCCGTCGGCCGCCCCGATCGGCCGCCGCGGGCACTGCTATCATTGCCGCATGACCATCCCGCATCCCGACGGCCGCACCGCCGCCCCGGACGAAACCGTCTCCCTTCCCGCGGACGCGCTCTGCAGCGCGTGCGACGCCAAGCAGTTCGAATGGTCGACCACGGTCGAGCTCGAGCCGCTCGACCAGGTGATCGGCCAAGATCGGGCGGTCGAGGCCGTGCGGTTCGGCATCGAGATCCAACGGCTCGGCTTCAACGTGTTCGCGCATGGCCCTGCGGGCTCCGGCAAGTCCACGACCGTGGGTCACGTGCTCGACGTCGCGGCCCGTCACCGGCCCGTGCCCGACGACTGGTGCTACGTGTCGAACTTCGACTCGCCGCACCAGCCGATCGCCCTGCGTCTGCCGCCCGGCGGCGGGGCCCGCTTGCGTGACGCGCTCGGGCAGGCCGTCGAGGGATTGCTCGTCGCGCTGCCGACGCTGTTCGAGAGCGACGCCTACGCGGTCCGCCGCGATGCGCTCGCCGACGACTTCCAGGCGCGGTCGCAGGCGAACTTCGAGCGGCTGCGGGCCGCCGCGGCCGAGCGCCAGATCGGCGTGATCCAGGGCGACGACGGCATCAGCATCGCGCCGCTCGACGGCGACGAGATCATGCGTCCGGAGGCGTTCCAGGCGCTCGAGCCGGCCAGGCGCACCGCGATCGAGGCGCGCCTGGCCGAGACCCAGTCGGACCTCGAGGCGGCCGCGCGCGCCGAGCAGGCGATCCAGCGCGAGGCCGAGGCAGCCACGGCGGCGCTCGAGCAGGCGGCGGCCCGCGTCGAGGTCGACGCGCGGCTGTCGACAGTGCGCACGGCATTCGAGGATGCGCCGGACGTCGTCCGATTCCTCGAAGCGGTCGGCAAGGACGTCCTCGATCGCCTCGACCTGTTCCGGCGGCCGGAGGCCGAGGCGCCCGCGTCCGACGACGAGGCGGCGAACGGCGGCGGGGCCCCGGTCCGCGGCGACTTGATGGCGGTCGCACGCGTGCGCTGGCGGACAGATCCCCGCCTGCGGCGCTACAAGGTCAACGTGCTCATCGATCACGGCGGCGCCACCGCGGCGCCGGTGATCGTCGAGCGCTACCCGACGCTCGCGAGCCTCGTCGGGCGCATCGAGCACGAGCAGCGCTTCGGCGCGCTCGTCACCGACTTCACGTTGATCAAACCCGGGGCGCTCCACCGCGCCAACGGCGGGTTCCTGGTGATCGAGGCCGACGAGCTCTTCAAGCAACCCCGGAGCTGGGATGCCCTGAAGCGCGCCGTGCGGCACGGCGAGATCCGGTTCGAGGCGCAGCAGGACGAGAGCTCGCCGATGACGACGATCATGCTCGACCCGGCGCCGATCCCGCTGGCGTGCAAGGTCGTGCTGATCGGCAACTCCGACCTGTACTTCAGCCTGTATGCCTTGGATGCCGATTTCCCCGAGCTCTTCAAGGTCGGCGCGGAGTTCGCCGCCAGCATGCCGCGCACCCGCCAGAACGTCGACCTCTACGCGCGCATGATCGCCACGATCGGCATGCGGGAGGACCTCCTGCCGTTCCACCGGACGGCCGTCGCACGCATCATCGAGCATGCGGCGCGCCTCGCGGAAGACGCGCAGCGCCTGTCGACCTACTTCCTCGACGTCGCCGACCTCGTGCGCGAGGCGGATTTCTGGTCACGCCAGTCGGCAGGCGCGCACGTCGAGCGCCGCCACGTCGAGCGCGCCATCGACGCTCGCGTCGAGCGCGCCGACCTGGCACGCGATCGCGTGCTCGAGAGCTACGCCCGGCGGATCGTGCTGGTCGATGTGTCCGGCGAGGCCGTCGGGCAGGTCAACGGGTTGTCGGTGATGACGCGCGGGAACTTCAGCTTCGGCGTGCCGATGCGGATCACGGCCCGGGTGCGGATGGGCGCGGGCGAGGTCGTCGACATCGCGCGCGAGGTCGAGCTCGGCGGCCCCGTCCATTCCAAGGGCGTGCTCACGCTGGCCGGGTTTCTCGCCGGGCGGTATCTGCCGGACGACGACCTCGCGGTGGCCGCCAGCCTGACGTTCGAGCAGTCGTACACCGCCGTGGACGGCGACAGCGCGTCGTCGGCCGAGCTCTACGCGCTGTTGTCGGCGCTGTCGGGGGTGCCGCTGCGGCAGTCGCTCGCCGTGACGGGGTCGATGAACCAGACCGGCGAGGTCCAGGCGATCGGGGGCGTCAACGAGAAGATCGAGGGCTACTTCGACGTGTGCCAGCAGCATGGCCTGACCGGCGACCAGGGTGTGCTGATCCCGGCGGCCAACGCCCAGCACCTGATGCTGCGCCACGACGTCGTGGCGGCGGTTCGCGCCGGGCAGTTCCACGTCTACCCGGTCCGGCAGGTCGACGCGGGGATCGCGCTGTTGACCGGGCTGCCCGCGGGCGCGCGAGACCGGCGCGGGCGGTTCCCGGCCGGTTCGGTCAACCGCCTCGTCGAGGACCGGCTCGCCCGTTTCGCGCGGCGCCAGCGGCGGCGGCCGGACGGCGCCTAGCCCCGCCGCCCCCTCAGCCGCGGATCGAGCACGTCGCGCAGGCCGTCGCCGAGCAGGTTGAAGCCCAGCACCGTCAGCATGATGGCCACGCCGGGCGTGGCCACGAGCCACCACTCGCTGAACAGCTTCTGGCGGTTGTCCGACAGCATCAACCCCCACTCGGCCAACGGCGGGCGGCCGCCCAGGCCGAGAAAGCCCAGCCCGGCGGCGTCGAGAATCGCGGTGCCGATGCCGAGGCTCGCGGCGACGATCAGCGGCGAGAGCGAGTTGGGCAGGACGTGGCGGAACAGCACGCGCCGGCGGCTGGCGCCGAGCGCCACGGTGGCGTCAACGTATTCCTTGTGCCGCTCGGCCAGCACGCTCGAGCGGACGATGCGGGCATAGTTCGGGATCGAGATGATCCCGACGGCCAGGAGGACGTTCATCAGGCCGGGGCCGGTGAGGGCCACGATGGCCAGCGCCAGGAGGATGCTCGGGAAGGCCAGCATCACGTCCATGAGGCGCATGACGACGGTGTCGACCCACCCGCCGAGGTAGCCGGCCAACGCGCCGAGCAAGGTGCCGGCCACAATGGCCAGCGAGACCGCCGCGAAGCCGATGACGAGCGACACGCGCGCACCGTACAGCATGCGGCTGAGCTGGTCCCGGCCGAGCTGGTCGGTGCCGAGCGGGTGCGCGGCAGACGGCGCCGCCCGCGACTCGCGCGGGGCGACCGCCCAGATGCCGGCCGCGTTCGGGTGCTCCCGCGCGAGCACCGGCGCCAGCACCGCGGCGGCGACCAAGCCGCCGATGATGACCAGGCCCGCCAGCGCCAGACGGTTGCGCACGACGCGCCGGGCGGCGGTGCGCCACGGCGGCCGCGGCTGGGCCGCGGTCAGCGACGCGAGGTCGACGGTGGGCGGCGGCAGGGGTGGCGCGTGCGTCACGTGAACCGGATCCGTGGGTCGAGCCAGGCGTACGAGATGTCGACGACGAGGTTGACCACCACGAAGACCGTGGCGAAGACGAGGACGCCGCCCTGCACCACCGGCACGTCGTTGGACGAGATCGCGTCGACGATCCAGCGTCCCATCCCCGGCCAGGCGAAGATGGTCTCGGTCAGCACCGCCCCCGACAGCAGGAAGCCGGTCTGCAGGCCGACGACGGTCACCACCGGCAGGAGCGCGTTGGCCAGGGCATGCCGGGCGATCACGGCGCGCTCGCCGAGCCCCTTGGCCCGCGCCGTCCGGATGTAGTCCTGGCCGAGCACGTCGAGCATGGCCGAGCGCGTGATGCGGGCGACGATCGCCGCCGGGATCGTGCTCAGCGCGAAGGCCGGCAGCGCGAGATGGTGCAAGGCGTCCCAGAAGCCGTCCCAGTTCCGCCCGAGCACGCTGTCGAGGACGTACAGCCCGGTGACGACCTCGACGTGCACGCCGGCGCTCAGCCGCCCGCTGGTCGGGAACCAGCCGAGCTTGAAGGCGAGCGCGTAGACCAGCATGAGCCCCAGCCAGAACACCGGCATCGACACGCCGACGAGGGCCACGACCATGGCCCCGAGGTCGACCGCCGAGTTGTGGCGGGCGGCGGCGATGACGCCGAGCGGGATGCCGGCGCACACGGCGATCAGCATCGCGGCCAGCGCCAGCTCGACCGTCGCGGGGAACACGATCTTGAGCTCGCTGGTGACCGGGCGGCGGGTGAGGATCGAGCGCCCGAGGTCGCCCCCGAGCGTCGTCTGGAGGTAGCGCCCGTACTGCACGTGGGGCGGCTGGTCGAGGCCGTAACGCACGCGGATCTGCTCGCAGCGCTCGGGGGTGTAGCGCTCGCCGAGGAGCGCCGCGCACGGATCGCCGGTGACCTTGAGGAAGGCGAACGTGAAGAGGGTGATCCCCAGCAGGACCGGGACCGTGAGGGCGATGCGGCGGACGATGAAGCCAGTCATCGGTATGGCCGGACGCGGCCGTGCCCCGAGCGGGCACGGCCGCGTCCGGCCGGCTGCCCTTCGGCTATTCCTTCGAGACGCCGGTCAGGATCATCTGGATCGGGCTGGGTTCGTAGCCCTTGACGTTCGCGCGGAAGAGCACGGGCGGCGAGCGGTGGACGAGCGGCACCGCGGGCACCTTCTCGTGGATCATCCGGTTGGCTTCCTGGTACTTGGCCTCGCGGTCGGCCTGGGTGTTCAGCGTGGCCGCCTCGCGGAGCAGCGCGTCGAGCGCCTCGTCCGGCGCGCGCGGCGCCGGGCCGTCGGGGCTCTCGAACTGGCCGTCGGAGTTGAAGTCGGCCGAGCCGCCGCAGAACAGCTTGCACAGGAAGTTGTCGGGATCGCCGTTGTCGCCGCCCCACCCGAGCAGGAAGAGCTCGGCCTTGCCCGTCCGGACGCCCGGGATGTACAGGCTGCCCCAGTCGGGGGACTCGATGCGCGTGGTCACGCCGATCTGCGAGAGCTGCGCCTGGATCAGCTCGCCGAGCTCCTTGGGCTTGGGGAAGTAGAAGCGCTGGATCGGGGGGACGTAGAACACGACCTCGGCCGGCATCGACTCCGCCGCCAGGCACTTGTCCATGTACGCCTGGGCCTGCGCGAGGTCGTACGGGTAGTCCTCGAACCCGTCGTCGTAGCCCCACAGGCTTGGCGGCATCATGGCCTTGGCGGTCACGGCGTCGCCGGCGTAGAGGGCGTCGACGATGGCCTGCTTGTCGATGGCGTGCGCCACGGCGAGCCGGCAATCGAGGTTGCCCCACGGGGCGCGCGCCTGGTTGAAGCCGAGGTAGCCCACGTTGTTGGCCGGCTCGAGCACCACCTGCAGGTTGCTGTCGGCCTCGGCCTTGGCGATGTCCTCCGGGTTGACCTGGTTCATGCCGTCGATCTCGCCGCTCGAGAGCGACAGGAAGCGCGCCGAGCCGTCGGGGATGACCCGGAGCTCGAGCTCGCCCGTGGCGGGCGGGTCCCCCCAGTAGTCGGGGTTGGCCACCAGCACGATGCGCTCGCCGGGCGACCACTCGTCGACCATGTAGGGCCCCGTGCCGACCGCGATCGGGTTGCCGTCGGGCGTGCCGTAGCTCTCGCCGGCCGCCTGGACCGCCGCCGGGCTCGAGAACGCGAAGTTGCCCATCGCCAGGTTCTGCAGCAGCGGCGCGCTGGGCCGGTTGAGCGTGAGCTTGACGGTCTGGGCGTCGACGGCCTCGGCGCCGGCAAAGACGCTCTTCGGCTTACCTTCGGCATCGACTTCGCCCTTGAAGCCCTGGAACATGTCGGTCCAGTACTCGAAGCCCCAGTCCTTGAAGTGGTGCGGGTTCTCGGGGTCGAACCACCGCTCGAAGTTCCACACCACGGCGGCCGCATCGAAGGCGCTGCCGTCGTGGAACTTGACGCCTTCGCGCAGCTTGAACGTCCACGTCAGGCCGTCGTCGGACACCGACCACTCGGTGGCCAGCGCCGGCTCGACCTCGGTCTTCCCGGCCTGATAGCGCGTCAGGCCCTCGTAGATGTGCCAGGTCACCAGGAGCGACTCGCCGTCGGTGACGTCGGCCGGGTCGAGCTTGGCGGCGTCCTCGGGGTGGGCGAACACCAGGCGCCCGGCGTTCTCGGGCTCGCCGGTGGGGATGGCCTGCGCCGACGAGGCGGTCGGCAGCATGGGCGCGGCGGTGGGCTCGGAGCCGCAGCCGGCAAGCACGGCGCCGAGGCAGGCGGCGATCACGCCCAGACGTGATAGACGAACGCGGGTGTGTGGCATGAGACCTCTCTCCTCCTGGATGCAGCGGCGCGGTCGCACCTCGCACTCGAGGGCGAGAACCGGGACCCGCGTCGGCGATGCGTGCCACGCGGCACGCCAATATACCCCGTGGGCGCCGCCGCCGTCAACCCCGCGGCCCGGCGGGGCGACGCCGCGGTCAGAATCGGGTCTGAATCGACCGGGGCCGCCGCCTGACGGAACGGTCGGTCCTCGCGACGGTCGGCCCGAGGGCTGGACGGGCCGTGAAACCGCATGTTATACTAGCCGACCGTTGCCCGGCAGACGGCGTGCCCCCTTGGCACCCGGCGTGCCGGCGGGGGGAGCGCGGGGGAGCTCGATCCGTGCGCCGCCCGATCGGGCGCGGGCCTCGCCGCGAACGCGCCTGGGCCCGGGCACCGGCTTGATCCGAGATGTGAGGAGACGATGTCCCGATGAGAAAACTGGCGCTTCCGTTGGCTCTCACCGTCATCCTCTCCGTCGTGGCGGTGATGTGGGTCCAGCGCGCGACGCTGACCGCAGCACCGGCCGCGGCGGAGGCGGCGGCAGTCGACAGCCTCTTGCGGCTCGAGTTCTACATCCTGGCCGTGTTCTTCGTGCTGTGCATGGTGTTCTTCCTCTACTCGCTCTGGGCGTTCCGGCGCCGCGCGGGCGAGACGGGCGACGGGGCCCACTTCCACAGCCACACCGGCCTCGAGATCGCGTGGACGGTGGTCCCGGTGATCATCGTCGTGGCCATGGGCTACCACGGCGCGCGGGTGATCGCCGACCTCAAGGCCGTCGACGTGCCGAAGTCGGCCGACGACCTCGAGGTGATCGTGACCGGCCAGCAGTGGTCATGGACGTTCGAGTACCCCGAGCAGGGCGTGGCGACCACCGACCTCGTGCTGCCGAGCGGGCGATCGGTGTACTTCCGGCTGCGCGCAGTGGACGTGATCCACTCGTTCTGGGTGCCGGAGTTCCGCCTGAAGATGGACACCATCCCGGGCAAGGAGAACGTCCTGCGCCTCACGCCCAACCAGGTCGGCGAGTTCAAGGTGCGCTGCGCCGAGCTGTGCGGCACGCGGCACGCCTACATGGAGTCGCCGGTCCGCGTCCTCGAGGCGGCAGACTTCCAGGCCTGGATGGACGAAGAGGTCAAGATCGCCAACGACCCCACCAAGGCCGGCCCCAAGGTGGCCGGGCAGTTCGGCTGCATCGGCTGCCACTCGATCGACGGCAGCAAGCTGGTGGGCCCGACGTGGAAGGGTCTGGCCGGCCACGATGTCAGCCTGGCCGACGGCTCGACCGTCACGGCCGACGACGACTACCTGCGCGAGTCGATCGTCGACCCGAGCGCGGCCATCGTCGAGGGCTACGCCGACAACGTGATGCCGCGGGATTTCGCCACTCGGATGACCGAGAAGCAGATCGCCGACGTCATCGCTTACATCAAGACGCTGAAGTAGGAGGAGCATCGCCATGCGTCTGTTCTCATACGGCTTGGTCCGTGCCCTCGTCTATGGCGTGATCGGCCTCGTGGCCGGCATGGCGGTGACGATGGCCGTTCGGGCGGCGCTCGGGCTGGCGGCCTGGGCGGCGGCGCCGGTGTCGGCGACCGGCAGCATCGTCGGGACGCTGACGTTCCTGTGGGGCGTCGGCGCCTTCACCGACTGGTGGAGCTGGGCACGCGGCGCGCACGCCGCCGAGCCGCCCCACCACCACCGCGACGGTCCCGAATGGCCGCGCTACCTCAACTTCGACCCGAACCATCGCATCATCGGCGTGCAATACACCGTCACGTCGGTGATCGTGATGCTGACGGGCGGGCTGCTGGCGTTGACGTTCCGTCTCGAGCTGGCGCAGCCCGGCATGCAGATCATGACCACCGACACCTACAACTACCTCATGAGCGCCCACGGCATCATCATGATCGCGGCGATCCTGATGGGCGTCGGCGGCATGGCCAACTTCCTGATCCCGATGATGATCGGCGCGCCCGACATGGCCTTCCCGCGCGTCAACGCGCTGTCGTACTGGATCGCGGTGCCGGGCCTGATCATGGTGGTCAGCAGCCTGTTCACCGGCGGCTTCGACACCGGGTGGACCGGCTACCCGCCGCTCGGCGTCAAGGCCCCGCTCGGCGCGCAGTTCTTCTACCTCGGCGTGTTCGTGGTGGGCCTCTCGTCGATCATCGGCTCGGTCAACTACATCGTCACCATCATCAAGATGCGCGCCCCGGGCATGACGTGGTTCCGCATGCCGATCTTCGTGTGGGGCATGTTCGCCACGGCGCTGATCCAGCTCATCGCCACGCAGTTCATCGGGATGGCGTTCCTGATGGTGGTGCTCGAGCGGCTCCTGGGCATGGGCTTCTTCGACCCGGCCAAGGGCGGCGACGTCGTGCTGTTCCAGCACATCTTCTGGTTCTACAGCCACCCGGCCGTGTACGTGTTCATCCTGCCCGGCCTCGGGGTCATCAGCGAGCTGCTGCCGGTGTTCGTGCGCAAGCCGCTCTTCGGCTACAAGTGGGTGGCGCTCTCGAGCATGTTCATCGCGCTCGTCGGCTTCCTGGTGTGGGCGCACCACATGTTCGCGACCGGACTTGGCATGGTGCTCAACAACGCGTTCATGGTCACCACGCTCCTCGTGGCCGTGCCGACGGGCGTGAAGTTCTTCAGCTGGCTCGCCACGCTGTGGGGCGGCAAGATCACGTTCGAGACCCCGATGCTGTTCGTGCTGGGGTCGTGGGTGATCTTCCTGATCGGCGGGCTCTCGGGGCCGACCAACGCGTTCATCGCCACCGACCTGTACGTCCACGACACGTACTTCGTGGTCGCGCACTTCCACCACACCATGTTCGGCGGGTTCGTGTTCCCGTTCTTCGCGGCCATCTACTACTGGTTCCCCAAGGCCACCGGCCGCATGTACAGCGAACGGCTGGGCAAGATCCACTTCTGGCTGATGCTGGTGGGCTTCCACCTCATGACCATCGCGATGTTCTGGATCGGGCTGCACGGCATGCGGCGGCGCATCGCCGACTACGACCCCACCCAGGGTTTCGGCCCGTGGCAGACGGTGACCACCACGGGCGCTTACCTGGTCGGCATCGGCGTGACGATCTTCGTGATCAACATGATCCGCAGCGCACGCCGCGGCGAGGTGGCGGTGCCGAACCCGTGGCGCTCGATGTCGCCCGAGTGGCAGCTGCCGTCGCCGCCGCCGGACGGCAACTTCGAGACCCCGCCGGAGGTGATCGGCGACCCGTACGACTATGGCCTGGCCGGCGCCAGCTACGTCCGCGTCGCCGCCCCGTCGGCCGCCGGGCACTGACCGGCCGATCGCGCACGTTCACGTCAAGCATTCAGGGAGCCCGAACATGGACCTTCAGAGCAAGCTCGCCGGCAAGTTCCGCCTGGGGTGGATCGTCGCCGGGGGACTGACGCTGTTGACGCTCGTCGAGTACTGGGTCGCCACGGCCGTCACCGGCAACCTGCCTTACATCCTGGTGATCGCGATCCTCAAGGCATGGCTGATCCTCAAGTACTTCATGCACATCTCCCAGGTCTGGGACGAGGAGGGGGAGCACTAGATGGCCGCTCACACCGCCGCGCACGCCGCGCCGCGCTTCAACAAGCTGGCGCTGAACCGCCTCGGCCTGTGGCTGTTCATGCTGTCCGAGACGATGATCTTCATCATCCTCTTGGTCACACGTTTCGTGCTGTTCGGCACGGGCATGCCGGAAGGCATCGAGGTCGACCAGCTCCTGGGGCTCGTGATCACCATCCTGCTCCTGGCCAGCAGCATCTCGGCCTATCGGGCCGAGACGGCCATGGCGCACGGCAACCGCGACGCCTTCCAGAGGAACATGCTGCTGACCATCATCATGGGCACGGTGTTCCTCCTGGCGGTGGTGGCCTGGGAGTGGCCGCTGGCACCGCACCACGGGCTGCACCTCCAGGAGGGCTTCGGGATCGTGTTCTTCGCCATGACCGGCATGCACGCGTTCCACGTGCTGACCGGCGTGCTGATGCTGATCATCGTGTACCTCAACGGCCGCAACGGCGCGTACTCGCCGGAGAGCTACTGGGGCGTCGAGGCCACGGTGAAGTACTGGCACTTCGTCGACCTGGTGTGGGTGTTCTTCTACCCGGCGCTGTACCTGCTCAACTGACGGCGCCCCTGACACCCGCCGATCGAGGATTGCGACCGCGATGACGCCCATCGCCGCGGCCCAGGCGGCTCGGATCGCCTGGGCCGCCGGTGTGGTCTTCCACGCCGGCGACCATCCGCTGCCCGAGGGCGGCTTCTGGGCGCAGTGGGACCCGCGCCTGGACGCCGCGCTGGTTCTGCTCGCTGCCGGCGCCGTCTACAGCCTCGGCTGGTGGCGCCTGCGCCGGGCCGGCCATGGCGGGCTGGCGACCGGATGGCGGCTGGCAGCCTATGGGTCCGGTCTGGCGGTGGCCGCGTTCAGCCTGATGGGGCCGGTCGACGTGCTGCAAGAGCTGCTGTTCGCCATCCACATGGTCCAGCACCTCTTGCTCATGCTCGTGGCGGCCCCGCTGCTGGTGCTCGCCGCGCCGTTCCCGATGTCGCTGTGGGGCTTGCCGGCCGGAGCGCGGCGCACGGTCGGCCGGTGGATGGCACCAGCGACGCGCACGCGCCGCATCCTCGACCGTGCCACCGGCCCGTGGCTCGTGCTGACCGTGCACCTGGCCACGATCTGGCTGTGGCACACGCCAGCGGGCTACAACGGGGCGCTGCGCCACCCGTGGGTGCACGACGTGCAGCACATCACGTTCTTCGGCACCGCGCTCGCGTTCTGGTGGTGCACCGCCGCCGCCGAGCCGACCCTGCAGCCGCGCCTCGGCTACGGCCTGCGCCTCGCGCTGGTGCTGATGGCGCTCTTCCAGACCCAGATCCTGTCGATCATCATCGCCATGGCCGACCGGCCGCTGTACGGCTTCTACACCACGGTGCCCCGCCTGTGGGGCCTGTCGGTGATGGACGATCAGCGGTGGAGCGGCGTGATCATGTGGGTGCCGGGCGGCCTGTGGTATGTGATGACCGCGGTGCTGCTGCTCGAACGGATGATGAGCCGCCAGGAACGCACGGTGCGGCGGCTCGCCGCCCGTCGCGCGCCCGCACCAGCGCTTCTCGGCGACCCGCCGGCGGCATGACGGCCGCGGCGGCGGGAGCATCCCCGCCGCCGCGCGTGCCACCGTGCCCGGTCTGCCCGGCCACCGCACGGGGCGCCGGGCCGAACGGGCTCAGCCGACGTCGATCGGCAGCCCGGCGTGCCGCCAGGCGTTCAGCCCGCCGGTGACGTTGTAGACATCGCGAATGCCCGCCCGCTCCAGGACGCTGGCGGCCACCGTGGAGCGGTGCCCGCTGCGGCAGACGACGGCCAGCGGCCGGCCGCCGTCGCGGAGCTCCTCGAGGCGGTCGGCCAGCTCGCCAGCCATGATGTTGATCGCGGTGGGCACGTGGCCGTCGCGCCACTCGCTCTCGTTGCGGACGTCGAGCACGCGCATCCCGGAGCCGTCGCCGAGCCGCGCGGCCAGCTCGACCGGCGTGAGCTGCGGGATGTGGGCCACGGGGTGGCCGGCGGCGATCCAGGCATCGATGCCGCCCGCGAGGTGGCCGACCACGCCGTCGAGGCCGACGCGCACCAGCGCCCGCACGGCCTGCGGCACGGCGCCGGCGTCGGGGGCCACCACGACGATCGGCGTGTCGTAGGGCACCACCCAGCTCGCCCAGGTGCTGAAGCTGTTGCCGGCCCCGATGCCGAACGACCCGGGGATATGGCCGGCGCCGAAGCTGAGCTGGTCGCGCAGGTCGACGACGGCGTGGCCCGCATCGACGTGCGCCTTGACGGCGGCCACGTCGAGACCACGGATGCCGGGCAGGCCGTCGAGCAGCGGCGCCCCGTCGCTGTTCACGCGCTTCATCCGCCGGTAGTACGGCGGGAACGGCGGCACGCTGCCGAGGATGCGCGCGACGAAGTCCTCGCGCGTCAGGTCGGGAGCCAGGTAGGGGTTGGCGATCCGCTCGAAGCCCAGCGTCGAGGTCGGCCGGCCGCTCATGCCGGCGCCGCACATCGAGCCGGCGCCGTGCGCGGGGTGGACCTCCAGGCCGTCGGGGAGGCCCGCCAAACGGTGGCGCACGCTGTCGAACAGCTGGTTGGCCAGGCCGCGCTTGGCCTCTTCGCCCAGGAGGTCGGGGCGACCCAGCGAGCCGACGAACAGGAAGTCGCCGGTGAGGAACAGCATCGGCACGTCGGTCGAACGCGCGGTATCGTACACGAGGTAGCTGATGTGCTCGGGCGTGTGGCCGGGCGTGTGCACCGCCTCGAGCCGAACGGCGCCGATCTGCCACGTGTCGCCGTGATGGATGTCGCGGTGCGGGTGCATGACCTCGAAGACCTCGCCGGCGTCGTAGGCCGACGCCCACAGCGTGGCGCCGGTGCGCGCGGCGAGCTCGCGCGCGCCCGACGCGAAGTCGGCGTGGATGTGGGTCTCGAAGACGTGCGAGATCCGCACGCCCTGGGCCGCTGCATACGCGAGGTACACGTCGATGTCGCGCCGGGGATCGACGATGGCAACCTGGCCCGCGCCCGGGCAGCCTACGGCGTAAGAGTAATGCGCGAGGCCCTGGTCCTCGATTCGGTCGAACAGCATGGTTCAGCGGCTCCTTTGGTCTTCGCGCCCGTGGTCCGGGCGGCGGGTGGACGTTTCCCTCGCGGCATCGGGACAGGCAGCGGCGATTATATCCTGTTCAGCCGGCGCGCGCGACCCCTGGACGTCCGCCGGGCGGCATCACGCGGCCGCGGCACGCACCGGGTCGTGCACGGCGCACAGGCAGTATTGAAACCGCTGGTGGCCGCCGGACGGGGTGACGTGGTCCTCGAACACCTTGGCCTCGAGCGCAAAGGCGGCCCCGAACTCGGCGTGCAGCGCCTCGGGCGAGTAGCGGCACACCGTCAGCCCGCTGCAGCGGTCCGGCCCGTCCTCGGCAAACGTGGCGACGATCACGTGGCCGCCGGGCCGGACGGCGCGGGCGACCTGGGCCACGTAGGCGCGGCGGTCGGCCGCTTCGGTGAGGAAGTGGAACACGGCGCGGTCGTGCCACACGTCGATGCTGCCCGGCGCGAAACGGTGACGGAGCACGTCGGCCACCACCCAGCGGGCCAGGCCGGCGCGCGCGCCCAGCCGCGCGCCGGCGGCCTCCAGCGCGGCCGCGGCGATGTCGAGCACCGTCACGTCGTGGTAGCCCCGCTCGAGCAGGGCGTCGACGAGCGTCGAGGCTCCGCCGCCGACGTCGACGATGGCCGCGTCGCGGCGGGGCGCCACCCGTGCGATCAGGTCGAGCGACACCCGCGGCTCGCGCTGGTACCAGCTGACCTCGATCGGGGAGCGCGTGGCGTACACGTGGTCCCAGTGTTCGCGAAGCTCCATGTGATGCCTCCTGTGGATCCCTCGAATCCCCCGGTCGGCCGAATGCATCGCGGCCGGGTTCCTGGCGTCCGCACCGGCAGTCGGGCATCGAGCGGCCAGCGCCGCGGCGGCTGTCCACGACCGCGCCGGCCCGCCGTCATCCGCCGCGCCCTGCGAACTGCAGCGCCCACAGCTTGCGGTAGAGCCCGCCGCGCTCGATGAGGTCGGCATGGCGGCCGACCTCGACGATCTGGCCGGCGTCCATCACGTAGATCCGGTCGGCGTCCTGCACGGTCGACAGGCGGTGCGCCACCACGATGGTGGTCCGGCCGCGCATGACGGCCCGCGTGGCCGCCTGCAACGCCAGCTCGGTCTCGGTGTCGATGCTGGCCGTCGCCTCGTCGAGCACCAGGATCTCGGGGTCGTAGGCCAACGCGCGCGCGAACGAGATCAGCTGCCGCTGGCCCGCCGAGAGCGAGAGCCCGCGCTCGACCACCGGCTCGTCGTAGCC
>QEVT01000450.1 GCA_003576755.1 bacterium | reverse complement strand
GCGGCGCCGCCAGGCCCGTCGGCCGGCTGGCTCGGGGGCGCTGCGGGCACCGGCGTCGGCGCCGCCGGCGTGGGGCCCGCCGCGGTGGCGGACGGCGTTGCGCGCGGCACCAGTCGGCCGACGAAGTCGACGATGCGGTCCGTGGTGGGGTCGCCCGGCTGCCCGATGGCCGACAGGATGGTCTCGAAGTCGCGGCCCGGCACCCCGTCGACCACCCGCGCCACGCCGGCGGCCCGCAGCGCCTCGGCCATGGCTTCGGCCTCGGCGTCGCGCCGCGGCAGGTCGTCGGCGGCGTACAAGAGGAGGAACGGCGGGTCGCCGCGCGACGCGTGCGCGACCGGCGACGCATCGGCGCGCGCCAGCGGGTCGGTCCCGAACACGTTGGCGTACTCGCGGGACTGGGGATCGATGCGGTAGATGCCCGAGATGCCGACCACGCCGCGCAGGTCGGCGGGCGAGAGGCCGTGGGCCGCGAGCAGCCGGGCGTCGGTGGCCACGAGGGCCGCCAGGTGCGCGCCGGCGCCCTGGCCCATGAGGAAGACCCCGCCCGGCACGCCGCCCCGCACGATGAGGTAGGCGCGGAGGAACGCCACCGCCCGCGCCACGTCCCGCGCGTGGGCGGGGTGGACGACGCTGCCCGGGCCCCCATCGGTCAGCCGGTAGTCGACCAGCGCCACGCCGATGCCGCGCGCCGCCAACGCCTGGCCGATGTTGGCGTGGTTGCGGCGGTCTCCCGACGTCCAGCCGCCGCCATGGGCGAACACCACCACGGGGGCATCGGCCCGTCCGGCCGGGAGGTAGACGTCCATCACGTGCCGGGCCGGATCGGCGTCGGCGCCGGAGGCGTAGGCCACGCCCCGCACGACCTCGACCGCGTCGGCGCGGGCGGGCGGCGGGGCGAAGGCGCTGGCCAGGCAAACCGCGGCCGCGGCCGCGGCCCGGCAGGCGAGACGGGGACCGGGCAAGTCGGCGCCAAGGCCGGACGCGGAGTCCAGGTCCGCATGGTCCGGCCGCCCGCCGCGCCTCACGGTCCGAACCACACCAACGACCCGTCCGGCCGCGCCTCCAGTCGGCGCCCGTCCGCCAGCCGGACCACCAGGTCGCGGGCGGCATCCGAGCCGAACTGCGTCATGCGCCCGCGCCCGTCGAGCACGCGCCACTCCGGCGCGTCGAGGAAGTCGGCGCGCCGGCCCTCGACCAGCGCGCTATAGGCCAGGATGTCGCGGCCGCGCGCGACCCAGCCGTGCTCCGGCAAGAGGTACACGTTGCCGCCGGCGCCCACCGACCACACCGACGCCGAGTGGTTGATCCACAGCTCGAGCGAGTCGTAGCGGACGTGCAGGCGCGGTCCCGCCAGGTCGAGGTCGTGCGCCAGCGCCCAGCCGAGGTCGCGCTCGACCCCGACCGCATCGACGTAGCCAACCCCGATGAGCGCGGCGTCGAGGTAGCGCGACTGCAGCGCACGCGACAGGTAGTACGCCTTGACCTGGCCGGCCGCGTCGAGGAAGTCGCCGGGGCCGCCGTCGCCGCGCGTCTGCCACGCCCCCGCATGGCCGTACGCCAGCACCGTTGCCTGCCACTCGTCGTGCTCGGCCTCGGTCAACGGCCGGCCGCCGGCAGGCCAGTCGGCGAAAAAGCGCTCGTAGCCGCCCATGCCGTAGCCGACGAGGCCGGGGCGCACCGCCGCCAGCTCGTAGTCGGGCACGACGAGGTACGGCGCCCCGGCCTGCTGGTCGGCGCTGCCCGTCGAGAGCGCGCGCGACACGGCGTCGAGGTAGCCGGTGTAGAACGTGTCGTAGCCCACCTCCCACGGCCCGTGCGCGCCGCCGGCCGAGACCGGGCCGACCGCCGCCTGGAGCCCCGCGAGCAACCGCTTGTAGGCCCGGATGCCGTCGCCCACGGTGGCCGGGTGCGCCGCGGGCGCGCCCCGGTCGAGCACGTTGTCGGGCGCGCCGGGCCACGGGTAGGCCGGGTTCCACGTGGCGACGTCGGCGAGGTCGGCGCCGCCCGCGCCCGCGGCGGCCAGGTCG
>QEVT01000449.1 GCA_003576755.1 bacterium | reverse complement strand
CGCGCATCGCCGTGGGCGACGCCGCCGTCATCGCCGACGGGGCGCCGCGGGTGCAGGTGTGGGACCGCGCAGGCACGCCGCGCGCACGGGTGCTCTCGCCCAACGGCGTCCCGCTCGTCGACGTCGCGGCCTCGGGGTCCCGGGCCTTCGCCCTGGCCGCGGACACCGTGGGCACCCCGGCGACGGTGTGGGCGCTCGACGGCGGCGCGTTCGGCGCGAGCTGGCGGCCGGCGGCCGACGGCACGCCGCGCCAGCCGGTGGCCATCGCCGCCTTCGGCGACCGCGTCGCCGTGCTCGACCTGCTCGCCCAGGAGGTCGTGGTCCTCGACGGGGCGCTCGGCGAGGTCGCGCGCTGGTCGGTGGCGCCGGCGGGCGCCTTCGAGGGGGTGCTCGACATCGCGCTCGGCGCGGGCCGCGCGTTCATCGCCAACCCCCAGGCCGGGGCGCTCGAGGTGTGGACCGACGCCGGCGTCCGGCTGGCCACCGTGCCCATCCCGACCGGCCCGCTGCGGGTGGCCGCCGGACCCGGCGACGTCGCGTTCGTGTTGACGGCGTCGAAGTGGGTGTTCGCCTACGGGCCGGGCGGCGAGCCGCTCGGCGCCTGGCCGGCCGGCCAGCCGGGCGATCGGCCGGTCGACCTGGCCGTCGACGCGGCGGGCGACCTGTACGTGGCCGACGCGACCGGCGTGGTGCGGGTGTACGCGCGCGACGACGCGGCGCCGGCGCAGCTGCCGCCGGCATCGGGCCCGGGCCGCTGCGCGGTCGTGCGCGACAAGGGCGCGGCCCCGCCCGAGATCATGCTCGGCGACTCGGTCGAGGTCCGGCTCGTGGTCGACGGCGCGTGCCCGGTGGACCACCAGAAGGCCGACGTGGTGCTGACCATCGACAAGTCGGGCTCGATGCAGGCCGACAACAAGATCGGCGCCGCGCGGCAGGCGGCCACGGCGTTCCTGGCGCAGACCGACCCGCTCTTCACCCGCATCGCGCTGGTCGGCTTCGACATCGCGGCCACCGTGATCCAGCCGCTGACCAGCGATCGGCGCCGCCTGATCGAGCAGATCAACACGCTCGAGGCCAGCGGCGGCACCCACCTCGTGCACGCGCTCGACGCCTCGCTCGACGTCCTGACCGGCCCGGACGCCCGGCCGGGCGTCGCCAAGGTGGTCGTCTACATGTCGGACGGGCGCCACACCGAGCTCGGCAACGTCCCGATCGCCGACCCGCCCGGCCTCGCCGAGGCGATCGCCCGCGCCCGCGCCGCGGGCATCCACGTGTTCACCATCGGGCTGGGCCGCGACGCCGACGTCGACAACCTCCGGCGCATGGCGACCGACGAGGCGTCGTACTTCTTCAGCCCCACGCCCGGCGAGCTGCACGACATCTACGTGCACATCGCCCGGCGCATCGAGGCGGCGGAGCTGTTCGAGGCGGCGGTGGTCACCGACCGCGTCCCGGCGAACATGACGTTCCTGCCGGGCACCGGGCGCCCGGTCGAGCCGGACGTGAGCCCCGACGGGCGCACGCTGACGTGGCGCCTCGCGGGCGTCCGCGAGCCGGGGTTCCGGCTGGCGTACCGGCTGCGCCCCGAGGAGGCGGGCTACTGGCCGACCAACGTCGAGGCCTTC
Organism: bacterium; assembly: GCA_003576755.1. GTDB lineage: Bacteria > Chloroflexota > Anaerolineae > Epilineales > Epilineaceae > UCB3. Next base: position 418 of record QEVT01000449.1, on the reverse strand, counting down.
ACCGACTACGTCGACGGCTTCGGGAACCGCGGCAACGTCGTCTTCCCGATCCCGTTCGTCCGCGTCCTGGCCCCGACGCCGACGCCCGGGCCGCCGCCGTCGCCGACGCCGGTCCCGCCGCCCCGGATCTACCTGCCGCTCCTGGTCAAGCAGGCGTGCGCCGCGTTCCGGATGAACGTCGTCCTGGTCGTCGACACGTCGAGCAGCATGGGCGGCCCGCTCGGGCCGGGCGGCATGCCCAAGCTCGACGCGGCGCGCGCGGCCGTGCGGGCGTTCCTCGACGGCACCGACCTGCGCCGCGACCGCGTGGCGCTGGCGCGGTTCGACGCGTCGGCGGCGGTCGTCGCCGCCGGCCACGACGCCGCGGCGCTCCGGCGGGCGCTCGACGGGCTCGTGCTCCACGAGGGCACGCGCATCG
>QEVT01000448.1 GCA_003576755.1 bacterium | reverse complement strand
GTGCGGGGCAGCGTGGTCGAGGTCGATGTCATGAGGAAGGGGGCCGGCACCGCGCTCTGCGCCGGCGGGCGAAGTATACCGCCCGCCGGCGCAGAGCGCCAAGGGGTTGCCGGGCATCCGACGGCGCACGGCGCCAGCACGGCGCCGCGCCGCGCCCTCGGCCTATCGCCCGCCCCAGAACCGATCCGCCGGGCAGCCGATCGCGTAGGCGATGGACCGGTAGATCGCGTCGAGGTCCTCGGGGTCCGGGGTGTAGAAATAGTGGTCCGGGCTGGTGGCGGACTGCCTGAGGAGCACCGGGTTGGTGTCTTCGGGCGCGCCGATGGCGATGGTGTACACCGTGATGCCCTCGGCCTTGGCCCGCGCGGCCGCCCGCAGCACCGTGGTCTCCATCGTGCCGTCCTCGGCCACGGGCACGCGGTTCGGCAGCCCGTCGGTGAGCACGATGACGACCGGCGTGTGGCCGGCCCGGCGGGCGCCGGCGAGGATGGCCTCGGCGCCGACCGAAAACGCCAGGTCGAGCCGCGTGAACTCGGCCTGGCCCTTGGCCAGGTCGTCGATGGCCCGGTCGATGCGCGCGCCGTCGCTGCCCAGCGGGGCCTCGATCCACGCGTGCCGGTTGAACCCGACGACGGCCACCTGGTCGCTGCCGCCGTGCGCGTCGGGGGTAAGGTCCATGAGGGCGACGAACGCCTTGGCCGCGTCCTGGGTGGCGGCCAGCTTGGACCTGCCGCTGCGCGTCGGGCGGTCCATGCTCGTCGACACGTCGACCACGAGCACGACGTCGGCATGGACCTGCCCGATCTCGCACTGCTCGCCGAGGATCACCGGGATGTAGATCGGCGCCGGCTTGGGTGTCGCGGTCGGCGGCGGCGGGCTCGGCGTCGGGGTCGGAAGGGGCGTCGCGGTCGGCACCGGGGTCGAGGTGGGCGTCGCGGTCGGCGTCGGCGGGGGCTGCGTCGGCGTCGCGGTCGGCGGCGGCGTCGGCGTCGGGGTGAGGCAGATGTCGTTCTCGACCGTGATGGCGTTGCTGGCGAGCGTGTGCTCGCCCCGGTTGTCGGCCGAGTCCATCATGCTGAGGCTCACGTCGCTCTTCCACACCCCGGCCGTGACGGGTTGGGCCCGATAGGTGATGGTGATGGTCTCGTTCATCTTGGGCAGGCGCCAGCCCCATGTGACGCGGGTGCCGCCGGCTTCCTGGGCCGTCTTGTTCGGCTTGGGGTCGAAGGTGCCCGGCACGATCGCCAGGCCGGCCGGGAGCATCTGCTCGAGGCTGAGGGCGCGGACGCGCACGACGCCCTTGGTGTCGATCTCGCGCAGCGCGTCGCGCACCATGCCGCGCAGCCGGCCGCCCTCGGGGTCTTCGGTGTAGTAGCGCTGCGACTCCGGGACCTGCGGCTCCCAGATCGTGCACTCCTCGGGGTGCTGGTGCGGGCAGCCGACGAACAGGTTGTCGACCTCGCGCAGGAGCGTGCGGCCGGCCTGGATCATCTCCTGGCCCTTGTCGGCCATGTACACCTTGGTGTAGACGAAGAAGACGATGAGCTCGCACTCCGGGGTGGCGCGGCCGCCGTGGAGGTTCCGGCCGCGCCGGATCATCTGCACGCCGGCCTGCGCGGCCTCCAGGAAGAGCGCGCGCGGGTCGTGGGCCACGCGGAAGCCCGTCAGGTGGCCGCGCGCGGCGCCGAAGTTGTTGATCGCCGGCTGCAGCACCTGCCGCACGCCCTGCCCGTTGTAGTGGATGACGCCGATCGAGATGTCGCGTCCGCCGCGCGCGTAGTGCTCGAGCTCGGTCAGGGCCTGGAGCGACACCTGCTTCTGCCACTCGGGGTACGGTGTGTCGTCCTGGATGAAGATCACGTTCATCCCGTTGGGGCACACGGGGCACGCCATGGAGAGCGTCGTCGTCACGTGGACGGGATCGCACATGCGGACATGGTCGGGGGCGAGCGTGCTCGCGAGGTTGGCGGTGCACGCGCTCGGCGCGCGGGCGGGGGCCGGCGGCGGGCGCTCGGCAACGGCGGGTCGGGCGGCCAGCGGCGCCAGCGCC
>QEVT01000447.1 GCA_003576755.1 bacterium | reverse complement strand
CCGGCGCCACGCTCCCCGGCACCCCTGCGGTGGCCGCGCCCGGCACGTCGGTGATCACGACGAACGGCGCGTCCGTGGCCGTGGCCCGCGCCGTCGCCGTGCCCGCCGGCCCGCGGGTGGGCGTGCGCGTCGGCAGCGTGATGCGCGGCGTGGCGGTGCTCGACGCCGGCTGCAGCGGAGCGTAGGCGGGCGGGGCGGCCAGGACGTGCTCGGCGGGCGGCCCCGCCGCGGCGAGCGCGAGCCCGGCGCGCAGCACGACAAGCGCGGCCGCGAGGGCGAGCGAGGAGACGCACGATCCGCAGGCGGCGGGAACGGCGTGGGGTCGCCGCGGCCGGGAGGCGCGGGCTGGACGACGGGGTTGCACGGGGAGGGGAGATCCCCCCGGTCCCCCGATGACGACACGATCGCCGATCCACCGTCGCATCACCATGTCACGGCTCCACCACCACGTACTTCGGCGCGAACGACGTCGTCACCCGGACGGTGTCACCCGCCTCGACCTCGCCGTAGCCGAGGTGGTCGATCACCCGGACGCGGCCCGTCCAGCCCGGCAGGAGCGCCGGGCCGACGTCGACGGGGTGCGCCGGGTTGGCCACGCCCTTGCGGCCGAGGCGGTCGCCGCTGTCGCCGAACAGCGCCATCGCCGCGCGGCCGTCGGCGAGCGTGAACACGTGGGCCTCGACGTCGTAGGTGCCGAGCTCGACGGCCGTGACCTGCCGGCCGTAGGTCGCGCGGCTGAGCAGCTCGCCCATGACGCGGAACGCGGTCAGCGCCGGCCGGGGCTCGAACGCGGCGCGCGCCGTGTAGCGCGGCAGCGGCGGCGGGTCGCACCGCGCCACGCGCTCGGCCACGAACCGCGTGCGGAGCAGGCCGTGCGCCAGCCAGTCGTATGGCCGGTCGCAGGCGCCGGTGTTGCGGTCGGCGGCGGTGTACCAGATGGCCGCCCGCAGGCCCGCGGCAGCCGAGCGGATCATGACCTGCCCGACGTAGGCGGCCTGGTAGTCCTCGTTGCGCTCGGTGAACGCGTCGGACGGCCCGGCCGCGATGCCCATCTCGCTGGCCAGGAGCGGCAGCGCCGACAGGTCGAAGCGGCCCGGCGCCACGAGCTGGTGCTCGCGCAGGTGCCGGGCCTTGCCGATGATCTCGGGGTCGCGCCCGTCGGGGCCGTCCCAGTTGTCGCGGAAGTCGTTGTAGTTGTGAAAGCCCAGGACGTCGAAGAACGGCCACCCGGGCTCGGTCCCGTGCGCCTGCTGCAGCGCCGCCACGACCTCGCGCACGAAGTCGAACCGGAACGGGCCCGGCGGATCGAGGTCCGGGCGGTCGTAGAAACGGTCGTAGGCCACAGCCCCGAACACCACCTGGGCCTCGGGGTCGGCCGCCTTGGCGGCGTGGTAGGCCGTCCGCAGCTCCTCGCCGTAGCCGGCCGGGTCGTCGCCGTAGCACGACCCGTAGTCCGGCTCGTCGTCGGCGCGCGTCGGGTCGAAGTCGGGCTCGTTGCCGATCTCCCAATGCTTGACGCGCGGCAGGCCGGGCGCATCGTCGCGCCCGTCGCCGTCGTAGCGCTCGACGAGGTCGCGCACGAAGTCGCCGTAGCGCCCCCACGGCACCTTGTCGACGGGCCCGCACGACCGCGTGGCGGCCCACGCGGGCTTGGTGTAGACGACGACCAGCGGCGTCAGCCGCCCGCGCGCGGCGCCCGCCACCATCTGGTCGAGCGCCGCCCAGTCGTAGACCGCGGGCGGGGCGTCCGCCGGTTCGATGACCCGCCAAAACGCCTCGAGCCGCACCCAGCTGATTCCGGCGCCGGTCAGCGTCCCGTCCCACAGCGGCTCGAGGTCGCCCTGGTACGCCTGCACCCCGAAGAGCCCGCCGAGCGGCGTCGGCGTGGCCGTCGGCGTCGGCGGCGGGGTCGGGGACGGCGACGCCGTCGGGGCGGCGGTCGGCCCGGTCGGGGTCGGGGTGCGGAGCGCGACGGTCGCGGTGGCGGTGGCGGTGGCGACGGGGGTCGCCGGGGTCGGCGTGCCCAGCGCGACGGTCGCCGTGGCGGTGGCCGCC
>QEVT01000069.1 GCA_003576755.1 bacterium | reverse complement strand
GCGCGTGTCGACGGGCTCCTGGCGGTGCTCGGCCTGGCCGAGGTCGCCGACCGCTACCCGCGCGACCTCAGCACCGGCCAGCGCCAACGCGTGGCGCTCGGCGCCGTCGCGGTGACGCACCCGGCGGTGCTGCTGCTCGACGAGCCGACGCGCGGGCTGGACGACGCGGCCATCGCGGCGCTGGCCGGCCTGGTGCACGGGCTGGCGGCCGGCGGCGCGGCCGTGCTGTTGGCGACGCACGACCGGCGGCTGGTGCCGGCGGCGCACCGCGTGGTGCGGCTGGGCGGCACGGAGGCGTCCGGTGGCATGGGAAGCGACCCGGACGTCGCGGACGCTGCCGGGCGGGCGTGAGGCGCCGTTGGCGGGCCGGGCTGCGGTCACACGCTGCATCCGGCACGGTTGGCGACGGGCGCAAGGGCGGCATGTGCATCCCGGCGACAGGGTCGACGATGGCCTGCGCTCCTCGACGATTGCGCGCTGTCATGGCCACGTACATGGCCAGTTGGCGGGGTATGAATTGAGCCTGATTCACTTCGTCGCCGGAGCCAAGAACCAGGTGCCGCGGCTCGTGCGCCGCGCGGAGCAGGACGCGCCGGTGGTGCTTACCCGTCGCGGCCGGCGCGTGGCGGTGATCATCTCCGCCGCCGCCTTCGTGCGCCTTACCTCAGGCCGCGGCGACCTGTGGTCGGCCATCGAGCAGTGGCGGGCGTCGACGCCGCTGGATAGCCTCGACATCGACGAGGTGTTCGGCGATGTGCGCGACCGCGCGGCCGGCCGCGACATGCACTTATGAGCCTGCGCTCCCTGCTCGACACCGACATCAACTCCTATCCCCCGGGTGCGCCAAGCTCCCGCCTCACCGCCGCCGCACGTCGAACGCGCCCGCCCCGGCCGGTCCCATGTCCACCCAGAGCCGCCCGTTGCCGGTCCAATCGACGTCGAGCGCCAGGCGGTAGCCGCCGGCCGGGAGATCGAAGCTCTCGGCCGGCGCCAGCGCACCGTCGGGCCGCAATTCGGCGGTGACGAGCCGCCCCGCGCCCGTCACGGCATGCACCATGCCGGCCCGTGGGCCCGCGCCCGGCACGAGCGTGGCCGCGACGTCCAGCACCGTGCCGATGCCGCCCAGCCCGCCGAGCACACGCCAACCGCCCGCGCCGTCGAGATCGACGACCCGCACCCCCGCGGCGCCCGCGGCGACCAGCAGCCGGCCGCCGGCGATCGACAAGCCGCCGGCAACGGCGCCTTCGAGCAGCCGCGTGGCCACCACGACCGGCGCGGCGGGATCGCGGATGTCGAGCTCGACCACGGTGCCCAGCCGACCGCGGGCGACAAACAACCGGTCGCCCTGGACCGCGATGCCGCCGAGCTCGCGCGGGTTGACCTGGTCGAGCGGCGTCCGGCTGATCATCTCCGGCCGGGCCGGATTGCGGATATCGACGATGTCGACCTCCAGCGCCGGGCCCCGGGTCGGGTCGGCCAGCGTCCACGTCTCGCGGGCCAGGTAGACCCGGCCCGGTACGACGAGCATGCCGCGGATGTCGCCCGCGTCGAGCCGAAGCCGTCCGAGGATGTCGAACCCGACGCCGACGTCGTACAGGGCCAGGGACACGCCGTCCTCGGGCCGCGGCAGCTCTTCGAGGACCACCAACGGCGCGCCTGGCGCCGTCCCGACGCCTCGCATCACCGTCCCTTGGAGCGTCGTCTCGGAGCTCCCGACCGCCGGGTCGCGATACACGCGGACCTCGCCCTGGTCGGCCGAGGCGACGAAGACCCGTCCGCCGGCCGCCGCGACGGCGCGCAGGCGGCCGGGACGGCCCAGGTACCCCGCGGCCGTCGGGTCGTCGGGATCGGTGATGTCGACCGCCTGCACGATCCCTTCGCCCACCATCCAGGCGCGGCCGCCGTCGATCGCGATGTCGGCCGGCGCGAAGTTGCCGGTCAGCCGCCCCCGCTGGCGCGGCTGGCCGCTCGCGCCGGGGTCGACGACGGTGAGCGAGCCCTGGCCATCTCCGAGGCGCGCCCCGAAGTAGGCGAGGCCGCCGCGGATCACGGGCGTGCCGGGCGCTTCGCCGTAAGGAAAGGTGTACCCTTCGGCGCCGTCGTACGGCGCTGCGTCGGAGGGGACGTACGTGTACTGCGGCGCGCCGGCCATGGGGGTCATGACCCAGATCGCGTGGAGCTGGCCCGCGGCGACGGTGAAGTTGCTCAGGAAGTACCGCAGCTGGCCCGTGTTCTCCGTCGTCGCCGCGAGGGTCGGTCGGGCGGCGTCAGCGACATCGTAGCGCAGGAGATGGCCCTCGCGGTTGCCCAGGATGCCCAACGTATGCTCGCCGTCGTGCCGGCACAGGAGCTGCCCGCTGGCCAGCGGCCCGCCGGGCAGGCTCACCCGGGCGGTCTCGCGCCACGCGGCCGGGTCCGACACGTCGTAGACCGCGAACCCGCTGCCGCCGCACACGAAGGCGTGGCCGCCGTGGACTTGGATGTCGGCGAAGCCGGTGACGACGGCGGTGGCGCGAACCGCCGGCGCCCGCCCGGTGCCGCCCAAGCCCAGCACGCCCACGGCGAGCGGCCCCGCCGGCCCGCTCTCCGGCCGCATGCGCGCCTGGGTGATCCGCGTCACGACGAACGCCGTCGCCCCGCCGTCCCACAGGATGCTACGGACGATGCCGCCCAACGGCTCCGAACGCCCCAGCGGCTCGATCACCCCGTGCGGGCTCCGCTCATAGGCCACGACCTGCGTCCCCTCGCCCACCAGAACGCGGTCGCCGCTTGCCGCGACGGCGGACACCTCACCCCACGCCGACCCGGCCTCGCTCAACTCCTGCGGCGGCGCCTGCCGCACGAACGGGAGGAAGATGGCGGTGGCCGCTGCCTGGCGCGGGGCGGCGAGGGTCGGGACGGCAAGCGTGGCGCGGGTCGGCAGCGCCGTGCAGGACGCGGCCGCGCCGAGGATGGCGAGGAGTGCGAGCCGGGCGGTGAAGTGGCGGGCAGAGGAGCAGGGGTGGGGACCGGGCAGGGCGGTCATTCGGTGGCTCCTTGGTCGTCAAGTCCAAATCGCGTCGGGCTTCCAGAAGCGTAGGACGGTCCAGCGCGGTCTGGGCTTGCATGCAACACCGACCGAGATCTGGGAAGCCCGGCGCGCCGAGGCGATGTGTCACGCCGTCAGCCACGTACCCTCACCTGGGCCCCGTGCTCACGCACGTCATCCGGCAGGATCTGATCCTGAAACACTGGGACGATATGCTGCGGCTGGCCGGCTCACTACGGCATGGCTGGGTCACCGCGTCGCTGTACATCACGAAGCTGCAGGCCTACCCACGCCAGAGCGGCTTCGTACAGGCGCTCCAGGAGCACGGGCGTCTGGTCAAGACCATCTTCATCCTGCGCTACCTGTCGGACGAGGCGTTCCGCCGGCGGATCAACATGCAGCTCAACAAAGGCGAGGCGCTGCACGCGCTCAGGCAGTACGTGTTCTTCGCCAACGAAGGGCAGATTCGGAAGCGGGAGGATGAGGAACAGCGCATCCAGGCCGGCCGCCTCAACCTGGTGACCAACGCGGTGGTCGTCTGGAACACGGTGCAGATGGCAAAGGTGATCGAGGACCTCCGGGCCGAGGGGGAGCCAGCTGCCGACGCGGACATCGCCCACCTCTCTCCCGCCCGCTACGGGCACATCGGCCCGTACGGGAAACACTCGTTCGAGGTCGGCGAGCCCCTGGGCGACGCCGTGCTGGACCTGGAGCAGCAGCCCCTATCAGGGCTTGCCAGGCTCCCCACCCGAGCGCAGCGCACGGGAGACGGCGGCAAGAAACCGGATCCACAGAGGGCGCCGAGGCCCGTTTCTCAGGAGCGTGCGAGATTTCTCCGCAATTGCGCCACGGCTGACGCGCGGGGCCTGAGGGCGTGACACATTGCAGACGCGGGCTTTCTCACCACACGTATCTCCCAGGAACGGCGTCTCTGTCGACGCGATGTGTCACGCCCTCAGGGCGCGGGGCTGGCCTGGCGCAAATAGATTCTCCGTAACCACGCAATCCCCAGGAGGACCATGTCGTTGCGGGGTCGAACGCGAAGGCCGTGATCCCCTCCGGCGGCGGCGCGCTGCTGATCCACACCGGCTCCAGGGAGTCACGCCGCACGCCGCGGCAGTCGCGCGTGCGCAGGTTGAAGTGGCCCAGGCACGGCGCCGTCACCGGCTGCGGTGAGCGGGCGTTCAAGCACTGGCCGGAGCCGACGACGCCGTTGGTGGTTGAGGAGCGCGCAGTAGAACGGCGCCAGGTGGTGGCGCGGACGGCCGGTGCGGCGGCCGGGAGGGCTGACGCGGGGTGGACGGGTGGCCAGAGGGCCGTCGCGCGGGCACGGGCGGGGGGATGGCCCGGCGGGAGCGGGCACAAGGGCGGTCGGGAGGGCGGTCGGGAGGGGGGTGGCGAGGGCGCGGCGTCGGGCGGAGAGCGCTTGACGCCGGGAGCGCGGGGGGTGTATGCTGGCAGACGTGGGATTGAAATGCCTATCCCCCGCGCCGCGCCGGGGAGATCGCATGCGTCGACCGCCGCGGATGCGTCGGCAAACGCGCGAGGCGCCCGCCGTTCTTCGCCTCGGCCACGACCGCGGGCCGGACGCGCTGCGCGAGCGCGCTGTCGATTCCGACTGATCGGCCCATCCCATGGATCCGGTCGTCCTGTTCTTCCTGCTCGGGCTGATCGCCCGCATCGCGAAGAGCGACCTGCGTCTGCCCGAGTCGCTGTACGACGCGTTGGCGATCTACCTGCTGCTGGCCATCGGCCTGAAAGGCGGCGTGCAACTGGCACAGCAGCCGCTGGCCACCGTGCTGCCGCAGGCGCTGGCCGCGATCGCGCTCGGCGCCTGCATCCCCCTGCTCGCCTTTCCGATCCTGCGACTGAAGCTTGCCCGCGCCGACGCCGCCTCGATCGCCGCGCACTACGGCTCGGTGTCGGTGGTCACCTTCGCCGTCGCCACCAGCTTCCTCGCCGCGCAATCGGTCGCTACCGAGAGCTACATGCCGCTGATCGTGGCCTTGATGGAGGCGCCCGGCATCGTCGTCGGCATCGTGCTCGCCCGCACCGGCAGCGCGCAGCGCATCGCCTGGGGCGCGCTGGCGCACGAGGTGCTGTTCGGCAAGAGCGTGCTGCTGCTGCTCGGCGGGCTGGCCATCGGCGCACTGATCGGGCCGGAGGGAATGGAGCCCATCGCGCCGCTGTTCACCGACCTGTTCAAGGGCGTGCTGGCGCTGTTCCTGCTGGAGATGGGGCTGGTCGCCGGCGGGCAGATCGGCGACCTGAAGCGCGCCGGTCCGTTCCTGACCGCCTTCGGCGTCGGCGCGCCGCTGGCGTTCGGCCTGCTCGGCGCGCTCGTCGGCCATCTGCTCGGCTTGTCGGTCGGCGGCGCCGCGGTGCTGGCCGCACTGGCCGCCAGCGCCTCGTACATCGCCGCGCCGACGGCGATGCGCATCGCCGTGCCGGAGGCCAACCCGGCGCTGTCGATCGGGGTGGCGCTCGGCGTCACCTTCCCCTTCAACCTCTTCGTCGGCATTCCCGTCTACCTGCACTACGCGCGCTGGTTCGGAGGCTCCTGATGCAGACCCACGACCGCAAGATGCTCGTCATCATCGGCGAGGCCGCGCTGGAGAAGAGCCTCGTGCGCGACGCGCGCAGCTTCGGCGCGCACGGCTACACGATCGCCGACGTGCGCGGCGGCGGCGAACGCGGCGACCGCGAAGCGCGCTGGGAAGCCGACCGCTCGATCGAGATGAAGATGATCTGCGACGCGGCCGTCGCCGAGAAGCTGGCGCAGCACGTGCTGGCGAGCTACGCGCCGAACTACGCGCTGACCCTGTTCACCGCCGACGTCGGCGTGTTCCGGCCGCAGAAATTCTGAGCGCCGCGGCGCGCCCTACCCCGCCTCGTCGATCCAGCTGGCCTGGATCGCCTCGAGGGTCTTCTCGCCGCAGTGCTTCGGGTCGTCGTCGAACCCCGGCAGGTCGAGCACCCACTGCCGCAGGTCCGTGAAGCGGATCTCCTTCGGATCGGCGTCCGGGCACTTCACGACGAGCGGCACATCCTGGACCTCGCCGAGCTCTACCCGACGAGCGAGGGCTTCGAGGAGGCCCGGGCCATGACCGGCCCGCCCTGGAGCCGGTGGCCGGCGTCGGGCCGGACCTGGTGGTGCTGGACATCACGCTGCCGGGCACGGACGGCTGGGAGGGCCGTCGCGGGCTGGACGGGTGGCCAGGGCCGTCGCGCGGGCACGGGCGGGGGAAGGTTGGGCAGGAGCGGTCGGGCGGTCGGGAGGGGGCGGCGCGGGCGCGACGTCGGGCGGAGAGCGCTTGGCGCGGGGCGCGGGGCGCACGGGGGGTGTTTGCTGGGAGGCGTGGGATCGAGATTCCTATCCCCGCGTGGTGTCTGAAGCTGCTGGCGGCGCTGGATGTTGCGCAGTACTGCGCCAGCGATGCGACGTCCGCCTCGCGCCGGTGAATCACGTGCCCGACGCGCCTACTGCGAAGCGTTGACCGTTGGGTTGCGCTTGAGCGCGGGCAGATAGCGCCGACTCACCCAAGGGCCGATCGGTCGTGTCGGCGTCGGCGTTGCGTTTGAGGTCGACGTTGCGCTTGGCGTCTGATCGACCGTTGGCGTGAGGGTGACGGAGAGCGTCGGCGTGGCCGAGGCGGGCTCGGTGGTCGGTCTTGCGGGTTCGGCGGTCGACGCGCCGGGCTCCGGGGTCACTGTGATGGCGCCGGGGTTATCGGTGCCCTCCGGCGTCACGGTGATGGCCAGCTCGGTCCCGCCTGTGGCCTCCGGCGTCACGGTGACGACCGGGCCAGGGTTGCCCGCGCCCTCCGACGTCACCGTGATGACCGGGTCGATCGCTTCCAGCGGTGTGTTCGCGATGCGCATCGCGATCGAGCGCGCACGCGCGTGGTCCCATCGAGCAAGCCCGAACCCCGTCATGAGGGCCGTGGGCAGGACCCAGAGCAGCAGCAGCAGACGGCCGGAAGAAGCGACGGATCGTGTTGGAAGTGGCGGCCCGGCCTGCGAAGGACGCCGCGTGTCGGGGGGCATGGCTACCTGCCCTTGGCGGCGTCAAGCGGCGCGCCCGGCGCCGTCTGCAGCGTGTTGTTGGGCGTGGGCGGCGGCATCGGGTTGGGCCAGCAGTTGGGCACCGCGAAACAGAGCCTGCGCCCGCAGCAGCTCACGGGATCGATGCACTGTTCGAACACGTCCATGCAGAACAGAGACGACGTCGCTCCGGTGACGTGTATCGTGCCGACAAACCCGACGAAGTTCGGATCGGAGGCATTGGGAGGGTACGGCCCGGCGAAGTAGGCGGGGCTGACGCTCGCAGGGGACTGAGGGACCAAGTACAGGCCGGCGCCGCAGCTCATCATGTTCTTCAGGCCGAAGCTGAGGTCGAAGGTGCCGGGCGGCGCGCCGGGGACACACGTCACGGTGTACTTGGGCACCCACAGGCAGGCCGCGGGCTCGCACTTCGGCAGATCGAAGCTCAGCTGCTTGCGGCAGCACGACCCGCCCCCGATTCCGACCAGGCCGATGTTGATCAGCCCCGACGTGGCGCCCGCCGGTGGGCAGAGGACGACCGTGATGCCCGTCGTCAGGCCGGGATTGAGAGGCGCGGGAAGCGGGATGATGACGTTCGGCGTCACGGTGCCCGCGCCCGCCGGCGCCGATGCCAACACGTGCGTGACCGGCGCACCGGTGTGGTTGGTGATCGAGACGGAGACGGTGTAACATCCGGACGACCCCGCGGGACCGTACTGGCAGCTCACGTCGGGCGGGCCGAAGGTGACGCAATCGCAGTTGTCGCTGACGCAGAAGTTGTCGTAGCCGACCACTTCCTGTGTTGCATCGTTGTTCCAATCGACCGGGAACTTGATGGCGTCGACGTGGTTCATCAGGTCGTTCCAGGCCCCCCACCAGGCGGAGGTGGCGCCATTGTACTTCCAGCCGGTCGGCAGCGGATCGTTGAGGCCGATGAGCTTGATCGGGGCGCAGACGTGGTGCCACCCGCCATGCATGCCCGTCGGCTCGCTGATCGACACGGTCGACACAAATTGAGCGCTGACCTGCTGGCCGCCCGATGTGCCGTAAACCGTGAAGTTGGCGAGGAAATCCGGCGAGATGCCATCCTGGCCATCGTCGAGTAGATTGACGTCGTAACATAGCCAGCGGTCGCAGCCTTGGTTCAGACCGGCCGTCAGGTCTCCGAGGTACGAAGCGGGTGCGTCAAGGGTCGAGGGTCCTGAGGCATCGCGGAGCTGATAGAAGAAGTGACTGGGCGGAGGACCACCCGGCTGGATGCTCGACAGGCTGCCGTTGACGTTGGTGGTCGTCCAGCCTTCGGCAGTGTCGCTTTCGAATGTCGTGCCCATGCCCACGAGGCAGGTGGGACCCTGGGCGTGGGCCGATGGCACGGTGAGCAACTTGGGAATGCCGGTGATTCCCGAATACGAATGGAGCACGCCGAGCGCGAAGCTCGCGCACCACAGCGCGACCGACAAGCGGACACTGGATCGAATCCGGCTTCGGTTCATCATGAGTCTCCTCGTGGGGGCGGGTCCGCGGCCAAGGGACTGCACGCCGCGCTGCGGAACCATCTTTCACGCCGTCGGCCTCCGCACCTTCCCAGTGTATCGAGGCCCGGGCGCCATTGCCACCCGGTTCGGGACAAAAACGGGACATCGGTGGAATGCGTATGACAAGTGGCGGGGCCATCCACCGCCGCCCTCACGATATAATGTCCGGGCACCGACGTGCCCAACCGGCGCGGCGCGTGCTGGCGCGCGGCGAAGGGACAGCGAGTTGATCACCGAAGCCGATACGAAACACGCGCTGGAGTGCATCCGTCGCGAGGAGTCGATCGCCGGCACCGCGCTGCTCGGCCTGGATGCCTTGCGCGTACGCCTGCGCGCCGCCGGCATCTCGGTCAGCCGCGAAAGCCTCGAGTGGGCCCTGTCCGGCCTGCTGGCCGAGATCGTGAATCGCGAGCTGGCGGCAAGGGAGGGCGACGCGTGCGTGGGACCATCGCGCGGCGAGGACTCGGCGGCGACAGCGAGAGGGCGGCTCGCAGCCGACTTCAATGGCAACGACGCCGACCGGGAAGCGTGGAGCTGCCTGTACTACCGCTATTTGGCGCCGCACTCGCTCCAGATGCAGGAGATCGCTGCGGTCGCCCGGCCGGGCATGCCGCACAGCCGCAAGCACATCGGCCGGCGCATCGAGCGCGGGATCCGGCTGCTGGCCAACGCCTTGCGCGACACCGAGCGCGATGCCCGATCGACCCTGAGCGCCGGGTCGGCATGCCCGCGGCACAACCTGCCCACCCGCCGCAGCAGCTTCGTCGGCCGCGAGCGCGAGCTGGCGGACGTCGCGCGACTCCTGATCGGCGCGCCGCTGCTCACGCTCGTCGGCCCGGGCGGCGTCGGCAAGACGCGGCTCGCGATCCAGGCGGCGACCGCCCAGGTCGACCGCTTTTCCGACGGCGTGTGGCTGGTCGAGCTGGCGTCGATCACCGATCCGTCGCTGGTGCCGCAGGCGGTCGCCGCGGCCGTGAACGTGACGGCCGCGGGCGGCCGCCCGATCCTCGAATCACTGCGACGCGGCCTGTCGACCCGGCAGATGCTCCTCGTTCTGGACAACTGCGAGCACGTGATCGATGCCTGTGCCCGCCTGGCGGCAACGCTCCTCGCCGGCTGTCCCGACCTCCGCATCCTGGCCACCAGCCGCGAGTCCCTGGACGTGGAGGGCGAGCAGGTCATGCCGGTGCCGACCCTGGCCACACCCGCCGACGCCGCGCCGATCCTCGGCGACGAGGTGACCGCATATCCGTCCGTGCAACTCTTCCTTCAGCGGGCGAAGGCGGCCAATGCCGCGTTCGTCCTGACCGGCGACGATGCACCCGCGCTTGCCGCACTGTGCCAACGCCTCGACGGCCTGCCCCTGGCCATCGAGCTCGCGGCGGCGCGGGCGGGCACGATGTCGATCCGCGAGATCCTGGACCGACTCGACGGCAGCCTCGATCTGTTGAGCGGCGGAAGGAGACCGGCGGACCCCCGGCAACAGACGCTGTACGGCGCCATCCAATGGAGCTACGATCTCCTGTCCGAGGCCGAACGCATCGCCTTCCAGCGGCTGTCCGTCTTCCGCGGCGGCTGGACACCCGAGGCCGCGGCCGCCGTGCTCCCGGGGGAGGATGCCGACCCCGGGTCCGTGCTCGCCTTGATCCTGCAACTGGTCTCGAAGTCGCTCGTGACGCGCGTCGCCGCTGCGAGCGGCGTGCGTTATGCGATGCTGGAGACGATTCGACAGCATGCGTCGGCCAAGCTCCGGGCGTCCGGCGATGCGGGGGACGCCCGGCGCCGCCACCAGGCCTTCTTCCTGAAGCTGGCGGCCGAGTCCGAGCCGCTCCTGGACGGCCCCCGCCAGGCCGAGCTGTGTGCCGGCCTCGCCGCCGAGGGCGACAACTTCGGCGCCGCGATCGAGGCCGCGCACTTGGACGATGCCGCCGCCGCAGCAGCCCTGCGCCTTGTCGGCCACCTCGCGCGCTTCTGGCAGCTCCGCGGCCGGCCGGGCGAAGGTCGGCACTGGTTCGCCGCCGTTCTCGAACTGCCGGCCAACGCCGCGCCCAGCCTCGCCCGGGCGAAGGCCCTCGTCGGCGCCGGCGAGCTGGCCTACGAGCAAGGCGATTCTACGGCCGCCACCCGCCTCGTCGACGACGGGCTGGCCATCTACGCCGCGGCCGACGACCGCCCGGGCGTGGCGGCCGCCCAGCGAACGCGGGGCAAGGTGGCGGATGCCATGGGCGACTACACGGGCGCGACGCGGTGGTACGAGGAGGCCCTCGCCGGCTACACGTCTCTGGGCGACGACTGGGGCATCGCCGCGAGCCTGAACAACCTGGGCCTGCTCGCGCTCCGCCAAGGCGACACGGTCCGCGCCCACGACCACCTCTCGGCCAGCCTCGACCGCTTCCGGCGCCTGGACGATCGCTGGGCCGTCGGCGTGACGGTGTCGAATCTCGGCGACATCGCCGAGACGCGCGGGGAGTTCGCCGCGGCGCGCGAGCTGTTCGCCGAGAGCCTGGTCATCGCCCGGGACCTGGACGACCGGGACGGCGTGGCCTATGCCCTGACGTCGCTCGGGAACGTGGCGTGCCGGACCGGCGACACCGTCGCGGCGCGCGCGCTGCTCGGCGAGAGCCTGGTCGTCCTGCGCGAGGTGGAGACGGCGCCGGGCATCGCGGAGTGGCTGGAGGCCTGTGCGGCGCTCGCGCTGGCCGAGCACGATGCGCAGCGCGCGGCGCGGCTCTTCGGCGCCGCTGCCGCCCTGCGCGACGACATCGATGCGCCTCTGGCGCCGAAGGACCAGGCGGCCCGTTCTCGCGCGCTCGAATCACTGCGCGCGGAGCTGGGCGAGGCGCAGCTCGCCGCCGCCATCGACATCGGCCGCGCCATGACGCGGGCGGCGGCCGTGTCGGCGGCCCTGGCGGCCGTGGCGGAGCGGCCGGGCGACGGATCGCGCGGGTAGCGGAGCAGGCGGCGACGACTCAGCCGGCAGCCTGCTCCGCTGGTCGGTTCCCGCTCAGCAGCCCAGGAAGGTCCAGATCGCCTGCGCGACGTCCCGCAGCTCCGCAGCCTGGGCGGCGGTCAGCTGCCCGTTCGCTTCCTTCGCATTGACTTGGTTCATGAACGCGGTCAGCTTGCCGCACGCGGCGTCGTCGTTGGACGGGTTCGGGTCGGTGAGAATCGCCAATGCCTGGTTCAACGGGGCGTTCAGGCTGTTCGCCGTGCCGCCGGGCAGCCCGTATCCGGCGATCAGGCCCTGGAGGTACGGCAGTCCCTGCCCCGGCGTGCAGCCCAGGCTGTCCACCGCCTGCCCCAGCGGCGTGGCAGGGCAGTTGTCCGTGGCGTCCGCGACGCCGTCGTTGTCGTCGTCGGGGTCACATGCGTCGCCCTGGGCGTCGCCGTCGTAGTTCGCCTGGCCGGGGTTGGCGATGGTCGGACAGTTGTCCACGTGGTTGAGCACGCCGTCGCCGTCGGTGTCCGGCGTGAAGATCTCCGTGGACGCGAACTTCTCGGCGGCGCTGGAACCGGTGCCGCCGGCCAGGAGCACGCGGCCCCCGGGCAGGCTCACCGCGTCATGGTTGCCGCGCCCGGTCGTGAGTGCGCCGACAGCCATCCAAGTGTTCGTGCCCGGATCGAACCGCTCCACCGAGGGTGTGCCCACGATGTCGGCGCTCGCGGTGACGCCGCCGGCCACCAACACGCCCCCGTCGGGCATCAAGGTGGCGGTGTGACGGGCCCTGGGCACCGCCATGTTCGGCACCGGTGTCCACGAACCGCTGACCGGGTCGAACACCTCGGCGGTGGTGCGATTCGTGGCAAACGTCACCTGACCGCCTGCGGCCAGCAGGCGCCCGTCCATCAGCGGTGTCAACGTGAAGAGTGCGTGAGGGCCGCCCATGCTCGGTGCGGGCAACCAGAGATCCGTGTTCGGGTCGAAACGCTCGCACGTCGCGGTGTCGACCAAGGTGACCCTGTCGACCCCGCCACAGACCAGGACCTGGCCGGCATGCGGGCCGGTCGTCAACAGTACCGCGCCGTGGCCGAGGCGGGGCGTGGCCAGACTCCCAGTGGCCGTCCACAGGTTCGTGGCCGGGTCGTAGATCTCGGCCGAGGCGAACGTCGGTCCCCCGAAGGCGCCGCTGTAGCCGGCCGAATAGAGCACGCGCCCGTCCGGCAACAGCGTCATCTGCGCCGAGTGCCGGTTGAGCGACGGCGGGTTGGCCGTGGCCGACCACGTGTCGGTCGCCTCGTCGTACAGGTGCGCCGCCGCCGGAATGCTGTTCCTGTGCCCGCCGGCCACAAGCACCTTGCCCGTGTTGAGCAACACGGCGTGCCCGGCAACGATGTGCGCCGTGGGCATCGGGCTGGCGCTGGACCAGGCGGTCAGCCCGATATCCAGCACCTCGGTGCGATTGTCGTAGTTGTCGATGTTCGTCGATCCCCCCAGCGCCAGAATTCGCCCCGACGGCAGTCGGACCATGGCGAAGTGGGATCGGGCCGCCAGCATCGACGGCCCGGACGTCCAGTCCTGGGCGCGAGCCGTTACCGCGCCCAGGAGACCGGCCACCAGCCCCGTACAAACGGCGGCGATCACAGCCGCGCGGATGCGAGCGCGTGGGCGCGTGGTGGGGACGGTGGGTCGAGTTCGGAGATGCGGCAACGACAGTCTGGTTCTCTTCATCGGTTCCGACGCTTTCAGCAGATGCACGGTGATCGCCTCTCGATTGATGGCTGTGGCAACTTCCGACAGCAGGACGTTTCAACAGCAGTCTATCAAGGGCGGGACGCCGCTGCTACCCGTTTCGGGACAAAATTGGGACATCGCGGTGATGCCCGGCACGGGCTGGGCGGAAGCGGGAGAAGCCTTGACGGTGTGACAGATCGCTGCGGCTGAGGATCTGCCCCCCATTGCTCACCACCGATAGTAGCGCCCGCCGTCGTCGTCCACCGCCACGTTGCCTGCGCCGTCGACCGCCTGGACGACCGCCTCCACGCCGGCCGGGACGCGGCCGATCCAAGTGCCCCGGCCGTCCCGTGCGAGCTCGACGCTGTCCCAGGAACCTCCGCCCGTCGTATACGTCACGACCATGCGGGCGATTCCCGCGCCGCCGGGCGGGTCCACGGCGCTCACGCCGACGTCGAGCATGCCGCCGGCCGAAGCGACCTGCACCGCCTGAATCTCGGGCGCCGCGACGTCCGGCTCGGCCGAGTAGTACACGTCCGCCGTGACCTCCGAGTACAGACGCTCCGTACTGCTGGCGGCACGGTATTGCCCGGCGGTCAGGAACAGGTGCGCTTCCTGCGTGCCGATCAGGAGCGACCCGACGCGGTCCACGGTCCGCAGCGACAGCAGCGCGCCCGGCTGCCAGTGGTCGGTCTGCCGCGCCGCCGCCGACGCGGTCGTCTCGGGCGCCATGCCCAGCACGCCCGCCCGCCGCACCAGCGGCGTGAAACCGGGGATGTCCTCGTAGGCGCCGCCGAGCCACACGACGCCCCGCGGCGCGAGCTGCGCGCCGTCGGCGTCGATCTCCGACAGCGGCTTGCGCAGGCGCGGCTGCACCGGCTCGCCGCCCTCGGCGCGCGGCGCCTGATCGCTGAACGTGAAGTAGTTGCCCTTGGCTGTCTTGACCTCCTTGAGGCTCGAGCGCGGGATGAACGTCGTCGTCCGCTCCCGCAGCACCCCGGCCACCGTCTGTTCCAGGGCCGCGTGCCGCCAGCGGACGCCGTCGGGATCGCCCGCGGCGTGCGCCTCGCCCGCGCCGATGTCGCCGCCAGGCGCCCCTGGCGCGGCCCTCACCCGCACCCGGCGCATCGGCAGCCCGTACAGCACCGTCCCGGCCAGCGTCTTGGCGTGTAAGTGGTTCAGCGTGTCCAGGTCGCCGTAGTACTCCGCCTTGGCCGCCGTCAGCGCGTCTCCCACCGCCATCCCGCCCGGTTCCGTCAACTGCCGGGTCAGCTCCGCCATGAGCTTCTCCTGGTACTGCAGCGCGCCGTCGTAGCCGTAGGCCCAGCCGGTGCTGCCGATGTACGTCCCGCCGCCGCGGCTCCACACCTCGGGGAAGTCGAGCGGCTGGGGGTGACCGCCCGGCGTGTTCAGCCCGCCGTGGCACGCCAGCCCGTAGGCCAGCTTGCCGCCCGCGTTCGGGATGGCGCCCGCGATGTCCGTCGCGCGCAGCACCCCGTTGTTCGGCGTCTCGTGGGCGTAGTGCTTGGCGTGCGCCGCGAAGAAGGCCAGATCGAACGCCCCGCCGAAGAGCAGCTCGCGCAGCGCGTCCACCGTCCAGGCGTCGCCCAGCAGGCGCGCCCGCCGCGGCTCGGCCAGCCCGGCGTTGGCCAGGAACGCATCGCCCGCCTCGACGCCGTCCTGCATGAAGTCGTAGCCGGCGATCAGGCTCCGCGTCACGTCCAGCGTGCCGCGGGCATCCAGGAACGCGTCCATCACGGCCGTCATGTCCGCCGGCCGCTCGACCAGCCGGCCCACGGCGATGCGCGGCACGTGGAGCTGGAGCGCCAGCGTCCCCCACGACGTGGCCGCCGGCGCGGCGTAGACGTCGTCGGACAGCGTCAGGTCCATGGCCAGCGCCGAGCCGATCGTCGTGCCCGCGCCGACGGCGCCCTCGTCGAGGTATTCGTCCTCGGTCATCCAGCCGTCGTCGACGCTGCCC
>QEVT01000068.1 GCA_003576755.1 bacterium | reverse complement strand
CGAGGGCGTGCATGAAGCCGGCGGCGGTGGCGAGCCCGAGGAGCAGGAGCGGGAGGAAGCGCGCCTCTTGCTCGCCCTGGTCGACGAAGGCGTCGTGGACGGCGTCGGCGTTGGCTTCGAAGCGGCGCATCTCCGCGGGCTCCTGGCTGGCGCCCTTGACGACCTCGATGCCGTCGATGGCCTCGGCGAGGTGGCTGTTGAGCCGGCCGAAGCTGTGGCGCACGCGGTCGGTGATGGGCGCGAGGATGCGTAGGTAACGCCGCGTGGCCCACGCGTAGAGCACGACGAACGCCGTCGGCGTGAGCACGAGCTCGGGGTGGTAGCGGGCGGCGAACGCGATCGGCATGACGAGGAACATCGCGGAGCCGATGACGAGGTTGAGGCCGGGGTTGAACATCAGGTTGATCTCGCGCACGTCGTTGGTGGCGCGGGCCATGATGTCGCCGGTGCTCTGCCGGCCGTGGAAGGTCATGCTCTTGCCGAGCAGGCTGGCGTACAGCTCGTCGCGGATGTCGCGCTCGAGGCGCTGGCCGAGAACCTCGCTGCCGAAGTTGCGGGCGAGCTGCAGGACGGCGCGCAGGGCCTGGGACAGGACGACGAGCCAGGCGGACCGGACGACGACGTCGAGGGCGGCCGCGGTGCCGCCGCCGGCGGCCAGCGCGGCCTGGATGGCGTTGAAGGCATCGCCGACGAGCATGGGCACGACGCCGGCCAGGGCGGCGTTGGCCAGCGCGCCGACGAGGACGACGGGGATGAGCCAGGCGTGGCGCAGGACGTGGCCCGTGACCCAGCGCAGCGGGGTGCGCCGGTCGATGTGATAGGGCGTCGGTGCGCTGAACTCGGCGACGGTCATGCGGGGCCCTGAGGGTGGTGGGGTCGCGGGGCGGCCGGGGCTGCAGGGGCGACGATCAACGTTAGTCCCTGGGGGTCGATCGGGCAATTATGGGCCGGCGGGCGCCGGGGGATGCCCCACCACCGCCTGGAACGCCACCACCGCCGCCGCGACGTGGACGTTGAGCGAGGGGTGCTTGCCGTACATCGGGATGAACACGGCGCCGTCGCACAGCCGCAGCGTCTTGGGCCACACGCCGCGCCCCTCGCTGCCGAGGACGAGGCACGTGCGGGGCGGGTAGGGGTAGTCGACGTGCGCGACCGCGCCGTCGGCGAGCTCGACGGCGACCAGGGCCCAGCCGGCGGCGCGCAAGGCCGCGACGGCGTCCTCGACGGCCTGCACGTGGCGCCACGGCACCCGCCGCTCGGCGCCGCGTCCGGTCAGCCCGATGCCGGGGTGCGGCGGGGTCGGCGTGTCGCCGGCCAGGACGATCTCGCGCGCCCCGCAGGCGTCGGCGATGCGGAAGATCGCGCCGACGTTGACGGGATCGTCGACGCCCTGCAGGAGGAAGGCGATCTCGACGCGCGGCGGGTGGGTCTCACGGTTGGCCTTCGCGAGCCGGCGG
The DNA here is from genome assembly GCA_003576755.1 of bacterium. Taxonomy (GTDB): domain Bacteria; phylum Chloroflexota; class Anaerolineae; order Epilineales; family Epilineaceae; genus UCB3. The sequence goes on along the minus strand of QEVT01000068.1, from coordinate 28,470 downwards.
AGGCCGGTCTTGCCGAGCGGGCGCATGGCGGTAGGTTAGCACACAGGTCCGCGCGGTGGCCGGCGACGGCGTTCCGGGGCGTCCGCGCCGCGGGGTTCGCCCGCGGCGCACGCCGGGCGGCGCGGCCACGGGTCAGCCCCGGTGGCCGCGCCGCCCTGGGGGCACGCGACGGTCCGCGTCACTCGACGGGGATGGGCGGCGACGCACGGTCCGCCGTCACCTGCCAAGCGGCGCCATTCTCCCACCGCCGCCACTGCAGCCGCGGCGGTCCGGCCGGCTTCCACCACGGCCCGGCACCGGCGCCGTCGCCGGATCCGTAACCCGCGCCACCCTGCCCGGCGAGGATCCACGTCGCCCCGCGGCCGCCGCCCGCGGCGTGCGCGGCCGCCCGCTCCGACCCATCGGCCCCGACCGCCGTCCGCCCGCCCACGCCCGCCGAACGGCCGAGCCACGGCAGGAACACCGCGCCGGGCCCCGGGCCGGGCGCGTCGGGCGCAAAGCCCGGCGTCTCGAAGACCACCTCGTGCCCCTCGGGCGTCTCGACCGTCGCGCGGATGTCGACGACGTCGCCCAGCCCCCACGTGCCGCGCGGCGGCACGTCGCCGGCCGTCAGCCGCCACGCGCCGTCCGGCCCGGCCACGCGCGCGATCGCCAGCACGCGGCCGTCGGCCAGCTTGAGCTGCAGCGTCACCGGCCGGCCCGGGGCGGCCGTGCCGGACACGGGCTCGCCGCGGCTCCAGTCGAAGTCCAGCGGCTCCACCGTGAAGCGCGCCGCGACCGCACCGCCCTGCGTGATCTCCAGCCCGTCGCCGGCCGCCATCGCCGCGGGCGTCCCCGCGGCCGTGCGCAGGCGCGCCGTGAAACGCCCGTCGGCGTCGGCCTGCGCTTCGGCGGCTCCCTTGGCCGCCCCGCCCGGGCCGACGAGCGCCACGCGCACCACGGCGCCGGCGTGGGTCAGCCCCGTCACGCGGTCGGTGCCGACGAACGCCTGGCCGAGCAGCCGGTAGAGCTGCCGCCATGCCTGGTGCCCGTCGGGCTGCGTGACCGTGACCTCGATGCCCTCGCCCGGCCGCACCGGCAGCGGGAAGTGCGCCCGGACGGCGCCGTCCGGACCGCTGCGGCCGAGCAGCCCGATCTGGAACGTGTCGCCGAACGCGGCGTTCTCGATGCACCGGCGCGCCGGGTAGCCGATCTCGAAGGTCGTGCCGGGCGGGGCCGTGCCGGCCAGCGCGCCGGCCTGCCAGTCCATGGTCACGTCGAGCGCTGGCACGGCGACGGCGACCGCGGCGCCGGCGATGTCGGCGCCCACGACCTGCCCGCCTTGCGTGGGCACGAGGCTGCCGCGCGCGTCGGTCAGCACGGCCTGGAAGCGGCCGTCGAACCGCGCCGTGGCGCGTGCGTCGGCGACGGGATGGCCGGCGGCGTCGCGCAGGCTCGCCGCCACGGCGCCGCCGGGGCGGCCGAAGCCGCAGACGTTGGGCCCGCCGATCTCGGCGCGGAGCTGCGGCACGTAGTGGGTGCGACGGGCGACGTGGCCTTCCGGCAGGTGGTACTGGGCGAGCACGGCGGTGCCGGGGGCCACATCCCAGCGCGGGACGAAGTCGGCGACCCACGTGCCGTCGGCGGCGATGTCCGGCCAGGACTGTGCCAGCGAGAAGCCGGCGCCGGCGCTGCCGGCCAGCACCACCAGCCGGCCGCCGGGCGAGGCCCGGCCGGCCACGCGGTCGGCGGCGGCGTCGGCGGTGATGGCGACCTCCGGCACGGTCATCTCGAGCGGCGCGCCGGCGTCGCGTGTGATGAGGATCACCGCCACCCGGTCGCCCGGGAGCAGCGGCACGGGGGCGCCGGCGGCATCGACGAGCCGCGCGTCGAGCACGCCGTCGGCCGCCGACACGCCGGTGGCGCCGGCGACGAGCGCCCCGGCGCGCCGCGCCTCGAGCCGGAAGCGCGTGTTCGGCCACACCGTGCCGCCGAGCCGGCTGGCGTCGAGGTCGAGCGTGAGGCCGGGAACGGTGATGGCGCGGGCGACGGAGTGCCCGGCCTCGTCGAGCACGAGGCTGACAGTGTCGTTGTAGCGCAGGTCGGGCTGGCCGGCGAACGCGTGGCCGAAGGCGCCGTTGGCGTCGGCCACGACGCGGGCGGTGGCGCGCCCGCCGCCGAACGGCACGGCCTGGATGGCGACCGCCCGGCCGGGCTCGGTGCGCCCGGTCACGAGGTCGGACTCGACGATGACGCTGCCGTCGAGGAGCGGGACGACGAGCTCGGCGGCCTCGTCGCCGCTGGTCACGCGCACGGTGTCGCCGGGCCGGACCGGCACGCCCTCGCCGGCGATGTCCTGGAAGCGCAGGAAGAACGCGCCGGAGCGCGGCGCGAGGTCCTCGATCCCGGCGAACCCCAGCCCGGCGAAGTCCTGCACGACGGTCGAGGCGGCGGCGACCTCGGTGCCGTCGGGCGCCAGCAACCGGGCCGTGAGGCGCAGGCCCGGCGCCGCCGTGCCGCCCACCCCGGCCGCGCCGACCTGCACCGCCAGGCGCGGCGCCGACCACGGCGTGAAGAACGTGTGCCCGCGGCGGTCGAGCACCGTCACCTGCCCGAGCACGCCGGGGACGATGTCGAGCCGGCCCGTGAAGTCCGCCGTGTAGCGCCCGGACCCGTCCGCCGCGGTCTCGACGACGATCTCGCCGCCGCCGGGCGCCGCCGCGGCCACGCGCAGCGGCGAACCGGCCGGCGCCGTCCCGCGCACGGCGTCGGCCGCGGTGTCGGAGACGGCCGTCAGCGCGGGCACGCTGAAGACGACGGGGTCGCCGGCCGTCGACTCGACGGCCACACGGTCGCCGGGAGCCGCCGGCAGCGTGTCGCCGCCGAACACGAACCCGCCCCCCGCCGCCGGCGGGCGGTGCTGCACCGCGAAGCTCCCGTCGGCGCCGGCCGTGGTCACCTGCCGGCTGCGCACCTCGCCTGCCGGCGTGCTGAGGGTCACGGTGAGCGGGCGGCCCGGCTCGGCCAGGCCGGTCAGGCGCGCCACGCCGACCCCGACCTCGACCACCGGCACGACCGCCAGCGCCCCGGCGCGCAGCCCAGCCGGCGGCGCCGGCTGCCACCATGCCGTGACGCGCCAGCCCGGCCCGAGGTCGACCAGGCCGCCGAAGCTGGCCGTGAAGCGCCCGTCGGCGTCGGCCGTGGCGTCGACCGCCGCCGCTCCGCCCCATACCGAGCCGGCGACCAGGTCCAGCACGGCGCCGGCCGGGGCGCGCCCGGTCACGGTGTCGGCGGCAGGGTCGATGGCGACCTCGATGGCCGGCACGGTGATCGGCACGGCACGGTCGGCCGCCAGCGGGCCGCCGGTCTGCGTCAGCGTCACCTGGTCGCCGGGTTGGATGCGGTGGGGCGGCGGGGCCTGCCCGGGGCCGGCCGGGCCGACCGGCCCGAAGGCGCCGCCGCCGAGCTGCAGCGCCCAATGGCCGTCGCCGGTGACCAGCTCCGGTCCGTAGGCGAGCGTCTGGCCGCCGGCCGTCCGGACGGCGAGGCCGACCCGTGTGCCGGGGGATGCCGTGCCGCGCGCCTCGGCGGCGCCGAGCGTGACCGTGCCGGAGAGCGCCCGCGCGTGGGCGTGGAAGCGCACGCCATCGCCGGCATCGAAGCGCACGGCAGCGGACACGCCGGGCGCCGCGCCGAGGTCGACCGCCGGCCCGAGGTCGAGCGCCCACCGGCCGTCCTCGCGGGCCACGACGGTGTGGCCGGTCGGCGGAGCGTTGCCGAGGGCGACGTCGACGCGGATCTCGGCGCCGGCCGGGGCGGTGCCGGCGACCCGGTCGGCGGCGACGTCGACGTCGGCCGTCAGCCCGGGCACCTCGACCCGGCGCGTCGCGGCGCCGGCCTGCAGCACGCGCAGCACGTCGCCCGGCTCGAGCACGGTCACCGGCCCGCCGGCCCGGATGATGGCGACGTTGCCGTCGCCCAGGAAGTAGCTGCCGAACGCGATGCGCGCCACGCCGTCGTCGCCGGCCACGGCGGCGCTCGACGCCTTCTCGGCGCCCGCGGCGTCGACCAGGTCGACCAGCACCTGCGTGCCGGGCGCCGTGCGGTACACCAGGCCGTCGGCGTGGACGGTGGCTTCGAGCACGGGCACGGCGGGGCCGGGCTGGTCCGGCGCGGCGGGGGCCGCGCGCACGGGCGCCGGCGCGACGTCGGCGGGTGCGGGCGGACGCGCGATCGCCACGAGGCATACGGCGAGGCACGCGGTCAGGACGGGTGGCAGCCGGCGCATGGCGGGCGACGGGCAGGGCAGCATGGGTGACTCCTCGGGCTGTAAGTGGCGGGATCGGCCGGGGGCGGGGACGGCCGGGCGCGGGCGGACCCCCGGCGCGCCGGGCAGGACCGCAACGGGCCGATTCTACCAACGCGTTGTTCAGGGCGCATTGCCGGCGCGTTCAGGAATCGCAACACGGGCGGGGGGATCCGTGGCCGGCGCCCGGCGCCGCTGCCGGGCCCGCCCGCCCCATCCGGCCGGATTGGGGTACAATCGCGTGCGGAGGCCCGCATGTCCCGATTGCCGACCGGCACCGTCACGTTCCTGTTCACCGACATCGAAGGCTCGACCGCGCGCTGGGATCGGCACCCCGACGCCATGCGCGGAGCGCTGGCGCGCCACGACGACCTCATGCGGGCCGCCGTCGAGTCCAACGGCGGGCACGTGTTCAAGACGGTCGGCGACGCGTTCTGTGCGGTGTTCGCCACCGCCGCCGCGGGGCTGGCGGCGGCCATCGACGCCCAGCGAGCCGTGACGGCCGAGGACTGGTCGGTGTTCGGCGCGGGCTTCGCGCCGCTGGCCGTCCGCATGGGCCTGCACACCGGCGAGGCGACCGAGCGCGGCGGCGACTACTTCGGCCAGCCGGTCAACCGGGTGGCCCGCATCGAGGCCGCGGCGCACGGCGGCCAGGTGCTGGTGTCGGACGCCACGTACAACCTGGTCCGCGAGCAGCTTCCGGAGGGGTGCGGCCTGCGCGATCTCGGCGAGCACCGCCTGAAGGACCTCCGCCACACCGAGCACATCTTCCAGGTCGTCGGCCCGGGCATGCCGGAGATCGACGCGGCGCCGACGTCGGCCGAGGTGCTGCACCCGCGCGAGCGCGTGGTGGTGCGCGAGGCCGAGCCGGGCGAGCGGGAGGCCGAGGCGCGTCGGGCCGAGGGCCTGTGGGCGAGCCTCGAGGCGGCCATCCTCGGCGAGGACGGCGCGGGAGCCACGCTGACGCTGACGACGGCCGAGGCGGCGGCCATGGCCCGGCACGCGCCGGCGACGTGGCGCGAGTGGCGGCTCGGCCGCGTGGCGGAGTGGAGCCAGCCGCGCTACCGGCTGGACGGTCGGTTCGTCGGCCTGACGCTGCTGGTCGACCAGGGCGAGGCCTCGGAGCAGGGGCGCTGGCGCGCGCGCGACGAGCGCTTCGAGGGTCTGGGGGCGCTGCTGGCGAGCGTGCCGGACCCGGCCCTGGTGGTCCTCGGCGCGCCGGGGAGCGGCAAGAGCACGCTCCTGCGGCACCTCGAGCTCGACCTGGCCATCGAGGGGCTGCGGGCGGAAGGCCGTCGTCCCCGGGCCCACGCACCCGACGCAGCGGGCAGCGGCGGCCAGGTTCCCGGACCGGCCGCGTCGCGGGTGACGTTCTTCGTCCCGCTCAGCACCTATGCGCCGCCGCGCCCGGGCGCGCCGATGCCGGACCCCGGGGAGTGGCTGGCGGCGCTGTGGGCGGCGCGCTACCCCGCCCTGCCGACGCTGGACGCGCTGTTGGCCGAGGGCCGGATGACGTTTCTGCTCGACGCGCTGAACGAGATGCCGGCGGCCAGCGAGCACGACCTGCGGGCGCACGTCCAGCTCTGGAAGGGGTGGCTTCACCAGCTCGTGGCGATGCGCCCGGGCAACCGGGTGGTCTTCAGCTGCCGGAGCCTGGACTACAGCCAGCCGCTCTCGACGCCCGAGCTGCGGGTGCCGCAGATCCGGATCGAGCCGCTCTCCGATGCGCAGGTGCGCGACTTCGTGCGGCTGCACAGCCCGGGGCGGCGGCGCGAGATCTGGAAGGCGCTGGAGGGCAGCCCGCAGCTCGAGGTGGTGCGCAGCCCGTACTTCCTGGCGCTCCTGGTGGAGCAGGTCGAGGCCACGGGCGAGCTGCCGGCGGGGCGGGCGGCGCTGTTCACGGGCTTCGTGCGGCAGGCGCTGCGGCGCGAGGTCGAGCGCGGGAGCGCGCTCTTCGCCCCGGGGGACCTGCTCCAGGGGCGCGACGTGCGGCGGATCACGGGCTGGCAGTGGCAGGGCGCATACGACCTGCCGGAGCGCGGGATGCTGGTGCCGAAGCTGGCGGCGCTGGCCGACGGGATGCAGCGCGCGGCGGGCGGCGGCGCGTCGCAGGTGCGGATCGACGTCGACGAGGCGCTGGACCTGTTGGACTCGGACGCCGACGAGGCGATCATGGCGGCGGGCTCGGCGCTGGCGGTGCTGGACGAGGATCAGGCGGCGGGCGCGGTGATGTACGCGCATCAGCTCGTGCAGGAGTACTTTGCGGCGCGGGTGCTCGCGCGGGCGCCGGACCCGGCCCTGGTGCGCACGCCGTGGCGGGCGGACGAGGTCCGGCCGGGGGTGCGCGAGGTCCTGGCGGGGCTGGACCCGGCGGACACGCTGCCGCCGCTGCCGGCGACGGGCTGGGAGGAGACGACGGTGCTGGCGGCGGTGATGGCGGAGGACCCGAACGCGTTCCTGCGGGGGCTGATGGACGCCAACCTGTCGCTGGCGGGGCGGGCGGCGGCGGAGCCGGAGCTGCGGGGGCGGCTGGACGCGTGCCTGGTCGGCGCGCTGCGCGAGGCGCTGGCGCGGCGGGCGGGCGACGCGGCGGCGGACCTGCGCGACCGGATCGCGTGCGGCTTTGCGGTGGGGGAGCTGGGCGACCCGCGCCTGGAGCGCGGCGTGGGGCCGGACGGGGCGGCCTTCCTCTCGCCGCCGTGGGTCGACATCGCGGGGGGCGTGTACCCGATGGGGGACGACGAGGCGCTGTACCTGCCGGACCAGGATGCCTGGGACCGGTCGCACATGCCGCGGCATGCGGTGGCGCTGGGCGGGTTCGCGATGGCGCGCTACCCGGTGACCAACGCCGAATGGGCGTGCTTCATGGCTGCGGGCGGCTACGACGACGAGCGCTGGTGGGACACGGCGGCGGGCCGGGCCTGGCGGGCGGGCGAGGGGACGGCGGACGGGCCGCGGTGGAACAACCGGTTCTGGTGGCAGCGCTTCCGCGAGCGGCCGGAGCTGCTGCGGCAGATGATCGACGAGGCGCGCATGCTGCCGGAAGCGGCGGAGCGGTGGCAGCGCTGGGTGGGGCTCGACGAGGCGGCGTTCGAGACCGAGCTGCGCGCGATGTTCCCGGGCGGGCGCCACACCGAGCCGCTGTACTGGCAGGAGCCGCGCTTCAACCGGCCGAATCAGCCGGTGGTGGGGATCTGTTGGTACGAGATGCGCGCCTACGCCGTGTGGCTGTCGGAACAATCGGGGCGGCGGGTGCGGCTGCCGTCGGAGGCGGAGTGGGAGGCGGCGGCGCGCGGCGCGGCGGGTCGGGCGTATGCGTGCGGCGACGTGCTCGACCCGGCGGCGTGCAACGTGGCGACGACGCGGCTGAAGCGCGCGGCGCCGGTGGGGGTGTTCGTCGAGGGCGCGACGCCGGAGGGGGTGTGCGACCTGACGGGGGGCGTGAACGAGTGGACGGTCAGCGCGTTCACGAACTGGGTGGAGGACTCGGAGGGGCTCAACCCGCGCTTCGGCTACCCCTACGCGGCGACGGACGGCCGAGAGGACCCGGACACGGGCACGGACATCTCGCGGGTGGTGCGCGGCGGCTCGTGGAGCCTGGCGCCGGCGCTGGTGCGCGCGGCGGCGCGCTACGACTACCAGCCGGCGTACCGAGCGCGGGACCTGGGCGGGCGGCTGGTGGTGGTGCGGGGGGCGTAGGGCGGGGCGGTGGGGAAGCGACGGGCCTGGCTGGGAGCGCCGGCATCTTGCCGGCGCTCCCAGCAGACCTGCTCGTCTGATGCCCCCTATGGCGCCGGCTTCTCGACGTACGGCAGGGCGATCTCGCGCACGGCCCGCCCGGCGAGCGGCGCCGTGTTGATGAGGGCGAACGTCCCGACCTGCCCGACGGGGACCGCCGTGTCGCTGGCGACGTACACGAACAGCGGCGCGTCGGCGATGTCGGCCAGCTCGGGCGCGAGGACGAACCGGTCCTCGGCCCGCGCGTCCGGCGGCACGTCCCCGGCGGTGCCGCGCATCACCACGTAGAAGTCGCGGCCCGGGGCGAGCGTGCGGGTGCCGAACCCGGCGACCGACCGGACCCGCTGCTCGGCTGCGAGCGCCTGGAGCGTCGCGCGGTTGAGGTCGGCCAGCGTGAGGTCGTCGTCGGGGACGGCGGCGACGGCGAGGTCGGAGAGCCTGGCGTCGCCGGGCAGGCTCTCGGGCACCGAGAGCACGAAGCCGCTGGCGAGCACGGTCTCGGGCGGGCCCGATGTCAGGCCGAGCGGCAGGCGGTCGGCCCATGCGCCGTCGCGGGTTGGGGCGGACGCGAACGGCGACCCGGTGACGACCGTGTGGTACCAGCTCGACGCGGTGACGAGCGCGATGGCGGTGGCCGTCCCGCCGGGTGCGATGGCCTTGGGCTCCAGCGCCGCCCAGTGCCAGACGTCGAGCTCGAGGCCGATGTGGGCGACCGCGTTGACCGGAACCTCGCCGCGCGGGGGGGTCTGCCATGCGTGCAGCAGGTCTTCCTTGTGGTCCGGGTCGGCCGACGGGCTCGTGGTGAAGAGCGTGAAGGGGTGCGAGCCGGGGTTGTCGTAGTGGGCGAGCGGGACAGGGTTGTTGGTCGTGTTGGTCTTGACGGTCATCGACCGGATCGGCTGCCCCGAGAGGTTGTGGTAGTCCCAGTTGATCCCCTTGCTCATGCGGCCGATCTTGCGATCCGGCGCCGTGTTGGTGTTGAACGTGATGAGCCCGAAGAAGATGGTCTTGTCGCACGCGGCGGTGCCCGGAAGCGTCGTGAACGGGTGCGCGACGGCCCAGGTGTTGGGAGCGAACAGGTCGGCAGCGCGGATGAGGATGTCGGTGGAGAGGATCGACCCGGTCTCGACGAAGTCGAGGTCCACCGTGCCATACGACGAGCAGTAGGCGTTCAGCTCGTCGTGGCTGAGCACGTGGTTGGTGTTCCCGGCGCTGATCGTGTGCTGCATCACCTCGTCGCCCGGGGGAGCAGCGGCCGCGACCGGGCTGCAGCTCCCGGCGACGGTGGGCGCGAAGTTGCGGCCGCTGCCGTGGGCCTCTTCGGGGTGTGCCAGCCCGAGGATGTGCCCGATCTCGTGCACGGCCACGGTGCGCAAGTCGACGTACTTCTTGTAGCCGGCGTGCTTGTAGGCGTACTGGCTTCCCGGCGGCGTCGCGCTCGCGGTGTCCCATTCCTCGAACGCGAGCCGAATCTGGTCTCTCAGCCCGGGGTTGGGGAACGCGGCGAGAAAGCTCGGCGCGAAGCGATAGGCGATGGTGGTCTTGCCCCAGCAACCGCGGTCGGTGGGCGAGCCGACGAGGTCTGTATAGCCGCCCGGCGACACAGCGGACCAGAACGCCATGCCGCTGGCGTTGGCCGGCCAGAGCCCGGTGACGCCGCACACCACAACGATCGCCACGAAGCGCACGGGCAGACATGCCATCCGCACGGGATTCAATCGCATCGTCTACTCCTTACAGTTGTTGTGACGCCTGCAAGCTGATTGCCGTGTCGAGACGTCGGCGAGTCCAGCAACATCAATACGCCCTGGAGCGCTCGTCCGTGACTTGCGTGCCAAACACTCACCCCACGTACGTTCGAAGCTCGGCACGAAAGCCGTGTTTCGGAGGGCGCGCAACCTTTGCCACCCGATGGGGTTATGCTATGTACAACGTAGCCATACCTTGTGCCGGAGCGACAGCGACCATGCCCGCTGTGTCGGAAGCCTGCTCCGGCCGCACCACATACAGGAGAATCTCGTCAATGCCACCCTGCAACTGGAAGTGCTGGCTCATGGGCTTCATCGTCGGGCTGATATTGGCATTGATCTACTGCAATTGGACCGGCTCACCAGGCGGTCAGAATCCGAAGCCAGCCCCCTTGGGTATGGTCTGGAACGACAACGCTCCACAGAACTGCGCCAGGGAATCCACCGAGACAGGTATCGGCAATATCACGGTGGAGTTGCGAGACCTGAGCAACAACCTGGTCAGCACGGCTGTGACGGACGCCAATGGCTACTATGCCTTCAACGGCAACAGCTTCTCGCCTGGCAGCTACAATGTGGTCATCCCGTCGGCACCAGGATCGCCGACGTGTGACTCGGACTCGGACCCGGGGCCTGGCGACGGTACGGTCGGCGTGACCGTTCCGGCACCGAGCGCAGGGGCCGCTTGGCCGGTCGCGGAGTTCGGTTATCAGTGATGCGATCGGTCAGGAGCGGCGAGTGCCGACATGGTCGGCGGTGATGCTGAGAACCAGATTCGCAGCGTCGTGCTGAGAAAGGCGCGCGCCGTCCTCCCAGGCGGCGCGCGCTTCTGCATCTCCGAGGTGGTCTCGCGCCGTCTGCATCGCGGGGATCAGCCAGATCGCGCGACTTGGAGGGAGCGGCGTCCCCAATGCCTCGCGTGTGGCATTGGCGTACCCGGCCAGGCGACAAGCGTCCGAATGGCGGTCAACGTATACCGCGAAGACCGCGAAGACCTCGATCGACTCCGCGACCCGCAAGGGATTCTGCAAAGACTGGCGGAGCTCGAAGCTTTGCGCAAGCATGACCGCGCCGTCACCGACATGACCCTGTTGAAAGGCAATTCGACCCAGTGTCTCGAGTGCGTCGGATGCAATCAGCTTGTGGCCGATCGCGGTGGCGATGTCGAGGCTTTGGCGAAATCTGGCGCGAGCCGTGGCGATATCCGAGCGACCCAGGGCAATCCGGCCGATCCAGTCCGATGCCTTTGCGACGCCGAGGCGGTCGCCGATCTGCGTCTCAAGCTTGAGACTGGTTTCCATGTGTACCAGCGCCTCATCCACATGCCCTTGCTCGTACAGGACCGAGCCAAGCAGGCGGTGCGCTTCCGCGAGCCCCGGCGCGTCGTCGAGAGCATCGAGCTTCGCGAAAGCTTCTTCGTAGTTGCGGCGCGCCGTGTCAAACTGCCCGCGCTCCCAGGCAATGATGCCGAGCAAGACCAGCGAGTTGACGATTGGCCGATCGAAGGCGTGCCTGCGACTCAATGCCAAGCTCTCGCTCACTTGGTGCTCCGCGGTCACAAGATCGCACTGGGCATACGCCACCGAGGCAAGGTTGAACTGCGCCAGCGCCGTGTTCCAGGCGCTCCCGGCCGCGCGGAAGATCCGCAGGCTGTCCTCGTAGCACCGGCGGGCCGTGGCATAGTCGTCCTGCTCGTAGGCGAGGTTGCCGAGGTTGGTCAGCGTCTGGCTTTGGCCGACCTCGTCGCCGAGCGCCTTGCGGATGGCGAGGGCGCTCTCCAGGAGCGGGCGCGCCTCCGCGTAGTCGCCCTGGAGGCTGGCCAGCGTGCCGGCGGCGTGCAGTGCCTTGGCCCGGATGGCGGTGCCCTCCTCGCCGGGCAGCGCCAGGACCGCCGCGAGCTGCGCTCGGCCCTCGCTGAGCTGCCCCTGCATGTACCACCACCGCCACAGCGACCCCGCCAGGCGCAGCCCGCGCGCGGCGTCGCCAGACGCGCGCAGCCAGCCGAGCGCTCCCAGCAGGTTGCCGGACTCGCCTTGGATCTGCGCGAGCCACTCCGCCTGCTCCGACCCGGTCAGCTTGGCCTCGGCCATCTCGGCCAGCGCGAGGAAGAACTCGGCGTGCCGCTGCCGGACGAACCCCACCGTTCCCGATTCCTCGAGGTAGCGCCAGGCATACGTGCGCAGCGTCTCGAGCAGCCGGAACCGGGCTTCCGGGCCCGACCCTTGGTCCATCACCACCAGCGACTTGTCGACGAGCGCCGAGAGCGACGACAGCACGTCGCCCTCGGCGGGCGCCAGCACGTGCTCGGCCGCCGCCAGCGACCATCCGCCCGTGAAGACGGCCGCGGCGGAAAAGCAGCGCTTGAGCGGCGGCGCCAGGAGCGCGTAGCTCCAGTCCACGACGGCGCGCAGCGACTGGTGCCGCTCCGGAACGTCCAGCGTGTCGGTGCGCAGCAGGTCGAACGACGCCCCGAGGCGTGCGAGGATCTGTTCGACCGTCAGCACGTTGACCCACGCGGCGGCCAGCTCGATGGCCAGCGGATTGCCTTCCAACCGCGCGCAGATTCCGGCGACCGCGGTCGCGTTTCCGGCGGTCAGCGCAAACGTCCGCCGGATGACGGTGGCGCGGTCGGCGAAAAGCCGGACGGCTTCGGTGCCCGCCAGCGTGGGGAAGGGCAGCGGCTCGCACGGGTCGGGATAGGTCAGCGGCCGCAGCGTGTACGTGACCTCGCCGCGGACGTTCAGCGGCTCCCGGCTGGTCGCGAGGATGTGAAGGTTCGGGCACGCGTGCAGCAGCTCGCTCGCCAGCGCCGCGCTGGCCTGCAGCAGGTGCTCGCAGTTGTCGAGGATCACGAGCTTGTGGTCGGCCCCGATGGCCGTGACGAGGGCGGCGAACAGCGCCTCGTTCGGGCCCTCACGCACGCCGAGGACGTGCGCGACCTCCTTGAGCACCTGCTCGGGGTGTTCCAGCGGGACGAGATCCACCCACCACACACCGTCGGCGAAATCGGGCAGCACGGCCGTCGCCGTTTCGATCCCCAGGCGGGTCTTGCCCGAGCCGCCGACGCCCACGAGCGTCACGAGCCGGTTGCCGACGACCCGCGACGGCAGCGTCTCGAGGTCGTCGTCGCGGCCGATGAACGACGTGAGCTGGATCGGCAGGTTGTTCGGGATGGCGCCCGGCGAGGCCAGCGGCGGGAAGTCGGCGGGAAGGCCAGGGTGGAGGAGCTGGTAGATGTCCTCGGGCTGCTGGAGGTCGCGCAGCCAGTGCTTGCCGAGCGGCCGGGTGCGGACCTCCGCCGGCATCCGGTCGCCGGCCAGCGACTGGACCGCGCGCGAGATCAGGATCTGCCCGGGGTGGGCGATGCCGCGCAGCCGGGCGCAACGGTTCACGGTCGGCCCGAAGTAGTCGCCGTCGCGCAGCTCGGCGTCGCCGGCGTGGAGCGCCATGCGCAGCCGGATCGGCGCGGAGGTCGGCCATCGCTCGCGCTGGAGCGTGTCCTGGATGTCGACGGCAGCGGCGATGGCGGCCGCGGCTTCGGTGAACACGGCCAGCACGCTGTCGCCGGCGGCGTGGGCCTTGACGAGCGCACCGCCGTGCCGGGCCACGGCCTCGCCCATCAGGGCATCGTGGCGCTTGAGGGCGCGGGACATCAGCGCGGGATCGGCCTGCCAGAGCCGGGTGGATCCCGCGATGTCGGTCATCAACAAGACGACGACGCCGGTCGGTAGGTCGGCCATGTCGGGCACGCCTCCTGGATGCCGGTGCGATGGCATTGGACGACGTGAGGGGTGGATCGCGCGGTTCGCGCGCGATCGACGTCGGGTATTTGGCGGGGGTTCGCCCCCCGTACGACGTTAATAAACAGGCCGGTGGATCGTTAACAACCCAGATGGCGGAGATGTCGGTGCCGTGCAATCCGGCGACACCACAGGATCGGGTGCGCCGGCATCTTGCCGGCTGGAAGCCGGCGCTCCCAGGATCTGCCACCCGCCGCCCGGGCAGCCTCAGCGCCGAAACGGAACGAACGTTCTGTCACGCCCTCAGGGATGGAGGGTCAACATGCCAGCGTTGGTTCAGGTTCTACAGATTCTATTAGTATACGTACGCGCCGGCGCAATGGTAATGAGCGCGGCGCCGCGGTGGGTGTTGGACGGCGGCGGGACGGTGGTGTCGCATGGCGTGGCAGTGGTGGGCGGGTTCTGTAACGGGCCGGGAGCAGTGGTGGCGGGCGGTTCATGGGGCAGGTCGGGAGCCTCAGGGGTGGGTGGGCCCTGCGGCGAGCGGGAAGCGACGGCGCTGCGCCCGCCCACGACCTCGGCGCATGCCGATGGCCACGACCCTGGCACCGCCGCCACACGCGCCCCCGACACCGGCTGACGCAGGGATGCCTTGTCGCGGGTGGTGCCGCGAACCGTCGAACCAGCCGGCCGCGTCGGCGTGCGAGCGGGGCGGCCCTTCGGGGTCGCCCCGTTTGCGCGCCTGGTGGACATGGGCCGGGCACCGCGTCGAGCGCAGCGGTGAACACGCTCGGTTGTAAGCAAAGAAGTGGTCGGCGATAGCGGTAGATGGGGTCGGCGATAGCCAAAGAAGTGGGTCGTGATAGCGGCAGAAGCGACCCGCGATAGGCAAAGAAACAAGGTGCGAAAGCCCGAGAAACCAACGGTGATACGCAAAGAAGTCCGGCCGGCCGTGGGGATAGAGATCAGCGCCACGAGAAATTGAGGAATGATGCCGCGCAAGTATTGACCGAAATGTTGATGTAGGTCGGCGGCAATTCATGCAAACCATGCGAACGACAAGCCAAAATCGTGATGGCGATGCATGACCAAATGTATGTCATCTCCTATCGTGCGCATGCCATTTGCGCGGGCGGTGCACAGCCCGACAATCATCGATCCTCGGAGCTGATTGGATCCGGCAACTCGGCCACCATCGCTCCGAGTGCCTCTCATCGGATGGGACGATTGCACAGTGGGGTGGTGGGACGAATGGGATGCTCATCGAGGGGGAGCGGTGGCGTATCGCTTGGCGACGAAGCCGGCCATGATCTCTTCGGCGACTTGCTTGCCGAGGCTGTCGGTGGCGCGGCCGATGTCGGTGTCCTCGACCTGGATCCGGCGGCCACCACCAAGGCGTCGATACCGGTGCGCTCTATAATATGATGAACAGTACTGGTCGATGATCGGACCGGTTGCGCGGCGGAGGTGAAAGCGGTGCAGGTCATTGGCATTTACGAGCTCAAGACGCGGGTTGCCGAGGTCATACGGCGGGTGCGCAGCGGGGAGCGGTTCACCGTCACCCATCGCGGGCAGCCCGTAGGCCTGCTCGTGCCGGTCGACGACGCCCAAGCCGAGCCGAGCCCTGTCGAGGCATGGGCGAGCTTCTGGAACGCTGTCGCCGAGATCGAACACACCGCGCCGGTGGACCCGCGGCCATCGAGCGTGATCCTGGCCGACATGCGCCGATGAGCGTCTTCACGCTCGACGCCAGCATCTTCGGCAACGCGGTATTCGCAGACGAGCCGGGACACGCCGCCAGCCGTGATCTGCTGACGGCCATTTCAGTCCGCGGACATTCCGCTGGTCTTGCCGACGCTGGTGTTGCTCGAAGTGGCCGCGATCGTCGCTCGCCGGACCGGCTCCACGGAACGTGCTGATCGGTTCGTCGGATCACTTCGTGCGCTGCCTTAAGTCACCTGGGTTGCACTGACGCCTGGACTGGCCGCGTTTGCGGCGGGGGTCGTCTCGCGATTGCGCCTGCGCGCCGCCGATGGCGTCTATGTCACGGTCGCGCTTCGCCATGGCACCGTGTTGGTCACGCGCGACCACGAACAGCTTGACCGGGCACCAGACGACGTGCGCGTGGCGACGCCGGAGGATCCGATCAGGCGGATTCGGCTACAGCCGTAAGGCGTCGGAACGTCTTGACGACGCTGGCTGGAGCACCTACAGGTCGTGCGGCGACGCGTCGCGTTGGCGCTCGAGGTCGTCCATCTCCGCAGCGACGGCGGCGCGTCTGGCGACGAAGTCGGCTTTCCTCTCTTCCGCGACCTGCTTGCCGAAGCTGTCGGTGGCGCGGCCGATGTCGGTGTCGATGGCCTGGATGCGGCGGCTGAGGGTGTCGTGTTCGGCTTGGAGCTCGCGCAGGCGCTGATCGAGGCGACGGCGCTGGCCGGGGGTGAGGGTGGTGCTCGGGGGCATCGACGGTGCGCCCCTCCCGCTCGCGTCGCGCCAGGCGGCGGCGAACGCGGCCCAGTCGGGCGCGACGACGGTGACGCCCCGTGGCCATGGGGCGTCGGGGGCGCCGACGGCGTAGAGTGCGAGGCCGGCGAGGGCGTCGGCGAGACCTTCGTCCCACCAGGCACGGAAGGCGGCGGCGGCCGGGTCGGCGTGGGCGATGACGACGGCGTCGACGGCGGCGGCGACGTCGCGCCACGGGTCGAGGAGCCAGCGGCGGGCGCCAGGGTCGGCGCAGCGGCGGCGGATGTCGGCACGGGTGAGCACGAGGTCGGTGCCGCTGGCGAGGTCGCCGGCGAGTTGGTAGACGGCATGCCGCCCGGGCGTGGGGAGATCGCCGGCGGCGAGGATGACGGTGGCGGGGGAGCTTGGATTGGCGTTGCCGCCGGCGTCCGCGCCGCTGGCGTCGCATGCGTCGAGCGGGCGGCTCGTGGGATCGAGGCTCAGGATGTCGACGAGCGGCAGGCTGGCCAGGTCGAGGGCGAGCCCGGGAAGCTGGGCGGCAGCCGCGCGCCACGTGTTGGCGGTGACCACGGGGTTGGCGTCGTCGGCGGCCGGCGGAAACGGCAATGCGGCCCACAGGACGGCGAGCCGGCGGCGGGCGAGCGCCTGGCGGAAGGGGGCGAGGGGTGAGGGCGGCGACGGGCGCGATGTGGGGGTCGATATCGACGCGGTCGGGTGCGATGTTGACGACGACGTTCGGGGTCCGGCGTGACCCGATGCCGGCGCCGACATTGCTGGGGACGATGCGTCGGTGCTCGACGCCGGGGCCCCCGGTATGGGCATCCGCAGGCCGCGGCGCTCGATGCCGATGCGGAGGCCGGCCAAGAGGCGCTCCCAGCCATCGGGGCGGAAGTAGTCGACCCACTGGTACTTACCGAGGCGCTCGGGCGTGTCGCACTCGGCCAGGCGGAGTGGGATGAGGTAGATGTCGTCGTCGAGCATGCCCTCGGCGTAGTCCAGCGCGCGCTTCTGCTCGCGCTGCACGATGCCGCGTTTGGATGCGGCGTCGGGCGACAGGCAGACGATGACGAAGTCGGCGGCATCGATGGCCCGCTGGATGCCGGGCCACCACTCCTCGCCGGGGAGCAAGGCATGCACGTCCATCCACGGCGCGAAGCCGGCGGTGCGGAGGCGCTGGTACAAGTCCTCGACGGCGGGCTGGTCTGCGCGGACGTAGCTTAGGAAAATGGAGATGTTACCTTGGGTTGGCATGGTTGCTCCGATTCCGGAGATCGCCGCGCGTGAGTCAGCTCGAAGCTAACACCACATCTGAAGGACAAGGAACAAGAAACAAGGGTCAAGATGTGGACAGGATTCTGGCACAGCGAAATCCCAGATCGTCGAGCCCGATGTCCGGGTTGTCCCCGCGGCGGTATCCGCACCTGCACCGAGCCTCGTGACTAAGCCAACTCCCCCCCCGAGTTACTCGAGTATCGGCACTGTCAAGATCTTCCCGCCCGTCATCCGGATCGTAAGGATATCCGAACGTCGGCTGTACATCCCTCCCACCCCACAATGTGCTGCACCACTCCAATACATTGCCGGCCATGTCCGCACACCCGTAAGGGCTGTCGCCGCTCGGCTTGGAGGCAGCGTCGGGGTCGTCCTCACGCTGGGAGTACCGCCCCACGGACATGGGATGCTCCACGCCAGACTCCTTGCTGTTGCACCGGGCGGCATCCCATTCGTTGCCCCACGGGAACCGCCGCCCGTCGGTGCCACGCGCCGCCTTCTCCCACTCAGCCTCAGTCGGCAGCCGATATGTACGACCCGACTTGTCGGTCAACCAAGAGCAGTAGGCATCCGCCTCGTACCACGACACACCAACCACCGGCTGGTCGGGCGCGTTGAACTCGGCACGGTCCCAGCACCTCGGTGCGACCCAACGCTTCCGGTCTCGAACCTCCCGCCCCGCCGCTGTCCAATAGGCGTCGTTGGAATACCCCCCGTCGTCGATGAAGCGCTGGAACTCGGCATTGGTCACAGGATACTTGCCGATCGCGTACGCTTCCAGCATGACTTCATGCGGATGCAACTCGTTGTCGAGGAATTGTACGTTGAAGACCTTGCTCTCCGCCCGATGCAACCGCAACAACTCCTCCCGCTGCTCCACCGGCGTCCCCATCGTGAATGGCCCCGCCGCGATCGTCATCATCAGCGGTTCGACCGGCAGCCTCGCCTCGTTCTCCCCATCGCCGCCCTGCGCCTTGAACGACGTGCGCGCCAGGTAGATGTACGTCGCGATCTCGTCGCGGTCCATGTCTGTGAAGTTGACGTCCAGCGCACCTTCCTCCGGCCACGTCAACAGCGCCAGGAGCAGTTCGTCGTGGAGGAATTGCGCCAACGGCCCCGGGTCGTCCTCGTCGGGATCCCATATGCCCGACCCCGTGCCCGTCCCGCGCAGCCGGCTCAGCTCCACCGGGTCCGTCGTCTCCACCAGCTTGCGCGCCCTTCGCCGCGCCAGCCGCTCGAGGTCCCGCAGCAGATGCGGCGACTGTTCCAACAGCTCGTAGAGCACCGGGTGATGCTGCTGCAGCACCACGATCTTGGCCAGCCGCACCGGCTTGACGACGTCCCGCAAGTGCTCGCTGTGCTGCGCCAGCCGGTCCAGCAGCAGGAAGATGTTCAGCGTCCGCTTGATCCGCCGCGGGTTGCGCTCCAGCCCATGCGCGAACACGTGCGCGCAGCGCGCGTCGCGCAGCCGGTCCGCCGTCAGGCTCACGATGTAGGCCTCCCCGGCCTCCACCGAGATCGGCGGCAGCTTGAACGGGATCTGGATGATCTTCTCGAGGTAGCGCGCACCGTCCAACAGCATCTCGCCCGTCCCGCCGTCCACGAAGTCCCGATAGCGCACCTTGATGCCCTGCGCGATCACCTTCTGGTCCACGCCCAGCACGAACAGGCAGCCCGTGGCGTCGAGGAACAGCTTGATCGCCTCCATCACCTCCACCGCCTTCTCCGGGAGGCAGCGGTCCAAGTCGTCGACGAACACCACCAGCCGCCCTTGCGTGCGCAGGTAGCGCTCCGTCACGTCCGCGAACGTCCGGACGAACGCGTCCAGCGCCGCGACCCGCTGGTACTGCGCCAGCGCCATCTCGCGCTCCACCGTGGCGATCAACCGGTCGAGGGCGCGGGCGCCATCAACCACGCCCACGCCCGGACTCGCCCCCCCATCCCCCGACGGCCCCACATCGTCCATGTCGCCCAATTCCCCCGCCCGGCCACCCGCCACCAGCCCCGCCTTCACCAGCCGCAGCCCGAGCACCAGCGGCAGGTCCACGTGGGCATCCGTCAGAGGCACGCGGGCCCCCGCCAGGTCGTCGCCGCGCAGCGAGAGCGTCGGTCCGCCCGGGCCCTGCGTCGCCTGCGCGATGCGCGCCGCGATCCGGTCGAGGTCCGCCAGCGCCCGTTCACGCCCCTCGCGCTCCCGCCGCGCCGCGTTCCCATCGCGCCCTGCCATCCGCGCCGGCCGGTCGATCAGCGCCCGCGTCGCCTCGATCACGCTCAGAATCAGCGCCCGCCACAGCG
The DNA here is from genome assembly GCA_003576755.1 of bacterium. Taxonomy (GTDB): domain Bacteria; phylum Chloroflexota; class Anaerolineae; order Epilineales; family Epilineaceae; genus UCB3. The sequence goes on along the minus strand of QEVT01000068.1, from coordinate 8,929 downwards.
CCTCCTCCCGACTGTAGAGCCACGCGTTGAACCACAGCGTCTGCACCGGGAACGCCTCGACCTCCGCCGCCGGCCGCGTGTGGATCAGGCGATTCACCATCTTCATCAGGCTCGTCTTGCCCGAGCCCCACGAGCCGAACATCCCCACCGCCAGCGGCGTCTCCGTCGCCGGGTCCGCCGCGATGTCCGCCAGCGTCAGCGCGTATGGCAGGAACCCCAGGCTGTCATCCGCCGTCGGGTGGTCCGCCAGGATCCCGCGCGTCGGCCGTGATGACCCCATCCGCTCCGGTGCCTCGAGCGACGCCCGTATCGTTCGGCTCTTTGCCACGCCACGCGCTCCTTCGATCACGCATGCCCGGCGTCGGCGATCGGCCGGGTTGCCACCCGCCCTACCCCTGTGCCCCCAACTCGTGTTCGAGCCCGTCCATCTCCGCCGCCACCGCGTCCCGCTCCGCGACGACCTCTGCCTTGCGCTCCTCGAGCACCTGACGCCGCAGCGAATCCGTCTCCCGCCCGATGTCGGTGTCCAGCGCCGCGATCCGCCGCCCGAACGTGTCGTACTTCGCCTGCAGCTCCGCCAGCCGGTCCGCCTTCCGGCGCCGCTGGCCCGGCGTCGACCCCGACCCGACCGCGATCCCCGTTCCGGCCGCCGGCCCGACGCGCGATCCACCCCCTGCTCCGGCGGGCGACCCGCCGCTCGCGCCGTCACGCCCCCCCGCCGCGCGCAACTGCGCCACCAGCCCGTCGATCGCCGCCTGCCGGTCCACCCCCACTTGCTCGCGCAGCATCTCCAGCACCGCCACTAGCGCAGGCTCGCCCGGTGCGACGTCGCCATACGCAGCCAGAACCCCTATCAGATGCACCGTGAACGCCTGCGCGTCGCCGCTCCAGTCGATGCCGTCCAGCGCCCGGCTCCCGAAGCCCAGCGCCAGCTCCACCAGTGCCCGCCGCGCCGGCACCGTCGCCAGGCTCGGGCGGAGCACTTCGACCAGGGCCGACACGTCGGCCGGCGTCAACACAAGTCCTGACACGCGGTTCCTCCAAGCGCTGCCAGCCGCGATCTCGCGACCTCGATCATCCCCACGCCACCCAGCATCCGCTGAACGCGAAAGCGGGTCGCGCGCGGTCATCTACTAGAACCTGTCCTCCCAGCTTCCTCAGCATCGCGCAGCCCCACCCGCCTCAATACTTGTACCGCCCCGCCGCCAGCCGCAAGATCCCCCACGTCGTCGGGTCCGACCAGCGCCGGGCGGCCACGTTCGACAGGAACACCTCCTGCGCCCGCGCCCCCGGCGTGTCGGTGTCGGTCACGCTGAACGCCGCGCCGAACGTGCGGCCCGCCTCCGCCGCCACCCCGAGGTCCCGCCAGCCCACCGACGCCTCGATCACGTAGCCCGCGCCCGACGGCCGCGCCGCCAGTCGCGCCGAGTCGGCCGCCACCGGCTTCATCTCGCCCCGATCGTTGCCGCGAAAGCACTGCCACGCCGGCGCAAGCTTCTCGAAGTCCCCCGGCGAGAGGATGCACTGGTAGGTGTCGGCGTCCAGGCTCGGCGGTCGGCCGTCGACCCGGCCCGTGTCGAGCTGGATCTCGACGCTGTCGCCCTTGAACAGGTCGGTGTCGGCTTGCATCTGCACGTGCGCGTCGTCCTCCACCGCCACGCCGAGATACAACGCGTCGTCGTCCCATGCCAGCCGCCAGCGCGCCGCCACGTCCACCGTCCCGTCCCAGCCCGCCTCGGTGTACACCACGTACCGCGACTCCACCACCGGGCCGTCCGCCCACTCCCCGAGGTCGCCGTCGATCGCCGGCGGCCGCGCCACGCGCTGCGCCAGCGCGACGTTGCCGATCGCCTCCTGCGTGGCGCGGATCTGCTCGATCTCGCGTTGGATGGTCGCGGGGTCGTACTGGACCCACGGCTGTTCCGCGGCGGCCGTCGGTGACGCCGCCGTCGCAGGCGTCGCCGTGCCTTCCGGCGACGACGGCGCGGGCGGGGCCGTCGTGCCGCGGTCCGTGCCCGCGGGCGTCGCCGTCCGCGCCGCCGCGGTCCCCGGCCCCCCCGATCCCGACGGCGTGTCCGTCCCCTCCACCACGCCGCCCCCCGTCGGCGGCGCCGTCAGCCGCGCCTCGAGCGTCGCCGCCTTCTGCCCCAGCTCGTCGAACAACGCCTCCGATGCCGCGACCGACGTCGCCTGCGCCACCCGCGCTGCATCGGCCTCCGCCTCCGCCCGCGCCGTCTGCTCGCGCGCCTCGAGCGCCTGCCACAGCGCCACCCCCAGCGCCGCCGCGGTCGCGAGCACCGCCACCGACAGCACCGCGATCCACCGCTGCTGCCGCCGCAGCCGCACCATCGCGTCGCCGAACGTCAGGTGGCGCTGCGAAGGGTCGAAGTCCACCAGCGCCGACTCCACCGACGACCAGCCCTGACGGGCCAGCGCCGCGCGCCAGAAGTCCAGCGTCGACTGCGCGACCTGGCGATCGGCAAACGGGCCGAGCCGGATTCCCGTCAGCCGCCCGCGTTCGAGGAACGCCGCCACCTGGTTGGCGAACGCCGACGACCAGCCGTCGCCCGCCTCCTGCCGGCGCGCCTTGAGCAGCTCGGCGTGCGCCTGCTGCAGGGCATCGAGCGACGGATACGCCGCCGCCTCGACGTCGGAGCCCACGCCGGCTCCGAATCCCGCGCCGGTCCCCGAGCCGTCGCCCGTTCCGAAGCCGTCGCCCGTGCCCGTGCCCGTGCCCTCGCCCCCCGTGCCCGCCGCGTTCGCGTCCACGTCGCTCATGTCAGCCTCCCCAGCAGCAAGCCCAGCGGCTCGTCGATGGACTCGATCTGTGCGCAAAGGTCGAGGAGCTGCTTGTCCAGCGCCCGGAAGTACGCCGCGAACCGACTCCGGTAGCGCCGGAACATCTCCTCGATCCGTGCCTCGTCCTGCCCGTCCAGCGCGCCGTCCACGCGCGCCTGCTCCTCGCGGATCCGCGCCAGCCCCGGCGCCGCCGCCTCGCCTTCGCCCGCGTGGAGCGGCGCCGCCAGCGCCTTGATGTCCTCCCACGCGTTGCGCACCTCGCCGATGTCGTGCTGCAGCACGAACGTCGTCGCCACCCGCCGCAGCTCGTCGTCGAGGTCCTGCGACTGCCCATGCGCCTGCACCAGGACGACGAGCTGGCGCGCCAGCGCGTCCATCGCCGCCGCCGCGGCATCGACCCGCGCCGGCACCGCCGGGTCGACCCCCGGCAGCGACACGAGGCTGCCGCGGAGGCCTGCCATCGCCTCGTTGAGCCGCGTCAGCGGCAGCTCGCCGGCCGCCGCCAGGAGCTTGTCGTTGAACCCCGCCAGCCCGAGATTGATCGCCCGCTGCAGCGACATCAACCCCGACTCGAGCTGGTCCAGCCGGCGCGCCGCCGCCGCGGCCGCGACCGTGTCGCTGCCCCGGCGCAGGAGGCTCATCACAGGGGCGTCCTGCGCCGCAAACCGCGCGTCCGCGCCCTCCGCCAGCAGCGCCGCCACGGCGTCGCCGAGGTCGCCGCTCTCGAGCGCCAACATGTCCCAGTCGTCGGCGTGCTCCGCCAGCCGCTGGCGCCGGCCGTTGAGCACCGCGTAGAGGTCCTCGAGCGCCTGGAACCCGTCGTGGAGCGCCTTGTAGTGCCCGATGGTGCCGACCTTGGAACGCGCGCCCTCGAAGTCGGATTGGTAGCGCCGGAGGAGCGCCGCGATCTCCGGCGAGCCCACGAGCCGGCTCAGCGCCTCGAAGCCCGCCCCGACCGACGCCGCCTGGGCTCGCGCCACCTCGCGCTGCCGTGCCCCGGCCAGCGCGTCGAGCAGGTCGTCGATCTCCGCCTGCCGGTCGGCCCCCAGCCGCTCGCGCAGCGTCGCGAGCACCGCCACGAGCGCCTGCTGGCCCGGTGCCACCTCGCCGAAGTCCGCCAACACCCCGACGAGCCGCACCGTGAACACCTGTGCCTCGCCGCTCCAGTCGATGGTCGCCAGCGCCGGGCTGTCCCAGCCCAGCGCGAGCTCCACGAGCGCCCGCCGCTGGTCTTGCGTCGCGAAGACCGGCTGCAGGAGCCGGACCAGCGCCGCGCGGTTGGCCGCGTCCAGATTGAGCGCCATGCCGGTGCCTCCCGGTGCCCCGTGCGCCCTACGGCGCTCCCGACAGCGCTCCCGATCCGGGCTCGCCGGCGCGCGCGCCGTGCAGACCGTCGGGCGAAGCGCCGGCCATCGAAGCGCCCGTCGCCGCCGTCGCCACCGGGCCGAGCACCACCATCGCCAGCGCCACCAGCGCCGCCGCCACGCCGACCGCCACCGCCGTCGCGCGGCGCGGCGCGACCACCGCCGGGTCCTCCGGCGGCGCGACGAACATCAGCGCCACCGGCCGCAGGTAGTAGAACGCCGACACCACGCTGGCGAGCACCATCACCGCCGCCAGCCACGTCAGGTCGGCGTCGACCGCCGCCATGAAGATGTACCACTTGCCCATGAAGCCCGCCGTCGGCGGCAGCCCCGTCAGCCCGATCAGGCACACCGCCAGCGCCAGCGCCACGCCCGGCGAGCGCGTCCACAGCCCGCGCAGATCGCGCAGGTTGGTCGCGTCGCGCCCCTCCGGGCCCACCGGCCCGATGGCCAGGAGCGCGCCGAACGCGCCGAGGTTCATCAGCGCGTACACCAGGAGGTAGAACAGGAGGGCGCTCGCGCCGAGCGCCGGACCCGCCGCCACCGCCACCAGCAGGTAGCCCGCATGCGCGACCGCGCTGAAGCCCAGCATGCGCTTGAGGTCGACCTGCACCAACGCCGACAGGTTGCCGACGACCATCGTCAGCACCGCCGCGCCCGTCACCAGCGGCACCCAAGCGTCGGCCAGCGGCGCGAAGCCCACCCACAGCACGCGCATCAAGGCCGCGAACGCCGCCGTCTTGGTCGCCGCCGACATGAACGCCGTCACGGTCGTCGGGGCGCCCTCGTACACGTCCGGCGTCCACTGGTGGAACGGCACCGCCGCCACCTTGAAGCCCAGCCCCACCAGGATGAGCCCCAGCCCGACGTACGCCACGCGCGGCAGGCTGTGGACCTCGGCCGCAAGGATCGCGGCGACCACCTCGAGGTTGGTCGTGCCCGTGGACGCGTAGACCAGCGCGATGCCGTACAAGAGGAAGCCCGCCGCGAACGCGCCGAGCACGAAGTACTTCATCGCCGCCTCGAGGCTCGGCCGCTCCTCGCGCAGGAAGCCCGCCAGCACGTACAGCGCGATCGAGAACGTCTCGATGCCGAGGAACACCAGGATGAGGTCGTTGGCCATCGCCACCAACAGCATCGCCGCGGTCGCCAGGAGCACGAGCACGACGTGCTCCGCCCGGGCCAGCGCCGGCCGGCGGCGCGCGTGGTCCAGCCCGAGCAGCACCGTCAGGAGCGCGGCCACCACCAGCACCGCCCCCGCGAACACCCCGAAGCCGTCGTGCCACACCATCGCCGCCTCGGCCGGCCCGGGGCCGGGCCGCGCGACGGCGTGCACGAACGCCGGCGTGTCGGCCACCAGCCAGCCGCGCGCCAGCACCGCGCCGGTGGCCGACAGGCCGACCACCGCCAGCGTGGCCGGCGGGCGCGGGTCGCCCTCGGGGAGGAACCAGTCGGCCACCATGATGGCCAGGGCGGTGACGACGAGCGTCAGGACGGGCAGGAAGGCGTTGAGGTCACTCAGCATGACGTCTCCGGGGGCGTGTCGGGTCGCGATCGGACACCGGCGGACAGGGCTGCCGGACGGGTCGTCGTTGCGGCCGCGATTCTATCAGACGTCGGCCCGCGGTTCAATCCGGCGCCGGCGCCTCGCCCTCGAGCGCGCCCGTCGCGCCCGGGATCGCCTCGCGGTCGATGGCCACGAAGACCGCGTCGGCGCCGACGTCGAGCGTGTACGTGCCGCCGGCCGGCGCCACGTCGACCCGCCCGCAGCACCGGCCGGCCATCAGCATGTCCTTGGGGAAGAACGTCACGCGCGCCGGCTGGGCGGACCGGGCCGGGAGCGAGAGCTTGGCCGGCGCCCCGTCGCGCGACCACGCGATGACGGTGTGGCCCGTGCCGCGCGGCGGGCGGAACCGGAAGGCCGTCACGCGGTCGGTCGAGATGTCCTCGACCACCCCTTGGGTGTAGTTGACGACATACGGCAGGGCGGCAAACGCCGGCTTGGGCACGTGCTGGTGGGTCACGATGCCGCGCTCGGCCGTCGACCACCCCGCCGGGAAGTCCACCCAGCCGTACCAGTACACGCGCTTGATGTCGGAGCGCGCCACCACCTCGACCAGCTCCTTGGTGACGAAGTCGATCTGCTGGGCGCGCGTCTCGGGCTGGCCGGCCGTCGTGAAGCGGTAGCTCTCGGTCAGCCAGATGGGCTTGCTCACGCCCGCCCGCCGCAGCGTGTCGGCGATCTGGCGATGCTTCTCGGGGCCCGTCGGCAGCGCCGGGAACACGTCCTTGAGGTTGGAAAACCAGTGGTAGCCCAGGAAGTCGAAGTACGCCCCGCCGCCGGCGGCCAGGAGGTCGTCGAGGAACCGCACGTCGAACCAGCCGTTGACGTCGGCGTAGGCCAGGCCGCCGATGGTGACCGGGATGCCCGGGTCGACGGCCTTGGCCTCCTCGTAGGCCATGCGGAGGAACTCCTTGTACTGCGCCGCCCGCCCGCCCCAGCAGCCGCCGTCGGGCGTTGTCGGCTCGCCCTGGCCCCACTCGGGCGGCCGCTGGAAGTCGTCGTCGCGCACCACCGTCTCGCCGTCGACCTCGTTGCCGATCTCCCAGGCCACCACGCGGTACGGCGGCTGGCTGTAGCGCGCGACGGCCGCGCGCATGAACTGGCGCCACTCGGCCTCCATGCCGGGCAGCAGCGCGCCGCCGCAGCGGTACTCGGTGGCCCAGCGCGGGTACTCCACCACCGATACCAGCACGTCGAAGCCGGCGCGCGAGTAGTCGCCGAGCTTGCGGTCGGACGCCTTCCAGTCGTACGCGTCCGGCGCGACGTTGCGCGGCTCGACCTGCTCCCAGCGCAGCGTCGTGCGCACGCCCGTCAGCCCGGCGCCGCGGGCGCGCGGCAGCTCGACCGTGATGCTGTCGAGGTAGGCCAGCGGGTCGAACTCCATGCTGAACTGCAGGCCCCAGAACCGCGTCTGCTCGGCGGCGAAGCGTGCCTGGCGCGCGGCGTACGGCAGGTTGACGACCGTCGGGGTCTCGGACGGCGCCGGGCTGGGCGTGGCCGACGGCGCGGCGGTCGCGGTGTCGGTCGCCGTCGGCGCCGGCGGGTCGGTCGGCGTCGTGGTCGCCGGATCGGTCGGCGTGGTCGACGCCACGGTGGCGGTCACCGTCCCCTGCGCGCCCGACGCCTCGGCCTCGTCCCAGTGCGCGCCGTCGAACACCGGGCTCGACACCCACACGGCGGGCTCGCTGGTCGGCCGGGTCTTCTTCGGGTCGACGGCCGGGCGCTGCTTGTCGCCCCAGCCGTGGCGCGCGGCGTAGCCCAGATGCGCCTCGAGCACCTGACCGACGTTCATCCGGCTCGGCACGCCGAGCGGGTTGAGCACGATGTCGACCGGCGTCCCGTACGCGAGGAATGGCATGTCCACCACCGGCAGGATCTTCGAGATCACACCCTTGTTGCCGTGGCGGCCGGCGACCTTGTCGCCCTCGCTGATCTTGCGCTTCTGCGCGACGTACACCCGCACGAGCTGGTTGACGCCCGGCGGCAGCTCGTGACCGTCGTCGCGGGAGAAGACCCGGACGTCGATCACCTTGCCGGTCTCGCCGTGGGGCACCTTCAACGAGGTGTCGCGCACCTCGCGCGCCTTCTCCCCGAAGATCGCCCGCAGCAACCGCTCCTCGGGCGTGAGCTCGGTCTCGCCCTTCGGGGTGACCTTGCCCACGAGGATGTCGCCCGGTCCGACCTCGGCGCCGATGCGGATGATGCCGCGCTCGTCGAGGTCCTTGAGGATGTCCTCGGAGAGGTTGGGGATGTCCCGGGTGATCTCCTCCGCGCCGAGCTTCGTGTCGCGCGCGTCGATCTCGTGCTCCTCGATGTGGATCGACGTGAGCACGTCGTCGGTCACCAGCCGTTCGGAGACGACGATCGCGTCCTCGAAGTTGTGGCCCTTCCAGGACATGAAGGCCACGAGCAGGTTCTTGCCGAGCGCGAGCTCGCCCTGGTGCGTGGACGGGCCGTCGGCCAGCACGGCGCCATCGGTCACCTCGTCGTTCACGCTGACCAGCGGCTTCTGGTTGATGCACGTGCCCTGGTTGGAGCGACGGAACTTGTCGAGGCGGTGCGTGACCTTCTTCTTCGGTCCGGTCGAGTAGTCGACCGTGATGGACGTGCCGTCGACGTCGACGACCACGCCGTCGCCCTTCGCGAGCACGAGGTCGCCGGCGTCGCGTGCCGCGCGCGCCTCCACGCCCGTGCCGATGAACGGGGCGGTGGCCCGGACCAGCGGGACTGCCTGGCGCTGCATGTTGGCGCCCATGAGCGCGCGGTTGGCGTCGTCGTGCTCGAGGAACGGGATGAGCGCCGTGGCGACGGAGACGATCTGCTTCGGCGACACGTCCATGTAGTCGACCTGGTGGGCGTCGACGAACTCGACCTCGCCGCCGCGCGTGCGCACGAGCACCTTGTCGCTCTCGAACCGGCCCTGCGCGTCGATCTGGGCGTTGGCCTGGGCGATGACGTAGCGGTCCTCGTCGTCGGCCGCGAGGTAGTCGATCTGGTTGGTTGCCCGGCCGTTGGTGACCTTGCGGTAGGGCGTCTCGACGAAGAAGAACCGGTTGATCCGCGCGTACGTGGAGAGGTAGCCGATGAGACCGATGTTCGGACCCTCGGGCGTCTCGATGGGGCACATCCGGCCGTAGTGGCTCGGGTGCACGTCGCGGACCTCGAACCCGGCCCGCTCGCGCGAGAGACCCCCCGGACCGAG
>QEVT01000446.1 GCA_003576755.1 bacterium | reverse complement strand
AACGCCGCCGATCGGCCGGGCCACCTGCGGCGGGTCTCCCTCCGGGCGCGCGGCCCGTGCCCGCTCGCCGGGCGTCGGCCCGCCCCGCGCCGGCGGCCCGGGCATCGGGGCGGCCCCGGGCCGCCCGACCCGTGCCGGGTGCGGCGCGTTTCACGGGCCCACGACCCCGCGCCGCAGCCCGGCTGGACGCTCCGGCGCCGACCTCGCGGCTCGCCGTGTCACGGCGCCGTCACCTGCTCGCCCTCGCCCTGCACGAGCGTGTGGTAGGCGCCCGGGGCGAGGCCGGCCCACGCCTCGACGGTCCCGTCCGGCCACCACACGTGCACGGCGTCGAAGGTCGTGCCGCCGCCCAGCCCGAACAGCACCCGCGGGTCGTTGCCGGCCAGGTAGCTCCCGTCGGTGTGGGCGCGCCGCCACAGCCGCGGCCGGCCGCCGTCGACCAGCGCGGCGCGGGCCCCCAGCATGTCGCGCCGCCCGCCGGCGCCCACCAGCCGCAGCCCGAGCCACGGCTGGCGCTGGCCGACCTGGTTGGCGAGCACGCGCGCGGGGCCGTTGTTGTTGAAGACCACGATGTCGCTGTCGCCGTCGTTGTCGAGGTCGCCCATCGCCGCGCCGCGGCCGACGTCGCGCACGTCGGCGACGCCGCTCTCCGCCTCGGGGATGGTCTCGAATCGGCCGTCGCCGACGTTGCGGTAGAGCTGGTTGGCCTGCCGCAGCGGCAGCGTGTCGCCCTCGGCCGCCTGGGCCTCGATGACGCGCACCTCGCCGTTGGCGACGAAGAAGTCCGGCCGCCCGTCGTTGTCGTAGTCGATGCCGAGCGCGCCGAACCCGGTGAACGGGAACGCCGGGGGGCCCAGCCCCGACGGGCGGCTGCGGTCCTCGAACAGCCCCTGCCCGTCGTTGACGTACAGCGTGTTGCTCTCGGTCTGGATGTTGACGACGAACAGGTCCTCGTCGCCGTCGCCCTCGATGTCGGCGGCCACGACCCCCATGCTGCCCTCGGGGATGCCCATGCCGTTGACGGCCGTGCCGTTCATCGGGGCCTCGTCGCGAAAGCGCTCGCCGTCGACGTTGATCCACATCTGGTTGTCGGCGGCGTCGTTGGCCACGTACAGGTCTTGCCACCCGTCGCCGTTGAAGTCGGCGGCGACGACGCCGAGCGCCGGGCCGTCGGCGGCGGCGATGCCGGCCGACAGCGTGACGTCCTCGAAGGTCCCGTCGCCGCGGTTGTGCAGCAGCCGGTCGGGCTCGGGCGGGTAGGCCTTGGGCCCGCAATAGTCGCGGCGGCCGCTGCCCGACGCGAAGCACGGGTGGTCGTTCTCGAGCGTGTAGGCGTCGTAGTTGACCACCGCGAGGTCCAGCCACCCGTCGCGGTCGTAGTCGAACCAGCTCGCGCCGGCGGACCAGCCGGGGTCGCCGGCCCCGCTGGCGGCCGTGACGTCGGTGAAGGTGCCGTCGCCGTCGTTGCGCCAGAGCTGGTTCGGGCCCCAGTTGACGAGGTAGAGGTCGACGTCGCCGTCGTTGTCGTAGTCGGCGGGCGCCGCGCCCATGCCGTAGCCGGCGGCGACGAGGCCGCTGGCCTCGGTGACGTCCTCGAACCGCAGGGCGGCCGTGCCGCCGCCCCGTGTCTCTTCCAGCCGGTTGCGATACAGCCGGCCCGTCGGGTGGTCGGGCGGCGGCGGCGTGCCCGGCCCGGCCGTCGGCACGGCGAGGTCGAGCGCGTGGCCCTGCGCGGCGTAGACGTCGAGGTCGCCGTCCCCGTCGTAGTCCAGGAGCGCGCCGCCGGCGCCCATCATCTCGACGAAGTAGTATCGTCCGGTCATGCCGTTGACGTGCCGGAAGTCCAGCCCGGTGGCGGCGGTGATGTCGGCGAACGGCCGGTCGGCGGCGGATGCGCCGCCTCCAGCCGGGGCGGGGTCGGAGCCGGGGGTGGCCCCGTCCGGCGTCGGGCCCGAGGGCGCGACCGGGCCCGATGCCGGGCCTCCGACGTCGGCCGGCTCGGACGTGCCCGGCGCGGCGGTGGCGCAGCCGGCCGCGATCAGCGCGAGCACGGCGGCCGCGGCGCGCGGCG
>QEVT01000445.1 GCA_003576755.1 bacterium | reverse complement strand
CCGGCGTTCACCCCCGACACCCCGGCGCCGCCGGGCGGCGGCGCGCCCGCGGCGGCGCGCCCGTCACGCACCACGGCGACGCTGGTGGTCGAGGACTGGACCCCCTACGACGGCGACGCCGACCTGGCCGGCGCGTACAGCGTCAACCTCGGCTGGGCCGACAACACGCTCGACCTCGCGCTCCTGGGCGCCGACGAGGGCCCGGGCGGGCTGGAGGGCATGGTGGCCAGCTATGGGATCACGGCCCCGGCGCCCAACGACTACGTCGGCTTCGAGCGCGACCTCGACGCCATGTCGGACTGGTCGTCGTACACGCACCTCGTGCTGCGGGCCACCGCGGAACCGCGCGGTCCCGGCCGGCTCGTGGTGCAGTGGTACGAGGCGACCGGCGAGGTGTGGACGCACGCCGTGCCGTTGGCCGACCTGCCGGCCGACGGGGTGCTCATGATCCCGCTGACCGCCGATGCCTGGACGTGGGCCGAGTGGTCGGACAAGCGCAACCAGAAGATGGACCCGCAGATGGCCACCCGGTACGGTGTGTTCATCGGGCACGCCGGCCCGGCGGCGGGGACGGTCACCTTCGGGCCGCTCGAGGTCGTGCGGGTCGCGGAGTAGGGGGCTCCGGCCTGCGGGCGTGACAAATCGCGTCGACGGCGATGCCGTTCCTGGGAGCGCGGGCATCCGGCCCGCATGATCCGGGCGGGCTGTGAGCCCGCGCTCCCAGCGAGACACGCGTTGTTCGATCGCCGGCGTCTGCGGTGGATCACGCCCTGAGGGGCTTCGGCTCAGCGCGGGCGCGACCACCGTTCGAGATCGGCCCTGTACCGCGCCACGAGGTCGGGCCGGGTCGCCGCGACGTCGTGGCGCTCGGCGGGATCGGCCGCGAGGTCGAACAACAGGTCGTGGTCGCCGTCGACGTCGCGGATGAGCTTCCAGCGGCCCGCGCGCAACCCCATCAGCCACGCCGAATGGTCGGTGAAGAAGCGGGCGACGCCGGCAGCGGGCGCCAGCCGGCTCTGCCCGCGATGGCCGGCCGGCGCCGCGATGCCGAGCGCGTCGAGGATCGTCGGCGCGATGTCGATGGCGCTCGTCACCTGCGGCGCCCGGATGGCGCCGCCGTCACGCACGCTCCCGGGTGCTGCGGCGCCCCCGCCGGGCCCCGTGCGGGCGTCGGTCAGCCCCGGCGCCGCGACGATCAACGGGACCCGCACGTTCTCGTCGTACAGGTAGAGCGAGTGCGCGAAGTTGCCGGGGTGCTGGTGGAACGCCTCGCCGTGGTCGCCGCTGACGACGAACAGCGTGCGCTCCGACAGGCCGCGCGCCGCGAGGCCGGCCACCAGCGTGCCGATGGCGGCATCGCCGCGGTAGAGGTCGCTCAGGTAGCGCCGGAAGTCGCCGGACTCCCCGAACGGCCGCGGCCCCTCGCCCGGCGACTCGTAGGGGTGGTGGCCCGCGATCGGCAGGTACATCACGAAGTACGGCCGCGCCCGGTCGCGCCGATCGACGTGCGCGAGGATCCGGGCGACCGTGGCGGCCTCGTCGACGCCGAAGCTGCTGGCATGGGCCCCGCCGATCGCGGCGGCATCGACCAGCGAGTCGAACCCACGGTCGGCCACCATCTCGTCCATGCCGAGGTAGACGAACCGCCCGGAATGGAAGAGCGCGGTTTGGTAGCCCGCACCGCCGAGGACCGCGGCCAGGCTGTCGCACGGCCGGCGGCGCGCGGCGTACGCCGCCGCGTCGACGTAGGCGGCCGGCTCGGCGGCGCACAGCAGCGCGTACAGCCCCTTGATGCTCTCGGGGTAGACGGCGTAGGCGTGGTCGAACACGATCCCGCGCGCCGCGAGCGCCGAGACGTTCGGCATCGGGTCCTCGTGCGCGCCGTAGGGTGCGAGGTACTGCGCGGCGGTCGACTCGAGCACGATCCACACGACGTCGCGGCCGGCGGCCGCGCCGGCCAGCCACCGCAGGTCCGCGGCGGCGGAATCGCCCTCCGGGCCATCGTCCAGCGGGGCAGCGCGCCCGGCGGCCGCCCCTGCGAGCGCGGCCCGCGTCGCCCCCGCCTGCCGCCACGCGGTCCGCGCC
>QEVT01000067.1 GCA_003576755.1 bacterium | reverse complement strand
CCGCTGTGGCTGGCGCTGGCGTGGGCCAACGGGCTGTATGACCTGCGCCGGCTGCCCGACCGTGCGGCGGCGGCGGTGCTGTCGGCCAAGGTCAGCGCCCAGGTCCTCGTGGTGTGGGCGGTGGCGTACTTCGTGCCCCCGCCCTGGACGTTGGTGCGCCACGTGGCGGTGGTCTTCGCGCTGGCGGCGGCGGTCGTCATGCCGGCGTGGCGCGCGCTGTGCGCCGAGGTGCTGGGCTGGCCCGCCTTCCGGCGGCGGGTGATCGTGGTGGGGGCGGGGCGCGCGGGGCGGGCGCTGTTGGGCGCGATCCGCGAGGCCGCCCCCCGCGAGTTCGACGTCGTGGGCTTCGTCGACGACGACCCGGCGCTCGGCGGCGGCGACGTCGACGGCGTGCCGGTCGTCGCCGACCGCGGCGGGCTGGTGGCGGCCGCCGCCCGGCTGGGCGTGTCGGAGGTGGTGATGGCGGTGACGCGCGACGCGCACGGGGCGCTGCTGGCCGCGCTGATGGATGCCCAGGAGCGGGGCCTGCGGGTGACGCCGATGCCGGTGCTCTACGAGGCCGTCACGGGCCGCGTGCCGGTCGAGCACGTCGGCGACCACTGGGCGGTGGCGCTGCCGCTGAGCCCGCCGGGGGCCGCGGGGCTCTACCCGCTGGCGCAGCGGACGGTGGACCTGGCGTTCGCCGTCGCGGGCTTCGCGCTGTTGGTGGTGGTGCTGGTCGTCGCCGGGCCGGCGATCCGGCTGACCTCGCCGGGGCCGGTGTTCTACCGCCAGCGGCGGGTGGGCCGCAACGGCCGGCCGTTCACGCTCTACAAGCTGCGCACGATGGTGGACGAGGCCGAGCCCGAAGGGCCGGTGTGGGCGGCGGAGGACGACCCGCGCGCCACGGGCGTCGGGCGCTGGCTGCGGCGGACACGCCTCGACGAGCTGCCGCAGGTGATCAACCTCGTGCGCGGCGAGATGAGCGTGGTGGGCCCGCGCCCCGAGCGGCCGGCGTTCGTGGCGTCGCTGGCCGAGCGGATCCCGTTCTACCGGGCCCGGCACGCCGTGCGCCCGGGGATGACGGGCTGGGCGACGATCCACCAGGGCTACGCGCGCTCGCTCGACGACGCGTTGCTCAAGCTGCAGTACGACCTGTACTACATCAAGCACCAGTCGGTGGCGCTGGACCTGTACATCCTCGTGCGGACGGTCGCGGCGGTGGTGCGGGGGGAGCGGTAGGCGCGCGGGCGACCGGGCGGCACGCGCCGGTCTGGCGTCAGGCCCCGGCGGGCGCGGGCTCGCGCGCGCCGAGGACGACGGCCTGGATGGTGGTGAACAGGTTCCCGTGCTTGACGGGCTTGGTCAGGTAGGCCGAGAACCCCTCGCGGAGCGCGAGCTCGCCCTGGCCGCGCTCGTCGTACGCGGTGAGGAGGATGAGCCGGGTGTCGGCCAGCCGCGCTTCGCGGCGGATGGCGTGCGCGAGCGCGAAGCCGTCCATGCCGGGCATGGCCAGGTCGAGGATGGCGACGGCGTACGGGTCGCCGGCCGCGGCGGCCGCGCGCAGCTCGGCGAGGGCCTCCTCGCCGGTGGCGGCGCCGGTGTTGTCGATGCCCCAGAAGTGGAGGTAGCGGTGCAGGATCTCGCGATGGGTCTGGTTGTCGTCGACGACGAGCACCTTGAGCGGGGGGTGGAGGGCCTGGCCGGGCGGGACGGCGGCCCCGGGCGGGCTGGCGGTCGGCACGGGCGCGGCGGCGGGGGCGAGCGCGGCGGTGAACGAGACCACCGTGCCCTGGCTGCCCGACGCGACGACGTCGAGCGTGCCGCCCATCGTTCGCGCGAGGCCGCGCGCGAGCGCGAAGGCGATGCGGGCGCGCGGGGCATCCGGGGGCGGGGGGTCGGCGGCGGGGGCGCGGGTGTCCTCGACGACGTCGTCGGGCAGCCCGATGCCGGTGTCGCGGACCTCGAAGCGCACGGTGACGCGGTCGGCGGTGCGGTCCTCGAGGGTCACGCGGAGGTCGACCTCGCCCTTCTCGGTCAGCCGGATGGCGTTGTGGATGAGGATGAGGAGCACGCGCTGCAGGTAGGCGGGGCTGCCGAGCACGCGGGCGGGGATCTCGGGCGCGACGAACGCCATGAACGACAGGAACTTGGCGTGCGCCCGCGGCTCGGTCTGCTCGACGACGGCCTCGACGAGGGCGCCGAGGTCGAACGGCTCGCGCTCGACGCGCAGGGTGCCGGCGTCTAGCTGGGTCAGGAGGGCCCAGTTGGTATCGATCTGGCTCATCGCGCCAACCTGACTCCAAAGACGGCGGCAAGGTCCGAATGGCTTGAAACGAGCGGCCCCGCCGGCTGGGGTTCGGTTGGACCGCGGTGTTGGTGCGTGCAACGACATGGTACCGTCGGGGCGGGGTGGGGTCAAGCGGAGGGGTGGGACCCGGCGTGGCGGCATCGGGAACCTTCACGCGCCGGGCGGCGTTGGTAGGCCATCTCGGGTCCGTTTCCAACGCCGATCGACGCAAGGGAGGTCGCAGCGCCGTGCAGCTCTGGCTCGTGCCGTCCAGCCAACCGCATACCCAGGCCCCGCCGCCGTTCGCCTGCCCGCGCGCCGGGTGTGGCAGCCGTCGGCTGCGGCTGCACCAGTCGGTGGCCAAGCCGGTGCGCGACGTCGCGCCGCGGTCGGCGGCGGCCCGTCGCTACGCCTGCCGCGCGTGCGGACGGACGTTCCGGGTGTACCCGGCGGGCGTCGACGGCGGCGACGTGGCGGTGGGCGTGAAGCGGTTCGCGGCGGCGCTGCACCTGCTGGGGCTGTCGGTGCGCGACGTAAGCCGCGCGCTGGCGGTGCTGGGGGTGCCGCTCGGCAAGAGCCGGGTGCACGGCGTGGTGGCGCCGGTGCTCCGCGGGCTCCGGATGCGCAAGGTCGCGCCGCTGCTGGAGCGGGTGGTCGCCGCGGCGCCGGGCAGCGAGGGGGAAGGCGCGGCAACGGTCCGGATCCACGGCCGCGCGCTGCCGCTGCGGCGGGCGCTCGACGACCAGGGTCGGGTGGGGCTGGTGGTCGACGGTATCGACGCGCGCACGCGGCTGGCGGTGGCCCAGTGGGCGCGCGCGACGCTGGCCGGCTTCGGGGTGCGGGTGGACGTGGTGTTCCCGCCGGCCCCGCGGCGCCGGCGGGGCGCGGGGGAGGCGGCGCCGGAGTCAGCCGCGGAGTCGGCCGCGACGCGGTCCGTGATGGCCAGCAGCGGGCCGTCGGCGGCGGTCACAGGCGGTCGTGCGGCATGTCTGGATTCGGCTGTCTGCGGCAGGCCGTCGGGCTGGATGGGAGGGCCGTGGGGGCGGGCCCCGACCCCGGCATTGCGGGGTCCGGCGGGGGGCTCGGCGGGGGTTCTTGCTCACCGGCGGGGAACGGACATCGCGCGCGTACGCACGTACGCGAGCGGATTCCGGGTCCGGTTCCGCTCGCGCGCGGACCGAGACCGAACGACTGGTCGTGGATCCGCCTGCGCAAGCGTTCAGCAGCGCGTCTACAAGCGGGCGCCGCGGCGCGGTCAGCGGACGGTCAAGAACGGTGGTCCGGGCGGGATCGTTCGTCCGGCGGCGCCGTCAGGTCGGCATGGGCGCATCGATCGGGTGCGCCGGGGCGTGGGGAGGTCTGTTCGGCGACGGTGACGTGCGGATCGCGCAGGCGCGCTGCACCGTGTGTTGGACGGCGGGCGCACGACGGCATGGGATGTGGGTCGGATTCGGCATGGGGTGTCGGGTAGAGGGCCTGTAGGGATCGGGACGCCTTTCGTGGTAGTCTTCGGGCCTGTGTTTGGCCGAGCTCGCCATGTGGCTCGCTTGGTTGATGGCCAGATGCGCGCCGGACAAGCGCGCCCGGCAACAGGAGGAACCCGCCCCCATGTACCACCGCGTGATGAGCTTCCGCCACGCCTTTGCCGGCCTGGCCCACGTGGCGCGCACCCAGACCAACGCCCGCATCCACCTCGTCGCCGCCGCCGTCGTCGTCGTGCTCGGCGCGCGCCTCGGCCTCCCGGCCCGCGATTGGGCGCTCGTCGCGCTGTGCATCGGCCTCGTCCTGGCCGCCGAGGCCATGAACACCGCCGTCGAGGCCGTCGTCGACCTCGCCAGCCCCGACGTCCACCCGCTCGCCCGGGTCGCCAAGGACGCCGCCGCCGGGGCCGTGCTGCTGACCGCCATGGCCGCCGCCGCCGTCGGCCTGCTCGTGCTCGGGCCGCCGCTCGCGGCGTGGCTGAGGGGTTGAGCCGGCTACGCTCCGACGAACCCGTCGCGCAGGTCGCCAGAAGTCCGGTACCGGCGGACCGTGTCCCCGAAGGCGCGTTCGGAGACGCGGAGGGTCACGGTCACTCGGTGCCCTCGTTGAGGATCTGAAGGTAGCTGTCGTACACGAACAGCCGGTTCCGGCGCTTGCCGGTCCGCTCGCGGGCGATGCCGAGGTCGAGCAGCAGGTCCATCGCGGACGAGACGGCCGGGAACGACAGGCCGGTGGCGTCGCGCACCGCCGGGATGGACTGGATCGGCCGGGCCTTGAGCGCCTCGTGCACCCGCAGCGCAGAGCCGGCGCGGCGACCCGTCGCCTCGATGCGCCGGCGGTCGGTGCTGAACACGTCGCCAAGCCGCTCCGCGGTGCTCACCGCGCCCCCGGCCACCTGGCGCACGCCCTCGAGAAAGAAGGCCAGCCAGGCTTCCCAATCGCCGTCCCGGCGCACCTGATCCAGCAGGTGATAGTAGGTTCCGCGGTGCTGTTTGAAGTGGAGGCTCAGGTACAGCAGCGGCTCGCGCAGGGCGCCAGTTTGGCTGAGGAGGAGCGTGATCAGCAGGCGACCGACACGGCCGTTGCCGTCGAGGAAGGGATGGATGGTCTCGAACTGGACGTGGGCGAGCCCGGCGCGAACGAGCACGGGCAGGTCGTCGTCGTCGGCGTGCAGGAAGCGTTCGAGCTCGGCCATGCAGTCCGGCACGCGGGCGTGCGGCGGGGGCACGAAGGCGGCGGTGCCAGGGCGGCTGCCGCCGATCCAGTTCTGCGAGCGTCGGAACTCGCCGGGTTCCTTGTGGCTTCCCCGACCCCGCGAGAGGAGCACGCTGTGGATCTCGCGAATCAGACGGTTGGAGAGCGGGAAGCCGCCGCGCAGGCGCGCCAGGCCGTGGTCGAGCGCGGCAACGTAGTTCGACACCTCGATGACATCGTGGAGGGGCACGCCGGGAACGTCATCCAGCTCGAACAGCAAGAGGTCCGACAGCGAGGACTGCGTGCCCTCGATCCGCGACGACAGCACGGCCTCCTTGCGGACATAGGCGTAGAGGAACAGTCGCTTGTCCGGCAGCAGGGTCGCCACGCCGTCCAGCCGGCCCAACGCCAGCAGTGCCGCCTCCAGCGGCGACTGCAACCCCTCGTGCAGCGCCAGCGCCGGCCGCGGCGGCAGCGGCTCCGGGACGAAGGCGTTCACCGCCTCGTCGCCGACGATCGTCACATCGTATCGGCCGGTGCTGCCCCGCTTCATGCCGGAGGCCCTCCCCAGTTCAGCCGAGCTGAATAGCGGGCGCCGCTATTCAGTTTTGCGTGCCTAAGTTTAAACAACGATCCCGGACAGAGCAAGCTGGGCGGCGCAAACCCGCGCACGCCGTCCCTGCTCCTCCATCCCAACACCCACACGGCCCCCGGCGCCCCGTCCCCACACCACGTCGGGAACCGGACACCGGGGGCCGCGCCATGCCCATCACGAGACGCTGCGCGCCCGAGCCCGTCGGACTACACCACGCGCCCCTCAACGCGCGCGCGGGCCTGCAACGCCGCCGCGCCTGCCGTCACTCCTCCCGCCGCCCCGAGAGCGCCGCCGCGCCCAGGTCGCACGTGATCCGCTCCGAGATCTGCGCGTAGATCGCCGCCAGGTCGTCCGTCGTCGGCGAGCGGTAGAAGCGGTCCGGCGACGTCGCCACCAGGCCCAGGAGGTCCGCGTCGATCTCGTTGCCCAGCCCGATCGTGTACACCAGCGCCCCGCGCGCCTTCAGCGCGTCGCCCTGCGCCAGCACCGCGCTGTTGGGCGCCCGCTCGACGTTCTGCAGACCGTCCGTCAGCAGGATCACCACCGGCTTGGCCGTCGCCCGGCCGCCCGCCGCCAGCGTCGCCACCCCTTGCGCCAGCCCGAGGTCGATGCGCGTCCCCTGCCGCGACGTCAGGCCCGCCAGCCCCGCCTGCAGCCGCCCGAAGTCGTCGGTCAGCGCCACCGCCTCCTCGGCGCCGATGTTGAACGCCACCACCGCCGCGCGGTCGCGGTCGTAGCTGAGCTGCGCCAGGAACGCGCCGGCCGCCGCGCGCGCCGCGTCGAGCTTCGTCCCGCCGCCCGTCGCCGCCGGCTCGAGCATGCTGCTCGACGTGTCGAGCACCATCACCACGTCCAGCGGCTTGTCGACCGGCGTGCACGTGCGCACCGCGCCGAACGGCAGGTAGACGATGTGCCGCTCCGGCTTGAAGCCGTACACCTCGACCACCGGGATCGGGAAGATCAGCCGGCCGTCGTTGCCCAGCGCGTCGCGGTAGCGCGCCGTCGCCTCGACGTTCGTCGGCCAGATGCCGATCTCGAGCGGCTCCAGCCGGTACTGCAGCGTGATCGACGCGTCCGCCAGCACGTTGCCAAGCGTCCACGTGAGCGTGTTGGCCGTCGCGTCGAACGCCGCCGGCGGGACCGCCGAGCCCGCGACGTAGCGCATGTTGCGCGGGATCACGTCGACGATCGTGATGCTCTCCCACAGCCCCGGCTCCGGCCGGTAGCGCGTCATGCCGCGCGCCAGCGTCACGACCTCCGTCGGGTCCGGCTCGGTGAAGATGTGGTCCGCCGAACCCGTCAACGCCAGGATCTGGTCGCGGTTGATCGGCTGGTACTCGTTGGTCGGCAGGATGAGCGCGTAGATCTCGATCCCCGCCGCCCGCGCCGCGTCCGCCTCCGCCGCGGGGTCGTCCTTGAGCACCCCGTCGCTGACCAGGAGCACGATCTGACGATGCGTCGTCTTCTTGCGCACCCCCTGCAGCTCGCGGATCGCCGTCGTCAGGCCCGCCGTCGAGCGCGTGTCGCCGTTGGCGTCGAGGCCCGCCACCAGCGAGCGCACCAGCCCGATGTCGCTGGTCAAGGGCTGCTCGAGCGTCGCGCCGTCGTCGAACGTCGCCAGCGCCACCTCGGCCGTCCGCGGGTCGAGCTCGCCCAGGAGCGCCGCCGTCGCGTCCTTGGCGCGGTCCAGCGCGTCGACGAAGCTCATCGACCGCGACGTGTCGAACACCAGCGCGAGCTGCACCTGCTCCTGCTTGCCCGGGCAGTGCCCGTGCACCGTCAGCGTCACGCCCACCGTGGCGCCCAGCGGGATGCGCCGCGGCGCCGCCCACTTGTCCGGCGTGCCGACGCACGCGTCCGGCGCCGGCGGCGGCACGTCCTTCGGCTCGTAGGGCTCGGCGTCGAACACCCACACGCCGCTGTCCAGGATCTTGAACTGGTTGGTCACGTACGACGGCAGCGTGTCGATGCCCGGATCGGCCTCGGGCTTGACGTAACCCACGTACACCTTGCCGTCGTCGTCCACGCCGATGTCGAGCGACCACAACGTCCGGTCCGGCATCGGCCACGACGCCAGCAGCTTCCCGTCCGGGCTGTAGCGGAACGCCCAACGGCCCCGGCCCAGGACGAACACGTCGCCGGTGGGGCCCGTGACCACGCTGGCCGGGCCGTCGTGGGTGGCCCACTCGCCGAAGTCCGTGCCGTCGATCCCGCGCACCAGGATCCGGTTGCGCCCCCGGTCCGCCAGGTAGATCCGGTCGCCGTGCATCGCGATGTCCACCGGCACGGCGTACGTGTCGGCCCGGATCGGCCAGCCGAAGATCGCGTTGCCGTCCGAGTCCAGCACGTGCACCTTGCCCGTGCCCTCGTCGAGCACCGCCACCTTGCCGCCGTCGGCCGTCACGTTCGACAGGCGCGACGGCGCGTCGGGATCCGGCAGGATGCCCGGGAACGTCGTCCACGCCGGCACGAAGTCGTCCGGCCGCCGGCTGAGCTGCCCGAAGTCGACCGAATAGATCGTCGTGCCGTCGATGGCCACGTCGCGCGTGAACCATGTCCGGCTCCCGGCACACATCCCGACCTGCGACCTGACCTCCGGGGTCCCCGAGATCAGCCGGCCGTGGCGGGTCCAGCGCTGCACCGTTTGCGGCAGGACGAGCTGGCTGGTGGCCATGTAGGTCTGTTGCGGGCGCACGCCCACCGCGTTGTAGCGCCCCAGGAGCACCGCCACATCCGAGGCCGCGTCGACGCGCGCCGGCAGCGCCGGGCCCTCGAGGTGCGGCGCGTCGGTGCCGCCGGCGAACAGCGGGACGTCCTGGCGCCGCTCCGGGTGCTCGAACATCATCACGCCCTGCCAGAAGCAGTGCGCGAAGCCCGACAGCACCCGGCCGTCGACGTGCGCGTCGAGGAAGTGCACGATGCGCCCGAAGTAGGCCGCGTACACCCGCCCGCCCGTCGGCCCGATGTACATCGGCGTCCCGTCGCGGAGCTGGAAGATCTCGACGTTGCGCGACACGAACACGCCGGCCGGGCCGACCGCGATGTCCTCGCCGTTGTAGAACCGCACGATCTCGCGCAGCCGGTGGTCCGGCTCGAAGATCGCCACACCCGCGTCCCAGCGCGTCGGCGCCTGCGCCGGGCCGTCGCCGAACGACGGCTCGGGGTCCGGCGCCGGGTCGCAGAACGGGTTGAAGAGCACGGCCGGGATCTGGTTGATGACGTGCAGCTCGTCGGCGGCGCTGACGTCGAGGCTCCACGGCACGCTGCCGTGCTCGCGGAAGCCGATCGTCGTCTGGAGCTGGCCGGTCGGCGTGAACACGTCCACCCCGGAGTCGACGATGACGGCCTCGCCCGGCGCCGGCTCGCAGCCGTTGAACTGGATGAAGGCGTTCGTGGCCGTGCGCGAGAGGTAGACCCGCCCGTCGCGCCGGAGCGCCAGGTCGAGGTACGTGCCCTGCACCTGGAGCTGCTCGACGTCGATCTCGAAGCTGAAGAGCGCGCCGCCGTTCGGCGAGAGCCGGTCGACGCGCGCCAGCGTCTTCACCTGGTTGTTGGCGATGTAGCGCCCCTCGAGCAGCACGTACACCAGCCCGTCGAAGCCGACGTCGAGCCGCTTGGGGGTCCAGTCGCCGAGGAACTGCACGCCCGGCGCCGTGCCCGCCAGGTTCGGCAGCCCCCACACCCGCAGCGGCCGGCCGTCGGCGGCCAGCGCGTGGACCGCCTTGTGCTGGAGGTCGAGCACGTAGATCGTGCCGTCCGGGGCCGAGCTGATGTCGCCGACGAGGCCGAACTGGCCGGCCCGCAGCGACCACGGCACGTCCCGCCACGTGTCCACGAGGCGATAGGCGTAGGCGATCGAGGGATCGCCCTGGGCCGCGGGATGGGCGCGGACCGCCGGGGCGCCGACCCCCGTGGCGGCGAGCACCAGGCCGGCGGCGGCGGCAGCGGCCGCCGCGCGGGCCGGTCGGCCGAAGGCGGTCGCGCAGCGCGGCGCGAGATCGCGCGCGAGCCGGGGGAGTCGATGGACGACGCATCTCAGGCACATGGGCGCAGCCTCCTGGGGGACGTGCTGTGGGCCGCCGGCGCGGCCGGCCGGAACGCTATTCTACCCTATATGGCGACAGGTCGGCACGACGTGTCCACGCAAGACGTGACGAGATCCGCCAGAGGATCCCTGCATCGCCGGCGCGGTGCACCATGCATAACGTCGAACGGCCGCAGCGCTGGACAATCGTGGGCGATCCAGCCTCCCGCGCCGTCACGGCACGCGGGCCACGGGCTCACCGACCCAGCGCGTGTAGGTCAGCCCGAGCGCGGTCGGGAAGCGCCGCAAGCCCTCGGCCCGCAGGCGCGGCGCGGCCTCGGCCAGGTAGCGCTCGAAGGCCGCGCGCGACCCGAAGCGGTAGTGCACGTCGTAGCGCAGCGCGTCGCCGTCGATGCGGAACACCTGGGCGTCGCGCGCGCCCGCCGCGCACACCTCCGCCAGGTGCCCGTCGCGGAGCCACGCCACCCACGCCTCGGCCACGGCGGGGTCGGTGAACGCGCAGCTGACGACGTAGAGCACCACGCCGCCAATCATAGCGCACGGTGGACACGCGAGGCGGAGCCCCTCGGCGCCGGCCGGCCCCGTTGACCGTGCCGGGCCCGGGCGCTACAATGCCGGCACTTCCGCACCCATCCGAGGCCCGCCCCGTGAATCGCACCCCCCTGTTCGACCGCCACCAGCAGCTCGGCGCCCGCATGGTCGCGTTCGCCGGCTGGGAGATGCCGGTGTGGTACGCCGGCATCCAGGCCGAGCACGCCGCCGTCCGCGAGGCCGTGGGCCTGTTCGACGTCAGCCACATGGGCGAGTTCATCGTCCACGGGCGCGACGGGCAGGCGGTCCTCCGCCGGGCGCTGACCAACGACGTCGCCGCCCTCGAGATCGGCGAGGCCCAGTACACCCTGCTGCCCAACGCGCACGGCGGCACCGTCGACGACCTCCTGGCGTACCGCCTGCCCGACAACCCGCGCGGGCACCCGGTGTACCTGCTGGTCGTCAACGCCTCCAACATCGACAAGGACCGCGATTGGCTCCGCGCCCAGGTCCGGCCGGGCGAGGACGCCGTGCTCGACGACCGCTCGGGCGACATGGCGCTGGTGGCGCTCCAGGGCCCGCGCGCCCCGGCCGTCCTGGCCGCGGCCACCCGGCTCGACGTCTGGCGGATGGGCTACTACCGCTTCGACCGCGGCGACGTGGCCGGCGTGCCCGCGCTGGTGTCGCGCACCGGCTACACCGGCGAGGACGGCTTCGAGATCATGGCCGACAACGCCGACATCGGCGCCGTCTGGGACGCCCTCGTGGCGGCCGGCGCCGCGCACGGCCTGCAGCCGGCCGGGCTCGGCGCGCGCGACAGCCTGCGGATCGAGGCCGCCATGCCGCTCTACGGCCACGAGCTCGACGACGACACCAGCGCCATCGAGGCCGGGCTCGGCCGCTTCGTCAAGCTCGACAAGCCCGAGATGGTCGGCCGCGAGCGCCTGGCGCGCGAGAAGGCCGAGGGGCCGGCCCGGAAGATGGTCTGTTTCGAGATGACCGGCCGCGGCATCCCCCGCCAGGGCTATGCCATCCACGCGGGCGGCGCGGCCGCCGGAAGCGTGACCAGCGGCCTCCAGTCGCCCACCCTGGGGCGCGCCATCGGCATGGGCTACGTGCCGGCCGACCGCGCCGGCATCGGCGGGGAGCTGGCCGTCGACATCCGGGGCACGCTGGTGCCCGCCACCATCGTGCGGCGGCCGTTCTACCGCCGCCCCGACGCCGGATGACACCGCCGGTCGAGGAACGGCTCCCGACGGCGGACGCCCGGCCCGTCCCGACCGCCCTGGTCGGCCGACAGACCGTCCTGCGCCCGTACACGGCCGGGTTCACCGAAGCCGAGCTCGAGCGCCTCTACCGTTGGGCGTGCGACGCCGACCTCGTGCAGCTCACCAGCGGCATGCCCCTCGACGTGTCGTTCGAGGCCTTCAAGGCGATGTTCGAGGCCAGCGCGGCCCGGCATTCGGCCAGCCGCGACGCCTTGTTCGCCATCCTGCGCGCCGACGGCGGGCTCATCGGGCGCGCCGGGCTGTTCGGCGTCGACCGGCAGGACGGCTCGGCCGAGCTCGGCGTCGTGATCGGCGACCGCCGCGCCTGGAACCGCGGCCTCGGGCGCGAGGTGGCGGCGCTCCTGGTCCGCCACGCGTTCGACACCCTCGGTCGCGACACGGTGACGCTGCGCACCTATCCGGACAACGTGCGCGCCCGCCGGGCCTTCGCCGCCGCCGGCTTCCGGGTCGTCGGCGAGCGGCGCCGATTCACCCTCGACCGCGGGCTGCACACCGAGGTCGAGATGCGCGTGCGCCGCGGCGACGTGCCGCCGAGCGCGAGCACCGCCGGCGACCCGCGTCGGTTCCCGCCCGCCTGAACTCCGCCGCCCCCTCCGCCGCACCTCACGCCGCCTGCGACTCGGGCGCCCCGTCCCGCGTGCTTGCGCCCTCGTCGTCGACCGCCTTCCCGATGCGCCGCGCTTGACATGTAGAACGCGCGTTCTATAATTGCCGCCGCCCGTATGGCCGCGGCAGCCCAACCTCGCCCGGGTCGCGCCATGCCCACCTCGACTTCGACCCATGAGGACTTCATGCCACGGATCGCCCACCACGGCTTCGCCGGCATCGCCATCTGCGCGCTGGTCGCCGTCGCGATCCTCGCCCTGGCCCGGCCCCGCGCGGGCGACGGCGCCCTCGACCCCGGGGCGGCCGGCGCGGCGCCCGGATCGGCCGACCTCGCCCGCGACCCCTTCGAGGCCTCCGGGCTGCCGGCACCCGGCATGCCGGGCGCCGCGCCGACGCCGTTCGAGCGGACGCCGGCCCGTGCGCTCCAGGCCGGCGAGCTCGTCCGCGGCCCGGGCGATCGCGGCTTCGACGTCGCCGCCTTCCTGGCCGGGCGTGGCGGTGCCGGCGGCCGGGCGGCGGCGATCGCGGCCGTCGTGAACCAGGTCAGCGTCCAGCACGCCGTCAGCGCGCGCCTGCTCCTCGCGCTCCTCGAGCTCGAGTCGGGCGCCGTCGATGGCGCGGCGAGCGGCGCCGCCGCGGTCTCGGTCGACCGTGTCGCCGCCATGGCGGCGTGGCTCGCCGACGGCTACTACGGGGCGCTGCACCGCGGCGAGACCGACGTGCAGTTCGCCGACGGTCGGCGCGGGCCCGGGCCGGCCGCCGCGGACCCCGCGCACTTCGCGCTGGCGCGCTACCTCGCCCGGGGGGTCGCGGCCGGCCAGCTCGACGCTCGACTGGCCGAGTTCACGGCGGTCTACGCGCGGCTGTTCGGGCCGCGCCCGGTCCTCGCGCCGCCGGTTCCCCCGGGCACGACCCAGCCGCCGCTGCTCCTGCCGTGGCCCGAGGGCGAGCAGTGGTACTACACCGGCGGACCGCACGGCGCGTGGGGCATCGCCACGGCGTGGGGGGCGGTGGACTTCGCGCCGCCTTCGCTTGTCGGGTGCCGGTCCGCGCCGGAATGGGTGGTGGCCGCGGCGCCCGGTGTCGTGGTGTGGTCGGACGACGGGCTCGTGCTCGTGGACATGGACGGCGACGGCTACGACGGCACCGGCTGGGTCATCGCCTACCTCCACATGGCCACCGCCGGGCGCGTGGCCGCCGGCGCGGTGCTCGCGGCCGGCGACCGCGTCGGGCATCCGTCGTGCGAGGGCGGCGTGGCCGACGGGGCGCACGTCCACTTCGCGCGCCGCCTCAACGGGCAATGGCTGCCGGCCGATGGCGGGCCGGTCCCGCTCGACCTGTCGGGGTGGACGTTCACGTCGTACGGCGCGGAGTACGACGGGAGCATGGCGCATCCCGACCGCGGGAGCCGCATGGCGGTCACCAGCCGCCGCCAGGGCGACACCGAGGTGGTGTCGGACAACGGCCCGGCGCGGCGGGCGGCCCTCGCCGACGCCTGGTCGGCCTACGGCGCCGCGGCGCCCGCCGCGCTCGCCGCCGCACCCGTCGTGGGGGCAGGCGACACCGGGGCGCCGCCCGCTGCGGAACCGGCAGTCGCCGGCGACGAACCGGCGCCGGCGGCGGACGAGGCCTTCCCTCCCGCCTCGGCCGCACCGGACGCCGGCGCGCCGCCGGGCGCCGCGACGCTGACGGTGCGCATCGCGCTCGGCGGACGGGCGACGCACGCGGCATCCGTTGTCATCGGCATCGCGCGCGCCGGCGCGCCGCCGCTCGTCCTCATGGGGCGGACCGATGCGGGTGGCGTCAGCAACGCGATCCCGCTGCCCGAAAGCGTCGGCGGCGTGTACCACGTGACCGCACGGGTGTCGGGATACCTGCCGGCCGAGCACGTCGGCGTCGCGCTCGGCGCCGGCGACGTGGTGATCGACTTCACCGCCGGGGGCGTGGTCGCCCTCCCGGCCGGCGAGCTCGACGCCAACGGGGCCATCGACGCCGCGGACGCCGCGCTGTGGCTGGGCGAGTGGTACCGCGGCGGAGGCGCCGCCGACCTCGACGGCGACGGGCAGGTCGGGGTGCGCGACGCCTGGCGCCTGGTGCGCAACCTGGGCGGCGGTTGACCGGCCGCCGGGCGCGGCGACCGTCGGGCGGACGGATCGAAGCCCGCGTGCTACAATCGGCCTTCGATGATGGAGTGGCTCACGCTGGTGCCGCCGCTGTCGTTGGCGCTCGCCGGCGCCTGCGGCGCGGTCGAGCGCCCTGCCGACGGTCGCGCGCGGTGGTGGGTGATCGGGGCGTTGGCGGGCACCGCCGCGGCGGTGTCCGCCGCCCTGGCGTGGCTGCTCGCCGTCACCGACCGACCGGCGCTGCACCTTCCGCTCTCGCCGTGGTCCAACGCAGTCTTCACCGGCGACCCGGCCCTCGACGTCGATGCCCGCGGGGCGGCGTGCATGGCGGCGGTCGGCGTGCTCGCCCTGATGGCGGTCGTGCGCGCGCCGCGGGCCGACCGGTCGCTCGGCGTGGCCTTGCTGGTGGCGGCGGCCAGCACGCTGTTCATCGCCGCTGCCCGCACCCCGCTGGGCCTGGTGTCGTCGTGGCTGCTCCTCGATGCGGCCTTGTTCTTCGGCCCGCGCGTCGGCCGGCGCGGCCTCCTGGCGTCGCAGCTCGGGCTGCTCTGCGTGCTCGCGGCCTTGATGGGCCTCCCGATCGACGCGGCGACCATCGACGCGACCGCGCCGTCGGCCTGGACGCGTGCGTGGCTGGCCGGGGCTGCCGCCGCCCGCATGGGGCTGTACCCCCTGTGGTGGACGGTGCCGCGCGCGTCCGAGACGACCGTGCGGTTCATGCCGGCCACCCGCCTCGCCCCGATGGCTGCCGGAGCGTACCTTCTCCTTGCCGCGACGCCCGGAGAGCTGGGCGCCCCGTTCTCGGCCATTGTGGCGGCGTTGGGGATGGTGGCGGCCTGGGCCGGGGCAGGGTTGGCGTGGAGCGCCGGGCGCGGGGAAGCCGCGGTCGACTGGGGGCTCGTGCACCTCGGCGGCGTGATGCTCGTGGCGGCGGCGCTGCCCGGGCCGTTCGGCCCGCCCGTCGCGATGCTCATGTGGGTCGAGGCGATGGTGTTCGGGATGGTGGCATACGGCGGCCGCGACCTGCCCTCCGCGGCCGCCCAATGGGCAGGCCGGCTGGCGGCGGCCAGCGCGGCCGGCGTGATGCTCGGCGCCGGCCTCGCCGGCCGATGGCTGGTGGTCCAGACCGCCCTGGCCCGCGACATGCCGCAGGTGGCGGTGCTCACGGCGCTGTCGGCCGCACCGGCCGTCGCCCGATGGGCGCGGGGCACGGGCGAGCCCGTGCGTGCCGGGGCGTCGTCCGGCGCGGCCGGCGCTGCCGCCGTCGGCGCCGTGGCGCTGAACGTCGCGTT
>QEVT01000066.1 GCA_003576755.1 bacterium | reverse complement strand
AGGCTCGATGAGCTGCAGGTCGAGGCAGCGTGATCAACGGCCTGGGCACTCTCACAATTCGGCCCTGTCCGTCTCCAGTCGATAGGCGTGGCAAGACAACGCGGTGGCCGTGGGCGTCGCCGTGGGTGGCGGCGGTGTGTGGGAGGCGGTGCTCGACGCGGTGGGGGATGCCGTGGGTGTCGAGGTCGCCGTCGGCGGGGCCGGGGTGTTGGTCGCGGTGTTGGACGCGGTCGGCGTCGAGG
Source organism: bacterium (assembly GCA_003576755.1). Classification (GTDB taxonomy): domain Bacteria; phylum Chloroflexota; class Anaerolineae; order Epilineales; family Epilineaceae; genus UCB3. The sequence goes on along the minus strand of QEVT01000066.1, from coordinate 15,196 downwards.
TCGACGTGCGCGTGGCCGTCGGCGGCACCAGCGTGTTGGTGGGTGTGTTCGACGCGGTGGCCGTGGGCGTCGCCGTGGGTGGCGGCGGCGTGTGGGTGGCCGTGCTCGACGCGGCGGGGGATGCCGTGGGCGTCGAGGTGGCCGTCGGCAACGGCGTGTGGGTGGCCGTGTTGGAGGCGGTCGCCGTCGGCGTCTGTGTGGCGGTGGGCGGCGGTGGCGTGTGAGTGGCCGTGCTCGACGCGGTGGCCGTGGGCGTCGGTGTGGCTGTCGGCGTCGCCGTGGCCGTCGGCGGGGGCGGCGTGATGGTCGCGCTGCTCGACGCCGTCGGCGTCGGCGATGCCGAGGCCGTGGGGGATACGGTCGGCGAGGGCGACGGCGTCGGCGTGTTCGTGCTGGCCGACGTCGGCGTCGGGGTCGCCGTCGGGGCCGCGACAACCACGCGGGCCGTCATGAACGGGTGAATGGTGCAGTGGTAGAAGAACGTGCCGGGCGTGTTGAACGTGAACGCGAACGACGAGCCGACGTTCAACGTGCCGGAGTCCCAGATCCCGGTGTCGGAGGTCGACGTGTGCTGCACGTTGCCGTTGTTGGTCCAGCGCACCGTGTCGCCCGTGACGACGTTCACCGGGTCCGGGTCGTACAGGAAGTCCTCGATCGAGACGCTGACGATCGCCTGTACGGCGTCGGGACCTTGCGCCGTGGCCCAGACGGCGGACTGCCGCCGAACGAGCATCGCGCCCATCAGCGCCACCAAACCGACCGTCAATAGGTGTCGAGGCGACACCGGGTAGCCAGTGTTCACGCGTTCTTGCCCCACAGGTCTCAATGCGCCCGTCCGCCTGCACGCCGCTCGCGGGATCGGGCAAACTCAGGCGGAGGCTCGGCCCGGTCCGCACGGCCCCGGCTTGCCAGGCCCGCGATTCGCCGCGATGCCTGCGATGGATCCCGGACCACGCGGGCCGCATGGACCGACACGAGCGCCAACCGGCGGCGCGGCTTCGCCGGGTTGGGTCCTTCTCATGGGGGAGACGAGAAAGGGGGTGCGGTTTATTCCCGCCGCGGCGCCGCTTCCTTGCCGCGCTCCGGGGCGCGCTCGACCGGAGCCACATCGCGCCAGCCCACGGGGAAGACGAGACGGTCGGCAAGCGCCACCAGGACCGACTCCGGCAACGGCCCGACGATGGCCATCCGAACGCCCGCTTCGCGCCACATGGCCACCGAGAGATCGCGGTCGCCGCCGACCCGGTACTTCCCCAACGGCCGAAGGCCATCCGGTACCGTGGCCGACGCCGGGCCAATCACGAGGGACACGTAGCGCCCCGTGGCCTCCTCCTCGTAGATCACCTGCGCGGCGAGCCGACCTTCGACGGCCACGAGCCGCCCTCCCTCGACGTCGTAGTTCGGCAGCGCCGGGGCGACGACCGGGAACGGGACGTGCGCACGCAGCCACGCCGCAACGGCATCGGCCTCGCCCTCGACTTCCATGGCCTTGTCGTCGCGGGCGAACAGGTGGTGCTGGGTCGAGAGCCCGACCACAGTCTCGACCGCGGCACGGCGCGCCGTCGCCGCCGTCAGCCACCATCCTCCCGCCGCGACGGTCAACAGGCCCACCGCGATCGCGCCGCCGATGGCGTGGTAGGCGGGCAGCGGGCGCCGGAGCCAACGCCACCGGCTTGTCTCGCGTGCCTCCGGCGGGGCCACGGGCCCGTCGCCCGTGCCGCGCCCGGCAGGCGCCGCAGGGTGCGCCGCGGTCGACCGCGCGTGCACCGCAAGCTGCCTGCGGATGCGCTCAGCAAGCTCGGGCGGCGCCGCGGTCGTCGCTTCCAGGCGGCCGCGGACGATGGACCGCGTGTGCGCGGCAGCGGCAAGCTGCCGTCTGCAGATCGCGCACTCCGCCAAGTGCGTCGCCACCGCATCGCGCTCCGCGGCGCTGAGGGCGCAGTCCAAGAGCCCATCGAGCAGCAGGCTTGCCGACGCGTGGTTCATGAGCCCATCGTCCTCGTGTAGCCCGCGAGCCGGGCGAAGTCCATCAGGGCGCCGTGCAGCCGCTTGCGGCTGCGGTGCAGGCGGCTCATCACCGTGCCGACCGGCGTCTCGGTGATCGCGGCGATCTCGCTGTACGACAGGTTCTCGAGGTCCGCTAGGACGATCACCAGACGCCACTCGGGCGGCAGGGCGCCGAGGGCCCGGTCCACCTCCTCCGCGAGGCCCGCGGACATGAGCTGTTCTTCGGCGCCGGGTGCGAGCAGGACGTCGTTGCCGTTGGCCGACGCGTGCGTGAGCGCGTCGTCGTCGATGTCGAGCGGCTCCGGTCGCCGCCGACGGTAGCGGTCGATGAACGCGTTGCGCAGGATGGTCAACAACCAGACCTTCGCGCTGCCACCCCGGTAGCCCTCGTAGGCCTGGAAGGCGCGCAGGTACGTGTCTTGGGTGAGGTCCTCCGCCTCCGCCGGGTTCCCCGTGAGGCCGTAGGCCGCACGGTACACATGATCGACATAAGGCAGCGCCAGCGACTCGAACCCGGCGCGGGCGTCGGGCTCGGAGGCCGAAGTCTCAGGTGGCGTGGGCATGGATGTCGAGGCGTCGCTGGCGGCTGGTCGTCATGCTCGGTGGTCCCGCGATCGGGGTGGGAGGCGGCCATCATAGCACGCGCGTCGCGCACGCCAGAAGTCATCGGTCCAACGCCGCGCCGGCCGTCGCCGCGCTTGACGGCCGGTATAGAATGTCGGACGACGTTCGATCCGCCGCCCGTCGACTCGCGAAAGGATGCGTATGAACGCCGCCCATCTCCACATCACGATCAACCACTTCCCCGTGATCTGTGTCCTGTTGGGCATCCTCGTCCTGTGCATCGGCCATTGGCGCCGCAGCTCCGAGATCACCATGGTCGCTCTGGTCCTGTTCGTCCTGGCCGCCGTCGTCACGGTGCCGACGTACTACAGCGGCCGCAACAGCTCGCGGGTCATCCGCGGGGTCGAAGGCGTGGTGCGCGACATCACGCGCGCCCACTCCGGCGCGGCGACGTGGGCCTACTACGTCACCCTCGTCCTCGGGCTGCTCGCGGCGTGGGGGCTCAAGCAGTGGCGGTCGGCGGGCGATCTCACGTCGCGCGTGCGCGGGCTGGTGTGGATCGTGGCCATCCTCGCGGCCACCACCCTGGCGCGGGCGTCGCTCACGGGCGGCAAGGTGCGGCACACCGAGGCCCGCCCCGACTACGTGGTGCCGACGGAGGCGCCGGAGGAGGCTGGCGGGCCGGGCGCCCCGGGGGGCGCCGGCGACGCGGGAGGCACGCCGGTCACGCCGTGACGGTGACGGGGCGCCCCGGCCCCACCTTCGCCATGGCGGCGTCGGCTACCCGACGTCCCCGCCGATGACGTGCTCGGCCAACCGGGCGTAGTACGGGCGACACTCGGCCAGCACCGCCGCCAGCGCGTCCGGGAAGGGCCCGGTCCGGGGGCGATACGGTTGGAAGCCCGTCGACGCCCACACCGTGTGGTACCAGTGCGGCGCCCACACGCCGTCCTCCGGGCGCGGACCGGCCGGCCAGCGCAGCATCGCCGCGTCGAACGACAGGCCGAGCCGCGCGCACAGCCGCGCCAGCACGCCCGCGGGATCCTGGAGCAGCGCGCGCGCGTCCAGCACCGGCGGCGCCTGTCCCCGCGCGCGCAAGCCCTCGAACAGCGCCCATTGCCGGGCCAGCCCGGTGTCGCGCAGCGTCGGCCGCGGGATCTGCCGGGCCAGGCTCGGCAGCATCTGCACCGGGTCGCGGACCAGCAGCACGTTCGCGCACGCGGCCAGGAACGCCTCGTCGAGGTCCACGAGGTGGTGCGCCATCTGCTTGCAGAAGAGGACGGGGCGATCGCACGGGCCGAGGATCACGCTGCGGACGACCCGATCGCCGTCGCAGTCCATCGCCGCCATGACCTCGGCCGCGGCGGGGTGATCGGCGCCGCTGACCCGCAGGTAGTGGCCGTAGAGCGGCTCGTCCACCACGCGCGTGTCGGCGCGCTGGGCGAAGCTGTACATCAGCGCCGTCGACACGTTGCGCGGCCCGCTCCACAGGTTGATGCGCAGCGGGCCGGCCGGCGTGCCCGGCCGAGGCGGCGGGAGGGCGTCCATCGGGAACAAGGTCGTCGGCGGTCGGCGGCTCAAGACGGCAGCGGCGTGCCTTCGGTCGCCGTGCGCGCGGCGTAACGCGACCGGAGCTCGGCGGTGACGGGCCCGGCGGTCCCCGTGCCGATGACGCGCCCGTCGACCGCCAGCACCGGGGTCAGCTCGCCCATCGTGCCGGTGACGAACACCTCGTCGGCGGTGTAGACCTCGGCCAGCGACAGGTTGCGCTCCGCCAGCGGCAGCCCCGCGGCGCGGGCGATCTCGATCACCACGCCGCGGGTGATGCCCGGCAGGCAGCTGTCGGCGTGCGGGGTGGCGAGCGCGCCGCGCTTGACCACGAAGACGTTGGTGGCGTTGGTCTCGGCCACGAAGCCGGCCAGGTCGAGCATCAGGGCGTCGTCGGCGCCGGCGGCGTTGGCCTCGAGCTTGGCCAGGATGTTGTTGATCAGGTTGTTGTGGTGGATCTTGGAGTCGACGCATTGCGGGCTGTTGCGGCGGATGGCGGCCGTGGCCAGCCGGATGCCGCCGCGGTCGTACACCGGCGGCTTCCACTCGGCCAGGACGATCAGCGTGGGGCCGTAGGCATTGAGCCGGGGGTCCATGCCGGACGTCGTCTTGCGGCCGCGCGTGAGCGTCAAGCGGACGTGCACCCCGTCGCGCATGCCGTTGGCGGCCAGGGTGTCGAAGATCGCCTGGCGCACCGCCTCGCGGTCGGGCACGTCGGCGAACGCCATGGCGCGCGCGGAGTCGAAGAGGCGGTCGAGGTGGGCCTCGAGCGCGAAGATGCGGCCGCCGTAAACCCGCAAGCCCTCCCATACGGCGTCGCCGCCCTGGACGACGCTGTCGAACACCGACACGGCCGCCAGGTCGCGATGGACCAGCCGGCCGCCGACGTGCACCTGGATGTCGGCGTTGCGGGGGTCGGGGAGCGTGGGCTCGGTCATGGCGGTGGGAGCGGGCGGTGGGCGGGGCGGGATCGCGATGCCGGCGCCGGCGACCTCGCCGCGCCGGTGCGATCTCGGCGCCGGCAACGTTCCGACGCCGGTACTATAGCGGCGCCCGTGCCGCGGCACAACGCTTCGCGCCGGGGCGGTCCGTGTCGCGTGAGCCCCCATCACGGCCGAGACGGATCGCGGACACCGCGAGCGTCGGATTGCACGCCGGCCCGCCCTGTAGTACAACGTCGCGCGTGCTCGAGGAGGCACCCCAACCATGCGACCTTCGATTCGTCTCGCTTGCAGCCTGGCCCTCGGTGTGGCGGCGGCCGCGACGACCGCCGGCTGCGCGGCCGGGGTCTCCGCGCCGACCACGACCACGGCGCCGGTGCTCGCCGACCCCGCGGCCGAGGGCCGGCGGCTGGCCGAGCGGTTCTTCGCCGCCATCCAGACCGGCGACGCCGCCGCGGTGTCCGACGTGCTGGCGCCCGACGTGCGCATCGCCCGCGCCAACGGCGACGTGGTCGTGCGCGACGACTACGTCGCGTCGCTGCCGGTCATCAAGGCGTTCACGATCGACCAGGTCGGCGCCAACCAGAGCGGCGACGCCCTGGTCGTGACCTACCAGGTCGAGGTGGACGAGGTCATCGACGGCGTCCAGCAGCCCACCAAGCAGGCGCCGCGCCTGTCGGTGTTCCAGTGGCGGGACGGGGACTGGAAGCTGCTGGCGCACGCGAACTTCGGCGCGATCAATGCCGCGGCCAGGCCGTGAGGGGGGCGGGTTGGCCGGCGTTGCACGATGGACCTTGTTCTCCGACTCCTGGCGCCTGGCCGCGGGCTGGCCACCGTACGCCGCCGCCCGCAGCGGGCCTCAAACAGCGGTCGACCCGCGCGAGCGGCTGCGCCCGCCGCGCGCATGCCGCGCGAAGTTCAAACGCGCGGCATGGCGAGGGCGATCCCGATTCCCCCGGCGCGAGGGCCGGAATGCAAAACGGCGGGGGGCAACTGCCCCCCGCCGTTGGCATATCGGTTGTCTCCGGGTCGACCGCGGCGCCGCCCTCGCGATCCCCCGCGCCCGGCCCTGCCTAGCGGCCCGAAGCGTACGACCGCGCCACGAACACGTTGATCCGCAGCATCGAGGCGCTGTAGCCGGCGCTCTCGCTGGCGATCACGCCGACCGTGCCGGCCGGGTTGCCACAGGCGGCCCGCGCCGCGACGGCCATGTGCGCCACCGACCGTGTCGCCTGCGTGTGCGCCGCCGCCAGCGGCCGCGGCGCGTTCTGGCCCGTGCCCTCGAGGTCGGCGGCGATCGAGGCGCCGCGCAGCGCCAGCTCGGCCATCTGGGCGCCGCACGCGACCTCCGGCTTGGTCAGGGCCGCGTCGGCGGTCATCGTCAGCTCGGCGATCCACTGATCGGCCTGCGGCATCAGCTCCCGCATCCCCGCCCGGTAGTCGCTCGGGCTGGCCGCGGCCTCGCCGCCGAAGATCCCGAACGCACCCGCGACCAGCGCGGTGCCCAACATCGTCCGCAGCGTCTTGCTCATCGTCGTGGTCATCTCGTTCCTCCTGGCGGTGTGCGTTCGGTTCGGTCGATCGTTACGCCAACAGTGTACCGGTATGGAGGCGGAGTTGCTTGACCCGCGCCGTCCGTACGCACGACCGAATGCGGGCTCGATGCTGACGGGAGGCTGACGGCGGGCGATTGTGGCGATGGGCGGTGGCCGGGCATCAGACGGCCACGCGTTCCTCGACCCCTCCCCGTCGGCGGCGAGGGCCATGCCGCCAACCACCGCCTCGGGACGTTCGGCGCGCTCACCGTCAGGCAATCGCCGGCGCGGGCGCGACGCGTCGGGCAGCGCGCGTCAACCGCCGCCCCGCCCCAACCGCACCCGCCCCGCCGGCACCCCTTCGCGCACCGTCGTGCTGCCGTCGGCCCACGTGACCTCGACGCGGTCCGCGACCGTCGCGGCGCCGAGGCCGAACGGCAGGTCCGGCGCGTGCATCGAGAGGTAGCTGGCGTCGCCGCCGACCCAGCGCGCCTGCGTGACCTCGCCCACCGTCACCCGGATCCGCGCGCCGAAGCGCAGCGCATCCGACGCGTCGAGCGCCACCGCCAGGCCGTGGTTGGCCGTGACGGTGTCGTTGCGCAGGAGCAGCGGCGCGCCGCGGTTCACCGCTATCGCCACGTCGACGTCCCCGTCGCCGTCGAAGTCTGCGCCGGCCAGCCCGCGCCCGTCGTGCGCTGCGGCGAGCGCGTCCCCGGCCGCCGGCGCCACGTCGTAGAACCTGCCGCCGCCGTTCCAGAAGACGAAGGCCGGCTGGGGCTGCAGCAAGCGCGGGCGGCCGGGCTGCTGGAGCGTGCTGCCGTTGGCCACCACGAGGTCCGTGCGCCCGTCGAGGTCGATGTCCGCCGCCAACGTGCCCCAGCCGACCATCTGCGTCGAGACTTCGGCCAGGCCGAACGCCCGCGCGTCGTCGTGGAACTCCGCGAGCTGGTCGCCCTCGACCACCGCGCGGTACAGCGCGTTGTCCTGCGCCACCCAGTTGGCGACGAAGAGGTCCGGCCAGCCGTCCGGTCCCGCCGACGGGTTGCGCGCCGCGGCGCCGGCAGGCGCATCGGCCTCGGCGCCCTCCGCACGCTGCGCGTCCTCGGTGCCCCCCGTCGCGTCCGGGCTCCGCGCCGTGCCCCAGGCCGCCGCCGGCACGCCGCTTCCGCCACCGCCGGCGACATCCAGCACGCTCACCCCCATCCCGCTGCGCGTGTCGGCCATGCCGGTGGCCGCCGAGACGTCGTCGAACCCGAGGTGGCCGCCTTCCCCGACGCCGCGGTTGCGGAACAGCCGGTTGGGCGACGCGTCGTTGGCCACGAACAGGTCCAGCCAGCCGTCGCCGTCGAGGTCGCAGAACACCGCGTTGAGGCTCCGCCCGTCCGCGTCCGCGACGCCCGCCGCCCCGGCCACCTCTTCGAAGGTGCCGTCGCCACGGTTGTGGTACAGCCGGTTGCCGGCCGGCGAGTACGCGTTGGGGTTGAGGGTGAACGGGAACTCGCCGTCGAGGTCCACCGCCGCCGCCAGGCTCCCGGTGTCCCACTCGACGTAGTTCGCCACGTAGAGGTCGAGGCGCCCGTCGCGGTCGTAGTCGCCCCACGCCGCACCCGTCGACCAGCGCGGGTCGGCCACCCCGGCCCAGGCGCCGACCTCGTCGAACGTGCCGTCGCCGCCATTGCGGAACAGCCGGTTCGGCCCGAAGTTCGTCACGTACAGGTCGACGTCGCCGTCGGCGTCGTAGTCCGCGAAGCTCGCGCCCATGCCGAACCCCTCGGCGTCCGCCACCCCCGCGGTAGCCGCCACGTCGACGAAGCGCCCGCCGTCGTTGCGGAACAGGCGATTGCCGCCGTCCAGCGCTCCGGTGCCGCCCCCACGCTGCACGCTCAGCGGCGCGAAGTTGACCACGTACAGGTCGAGATCGCCGTCGCCGTCGACGTCGCCCCACGCCAGGCCCGAGCCCGTGTCCTCGGGCAGCGCGTGCGACCGCACGCCCGGCCCATGGCGCATCGTCAGCCCGGACGCCGCCGCGACGTCGGTGAAGCGGATCGCCGGCGCCTCGTCGGGGATGGCGAGGATGGCGCTCGTCGTCACCGACCCCGCCGCGCTCTGGAGGTCGGTCTCGCGCACGTGCTGCAGCCACCACGCGCCACCGGACAGCGCCACTGTGCCCGCCACGACCGCCGCCACCGACACCCACGCCCGCCGCACCCGGCGCGATCCTGGCCGGGCCGGGGGCCCGAAAGCCCCCCACCGCCTCATCGCGCGGTCGTCCCGCCGTCGCCAGGCCCGGTCTCGGCGTCCCCGGCCGCCTGGGGCGGCGTGACGGCGACCATGACCTCGGCCTGCGACTGCGTGATCGTCGGCTGGAAGACCCCACCCTCCTCTTCCATCGTCGGGACGACGAGGTTGAGGAACTCCTGGCGGTAGCGCCGATAGTTCAGCGCCGCCCGGACCGTCAGCGGCCCGATCGCCCGCACCGGCACCCGGATCGAGTACTGCTGCGCGTCCGACTGGCGTGGGAACACGAGACGCTTGCCCGTGCCGCCGGCCATCATCCACAGCTCGTGGCGGCGCAGCACCTCGCCGTTCTCATCGATCGGCAGCGACTCGAACACCAGCGTGCCTTCGTCGGCGCGGTTGCCCAGCAGGTGCGGCTGTCCAACGGCGTCCGTGATGTCGCGCGTGACCGGGTCGATGCTGCCGTACTCGGCCAGCACGCGGCCCGTGGCGTCGGTGACCACGAGATGCACCCACGACCGGATGAAGTCAAGCGGGCCCGTGATGAACGTGTGCCCCGCCTTGCGGTTGGTGATCACCGCCCGCAAGGCGAGACGTTCACCCGCCGCCACCGACGGCGGCGCCAGCACGGCGATCGAGGCCACGGGTCCTTCGGGCCAGACGTCGGCGATCTCCGGCAGCACCGTCTCGCCGCGTACCCATGCCTCGGTGAGGCCGACATGGGTCTCCCAGTTCTCGAGCGCAAGCAGCTCCGGCATGAACGCGTTCGTGCCGATGAACCCGTGATGGCGGTGCTTGCCGTCGGCGTCGGTGCGCCGCGCATCGCCCATCTCGCCGCTGCCCGGGTCCGTCGAGCCCTCCACCAGTCGCATGTGACAGTCGCGGCAGCTCAGGTCCGTCTTCGGGTCATCGGTGTGCCACGGGCTGGCCTTCCAAGGGTCGTATTGGTTCTGCGAGTCGGCATCCCCGAAGCGGTTGAGCGCCTCCGGGATGAACTGCTTGTGGCAGGCCCCGCAGAACTCGGGCTCGCGGAGGATGTTGCGATCGTAGTCGGCCAGGTGCTGGCGCGGGTAGGCGCGGATCAGGAAGTCCGACACCTGTTTGGCCAGCCCTTCGCCGTCCTCGCCGTAGTAGCGCCGCGGCGGCGTGACGACGTAGTCCGCGTTGCCGCGCTCGTCGACCTCCGAGATCGTGTGGCACACCACGCACGAGATGCCCTCCTCGACCCCCGGCGCCGCCAGCCCCGGGTTGGACGGGTCCTTTGCGCCCGCGAAGAGCGAGATCGGGTCGTGGCAGCCGGCGCAGTAGCGCGTCTCGGCCGGCTCGCGGCTGTCGGCGAACAGCGCCTGCACGGCCTTGAACGGCTGGTTCATGGCGGCGAAGCGGTGGGCGTTCGGCTGCCACTCCGCCAGGACCTGCGCGTGACAGCCCGCGGTGCCGCACGACGCCGATCCGGCGAGCGCCGCGGGCTGGACCATCGTCAGCGACTCCGTCCGGGCGAAGCTGGGGGCGAACGGGTTCCCGCGATAGAGATCGTACTGCTGCTCGAAGGCCGGCAGCGTGTAGTCGGCCGGCACCGCGAACGTCGGCGGCGGCGTCTCGATCCGGCCGGCCACCAACACGACCACAGCGCTCGCCACTGCCCCGGCCGCGGCGACGACGGCCCCGAAACGGCGCTGCGCCCGGCCCAGCGGCGGCCGGCGCGTGGCCGCCGCCCGCCGCCGCCGGAACGCCTGCCACAGGTGCGTCCCGAGCACCACGAGCGCGGCGATGCCCGAGACCAGGTGCACGAGGTCGGCGGTGGTCCCGATGCGCGGCCCGAACACCGCCTGCCAGGTCAGCCACAGGCCCGTGACCGTGGACGTGACCACGCCCACCATGAGGGCATACCCCAGCGCCATCTCGGCCGTCAGCCGCTGGTCGTGCCAGGCGCGCCAGTGGCGGTACTGGTAGACCGCGTACGGCACCACCAGCGCGAGCCCCAGCCCGGTGTGCACGACGACCTGCACCTGCCCCGCGGTCGAGAACGGCGCGAGGTAGATCCAGAGCCCCGTCGCGCCCAGGAGCACGAGGAGCGCCGTCACGGCCACGGCCAGGGGCGAGCGCCAGCCGTGCACCGACTTCTCGAGCCCGCCCTCGCCCGCCCCAGGGGGCACTGCGGCCGGCATGTCGCGGTCGTCGACGGCGTCGCTGTGCAGCATGGTACGCTCCGGATGCGCGATGCGACCACGGGCGCCGCGCGCGCCAGCCGAACCCCGTGCCAGGGGCTCGTGGGGCGTCGCGGGCGTGGGAGCGGGCGGCCTCTGGAGAAGCGATTATGCCTGCTCCGGCCGCCGCGAACATTGCGCCAGCGCAACTTCGGGCGCCGTGCGGGGCGGCGGCTGCGCCCCGCCAGCCAACCGTGGGGCGGCCGCCCGTCGATCGACGGCCGAAGGGCGTTGTCGTGGCAACCGGCTTGCTGGGCACGTGGCGACGGACCGCTGCCCCGCCCGCCGCGCGGGAGATGGGGCGCCTCCCCCAATGACCAAAGGAGCCAACCCGATGTACGCCGTCAAGGAAGAAACCCCCCGCTGGCAGGCCTACGAGCTGCGCAAGGCCGACATCTTCGGTTACGAGACTGTCCGGTACGGTGTGCGCGAAGCGTACGCCGACGGCGCCACGCGCCACGTCCACAACGAGGACTTCGCGACGCGCGAAGAGGCCGAGCAGCTCGCGGCCCGCTTCCACCTCAACGCGCGCAAGGGCATGACCTACGACAACGTGATGAAGCGCTGGAACTAGCGCCGGTCGGCGCGCCGCGGGACGGGGGATCCGGCCCGGGATCCCCCGCCCCGCGCGCTTCCACGTCGGCCGTCGATCACCCGCCGCGCGGTCGGAGCGCGAGCCGCTGCCCCGACCGCGCCCGCCGCTCCGACCGGGCGGCGCCCAGGGCATGGCTTGCAGGCCGGGCGGACGCGTCCTAATATTCCGCTCATCTTGTCGACAGGACCGTTCTTGCTGGTTTATCACGAGGCGAGGGGTGCCCGGTGGGCGCCCCTTCGATGCGTGTGCGCACGGTGATCATCGAGGAGACCGCAGAGACCGAGTCCGGCGGCACCACCGTGGTGCGCCGCCAGGTGCGGCCGCCCCGGCGGTCGTGGCGGTCGTACCTTATCGGTCGGCCGCTGGCCACCGCCGATGCCCCGCACCAGACCATCGGCAAGGCCGTCGGGCTCGCGGTGTTCGCCTCCGACGCGCTGTCGTCCACCGCCTACGCCACACAGGAGATCCTGCTCGTCCTGGCCGCCGCCGGCACCCTCGCCTTCGGGTACGCGTTCCCCATCGCCCTCGCCATCGTCGTGCTGCTGGCCGTCGTCACGCTGTCGTACGAGCAGACCATCCACGCCTACCCCAACGGCGGCGGCGCTTACATCGTCGCGCGCGACAACCTCGGCGAGCTGCCCGCGCAGACGGCCGGGGCCGCCCTCCTCACCGATTACGTGCTCACCGTGTCGGTGTCGGTGTCGGCGGGGGTGGCGCAGATCGTCAGCGCGGCGCCGCAGCTCGACGCCTATCGCGTCCCGATCGCGATCGGCTTCGTGATCCTGATTATGATGGTCAACCTGCGGGGCGTGAAGGAATCCGGCGCGACCTTCGCCGTCCCGACCTACTTCTTCGTGGCCGTGATGCTGCTCACGGTGGGCGTCGGGCTGTATCGGTACGCGGTCGGCAGCCTCGGCATCGTGCCCGACCCGCCCGCCATGGAGTCGCACGTCGCCGCCGCCGGGCTGGGGTGGTTCCTGCTCCTCCATGCGTTCTCCAACGGCACCACCGCCTTGACCGGCGTCGAGGCCATCTCCAACGGGATCACCGCCTTCCGCGAGCCCCGCAGCCGCAACGCCGGCATCACCCTCGTCTGGATGTCGTTGATCCTCGGCACGCTCTTCCTCGCCATCACGTTCCTGGCCACCCACGCCCAGGTCGTGCCGTCGGACTCCGGCGAGACCGTGATCTCGCAGCTCGCCCGCGTGGTGTACGGCGGCCGCGGCGCCCTGTGGCTCGCGACGCTCGGGGCCACCACCGTGATCCTCATCATGGCCGCCAACACCGCGTTCGCCGACTTTCCCCGCCTCGGCGCGCTCATCGCCGCCGACGGCTTCCTGCCGCGCCAGCTCACCTACCGCGGCAGCCGGCTGGTGTACTCGCGCGGGATCCTGATGCTGTCGCTGCTCGCCATGGTGCTCATCGCGGCCTTCCGGGCCAGCGTCAGCGCGCTCATCCCACTGTACGCCATCGGCGTGTTCATGTCGTTCTCGCTGTCGCAGTTCGGCATGGCGCGACGGTGGCGCAAGATCGGCCGCCTGGCACCGGGCGCCGAGGTGCGCGAGCGCGGGTCGGTGCTGCGGCACGACGGCGGATGGCGGCGCAAGATGATCGTCAACGGACTCGGCGCCGTGTGCACGGTGGTCGTCATGCTGATGTTCGCCGTGACCAAGTTCCGCGACGGCGCGTGGATCGTCATCGTCGTCCTGCCGGCCCTCGTGGCGGTGTTCTACACCATCCACCGCCACTATCGGCAGCTCGCCGCCCGCCTGTCGCTCGACCGGTACGGCGCCCCGCCGCGCATCGCGCGCCAGCGCGTCATCGTCGCCATCAGCGGCGTGCACCGCGGCACGCTGGCGGCGCTGCAGTACGCGCGCAGCCTCTCGCACGACGTCACCGCCGTCCACGTGTCGCTCGACGACGACGAGGCCGCCCGGCTCCGCCGCAAGTGGGACGCCTGGGGCGACGGCGTCCGGCTCGTCATCGTCGAGTCGCCGTACCGGCTCCTCGTCGAGCCGCTCCTCGACTACATCGAGGAGATCGCCCGCCACCGCCAGCCCAACGAGACCATCACCATCGTCGTGCCGCAGTTCGTGCCGGGTCGCTGGTGGCAGAACCTCCTGCACACCCAGACCGCCTGGATGCTGCGCGTGGCGCTCTTGTTCAAGCCCGGCATCGTCATCACCGACGTGCCCTATCAGGTCGAGTGAGCCCCATGGACCCATCCGGCGATAGCAAGAAGATGCTCGTCATCGGCTGCGGGCGCCTCGGCGCCGAGTTGGCGTACGGGTTGTTCCGCCGCGGCCACCACGTCAGCGTCGTCGACCGCGCGGCGACGGCGTTCGCCAACCTGCCCGGCGACTTCCGCGGCAAGACGATCGAGGGCGACGTGCTCGACAAGGGCCTCCTCGAGCGCGCCGGCATGCGCGGCGCCGACGGCCTGGCGGCCGTCACGAGCTCCGATGCCGTCAACGCCCTCGTCGGCCACCTGGCGCGCACGGTGTTCGGCGTGCGCCACGTGGCGATCCGCAACTACAACCCGCGCTGGCTGCCGCTGGTGCAGGACTTCGGCTTCCCGGTGATCAGCTCGTCGATCTGGGGCGCGCAGCGCATGGAGGCGCTCCTCGACGGCGAGACCCATGCCGTGTTCTCCGCCGGCAACGGCGAGGTGCAGGTCTACGAGGTGGCGATCGGCGCGGGCTGGGACGGCCGCGCCCTGGCCGACCTGCCCGGCGCCGGGGCGTGGCAGCCCATCTGCCTCACGCGCGGCGGGCGGGCGATGCTCGCCGGCCCCGACGCCGTCGTGGCCGACGGCGACGTGCTGCACGTGGCGGCCACGCCGGACGGCGTGCGGCGGCTGGGCGACGCCGCGGCGCGCGGGCAGGAAGCCTGACATGCACATCGTCATCGCCGGCGGCGGGCGCACCGCGTCGCACCTCGCCAACCTGCTCGTGGCCGAGGGCCACGACCCGCGCGTCATCGAGCACCGCCCCGAGGTGCTGGCCCGGCTGCACCGCGAGCTGCCCACCGAGGCCATCGTCGAGGGTCACCCGCTGGACGTCGACGTCATCGAGCACGCCGGCATCCGGGCGGCCGACGTATTCATTGCGTGCATGCCCGACGACCCCGACAACCTGTTCCTCTGCTTCCACGCCCGCCGCCGCTACGCGGTGCCGCGCATCCTGGCCGTCATCGACAATCCGCGGCACGCGTGGCTGTTCGACGCCACCTTCCACGTCGACGTGGCGGTCAACCAGGCCGACATCCTCGCCAAGCTGGTCGAGGAGGAGATGTCGCTCGGCGACATGATGGTGCTCCTCAAGCTCCACCGCGGCCGCTACTCGCTGGTCGAGGAGAAGATCGCCCCCGGCGCGCGTGCCGCCGGCGCGTCGATCGCCGACCTCGACCTGCCGGAGTCCGCCGCCATCACCGCCATCCTGCGCGACGGCGTGCTGGTGGTGCCGCGGCCAGACACGGTGCTCGAGGTTGGCGACGAGGTGCTCGCCGTCGTGGACCCCCGATCGGCCGAGGTCCTCGCGAGCTGCCTGGGCCCGCCGAAGC
>QEVT01000444.1 GCA_003576755.1 bacterium | reverse complement strand
ACGGGCACCGTCCACGTCGGCACGGCCTGCGCCACCGGTCCGTCGGGGGCGCGCAGGGCGTCGTCCGGCGCCAGGGGCACGCCTGGCATCGGCGTCACGCGCGCGGGCACCGCCGGCGGCGGCTGGCGGCACGCGGCGAGGCCGGCGCACACCAGGCCGCTCGCGAGAAGGCGCCCTCCGGCGCGGGTGACGCGCATGCGGCGGATTATAGCAGCCACGCGGTGCACGCCCGGCGCGGGGTCCGGGGATGCCGGGCAAAGGTGCCGTCGCCCGGCCGCCGGTGCTATCGTTGCCGCCCGTGCTCGATCGTGCCCGCGGCCGCGGCCTGCGAGCGACCCTGCGGCTGGGCCGGGTCCTCGCCGCCGCGCCGGCCGCCGCCCTGACCCTTACCGGTTGCGGTTCGCCGACCGTCACGCCCGGCGGCCCGACCGCCGAGGCGGCCGCGTCCCCGACCCCGCACCCCGACGGCGTCGTGTGGGCCGTGCCGTCGGCGCCGACCACCCTCGACCCTGCCCGCGCCGTGGCCGACCCCGTCGCCGAACGGATCGCCGCGCAGGTGTACGACGGGCTCGTGCGCTTCCGGCCCGGCACGGCGCAGCTCGCGCCCGGGATGGCGGAACGCTGGGTCGCCGACCCGCGCGGCAGCACCTTCACGTTCACGCTCCGCAAGGGCATGACGTTCCACGACGGCACGCCGATCGACGAGCACGCCGTGGTGTGGAACTTCGAGCGCTGGATGGACCCCCGGCACGAGCGCCACGACGGCAAGTTCCCGGGCTGGCAGGGCCTCCTCGGCGGGTTCATCGGCCAAAAGGACGCCGACGGCCACGAGGCCTGGCTGATCGAGTCGATCGAGGCCATCGGGCCGCTCCAGCTCCGGATCAAGCTGCGCGCGCCGTTCGCTCCGTTCCTGCACCACCTGGCCATGACGCCGTTCGGGTTGGCGAGCCCGGCGGCCGTCTCCGCCCAGGGCGAGCGCTACGGCAGCGATGCCGAGCACCTGCCGGTCGGCAGCGGCCCGTTCGCCGTCGAGGCGTGGGAGCCGGACGGCTCGCTACGCCTGCGCCGTTTCGACCGGTATTGGGCCGGACCGGCCACCGTCCCGGCGCTGCGGTTCGTGGTGCTGCCGGATGACCGGGCCCGCGTCGAGGCGGTCGCCGGCGGCGCGGCGCACGGCGCCGACCTCCCGCCGACGACGCCGCTGACCGACACGCTGCTCACCGCGCCGGTCGAGGTGGTGCCGCGGCCGGCGCGCCAGACGGTGTGGCTCATGCTCAACCACGGCCGCCAGCCGCTGGACAACCCCAAGATCCGCCGCGCGATCGCCCTGGCCATCGACCGCGACCGGCTGGCGCGCGAGCGGTTCGGCGCGTGGTCGGTGCCGGCCGGGCAGCTGCTCCCGCCGGGCTTCCTCGGCCACAGCCCCACCGTCGTGGTGCCGCCGTTCGACCCCGACACGGCGCGCAAGCTGCTCGCCGAGGAGGGGGTGAGCGGCGACTTCCCGTTGAACATCTGGGTGCCCACGGCCCCACGCCCGTACCTCCCGGACCCCGAGGGGACGGCCGGCGCCGTGGCCGACATGCTCAAGGCCGTCGGCATCAACGCGGCGGTCCGCACCACGGGCGCCCGCCAGTTCCTCAACGACCGCGGCACCGGGCGGTTCACGGCGTGGATCATCGGGTGGGAAGCGCAGTCGGCCGACCCCGACAACTTCTGGTTCTGGCACTTCGGCATGGTCGGCCGGGCGGTGGCCGAGGGCAACTACGCCAACCCCGACCTCGCCGACAGCCTGCGCGAGGCCCAGCGCGTCATCGACTCCGAGCAGCGCGCGACGATCTACCGCGCGGCCGCCGAGATGGTCGACAAGGACTCGGCCCGGGTGTACCTGGTGCACCCCCAGGCGCCGGTCGTGGTCGCGCGCCGGCTGCGCGGTTTCCGCCCGAGCCCGCTGGGGCTCGACGACTTCACGCACGTCACGCTCGACCCGCTGCCGCTCGGCGCGACCATGCCGCCGCTGCCGACGGCCGCGGGCACGCCGGCCGACGCGGAAGGCACCCCGCCGGCCGGCGACGGCACCGTGCCGGCCGACGGATCC
>QEVT01000065.1 GCA_003576755.1 bacterium | reverse complement strand
GCAGCTCGCCGACCCGCGCCGCCGCGTGCGCGTCCACGGTGTCCGCGACGCGGCGCCACTCGGCCGCCTCGGCCCGGCAGCCGGCGCATTCGGCCAGGTGCGCCTCGACGCGGGCCTGGGCTGCCGGGTCGGCGTGGCCGGCGACGAAGCCGGGGAGCAGGTCGCGGCAGGCGTCACACATGGGGCGCAGGCTCCTGTCCCAAGCGCTCGCGGAGCTGGGCCTTGGCCCGGCTGAGGCGGCTCTTGACCGTGCCCGGGGCGACCTCGAGCACCTCCGCGGTCTCGTCGATGGTCAGCCCGTGGAAGAAGACCAGGTCGAGCACCGCGCGATGGATGTCGGGCAGCGCGTCCACCGCCTGGCCGAGGTCGATGATCTCTTCGGTGCGCCACCGCGGCCGGGGGGCGTCGCCGTGGCGCCGCCCGGCTGCGGCGGCGGTGGCGGCCGGGTCGTCCGACAGCGTCACCCGCCGCTGGCGGCGGATCTCGTTGCAGGCGCGGTTGTGGGCGATGGCCAGCAGCCACGTGCGGACCCGGCTCTCGCCGCGGAAGCGCCCCGCCGCGCGCCACGCGTCGAGCATCACGTCCTGCAGGATCTCCTCGGCGGCCGCCCGCTGCCCCAGGCGCCCGACGAGGTACGCCAGCACGCCGCGGGCGTGGCGCTCGTAGAGCTGGCGGTGCGCGTCGCGGTCGCCGGCGGCGATGCGCCGCACGAGCGGGGCGTCGGGGTCGGACGGAACGACGGCGGCCTCGGCCGCTCCCGGCGGCACCGCGGCTGCGACCGACGTCTCGAGGATCACGACCTGCCCGCCGGTCCGGTCGGCGCGGAGCGGGGGGACGGTGTGCGGGGCGGCATGCGCAATGGGTAACGCTACGGGTCGGAAAGGTTCCAGCCCAGCCCGATCCGCCCGCGCTCGGCCTCGATGCTCACCACGCTGACGTCGACGACGTCGCCGACGCCGAGCACCGTCCCGCGCGGCAGCCGGCTGCGGTGCAGCAGCCCGTCGTGCTTGACGCCGATGTCGACGAACGCCCCGAAGTCGACGAGGTTGCGGACCGTGCCCTTGAGCACCATCCCGATCCGCAGGTCGTCGACCGACAGGACGTCGCCGCGCAGGAGCGGCGGCGGCAGGTCGGCGCGCGGATCGCGCCCGGGGCGGACGAGCTGCTCGAGGATGTCGATCGTGGTCGGCACGCCCGCGCCGAGCTCGGCGGCAAGCGCGGCGATGCCCCGGCCCGCGACGAGGTCGTCGAGCGCGGCCTGCCGATCGGCGGGCGGTCCGTCCGGCGCCAGCCGCGCGGCCGCGAGGAGGCCGCGCGCGATCGGATAGCTCTCGGGGTGGATCGCGCTGGCGTCGAGCGGCTCGTCGCCGCCGCCGACGCGGAGGAAGCCGGCCGCCTGCTCGAAGGCCTTGGGGCCCAGGCCGGCGACGCGTCGCAGCCCCGCGCGGCTGCGGAACGCGCCCTCGGCGTCGCGGTGCGCCACGATCCGCTCGGCGAGCTTGGGCCCGATGCCGGCGACGCGCGCCAGGAGCGCCGGCGACGCGGTGTTGACGTCGACGCCCACGGCGTTGACGACCGACTCGACGACCCCGTCCACCGCCCGGGCCAGCGCGGCCTGGTCGACGTCGTGCTGGTACAGACCCACGCCGATGGCCTTGGGGTCGATCTTGACGAGCTCGGCCAGCGGATCCTGCGCGCGCCGGGCGATGCTGACGGCGCCGCGCAGGCTGACGTCCATGCCGGGCAGCTCGGCGGCGGCCAGGGCGCTGGCGCTGTAGACGCTGGCGCCGGCCTCGTTGACGATGAGGTAGTGCAGGTCGGTTCGGTCCGCGATGACCTCGGCGGCCAGCGCCTCGGTCTCGCGCGAGGCGGTGCCGTTGCCGATGGCGATCAGCGTGACGCCGTGCGCGTCGATCCAGCGCTCGAGCGCCGCCCTGGCCGCCGCCCACTGCCGCTGCGGGGCGTGCGGGTGGATCGTGCCGGTGGCCAGCGCCTTGCCGGTCGGGTCGACGACGGCCGCCTTGCAGCCGGTCCGGAAGCCCGGGTCGAGCCCCAGCACCGTGCGCCCCGCCAGCGGGGGCTGTGTCAGCAGCCCGCGCAGGTTGCGGCCGAACACGGCGATGGCGTGCGCCTCGGCCGCCTCGGTCAGCGCCCGCCGGACGTCGCGCGCGATCGCCGGCAGGAGCAGCCGGTCGGCCGCGTCGTCGATGGCGGCGGCCAGCTCGCCCGACAGCGACGAGCGGGGGTCGGGCCGGGCGTGCGCCGCCACGGCGGCCCGCCAGTCCCGCTCCGGCACGTCGACGGCGACGCGCAGCACCTTCTCGGCCTCGCCGCGGTTGATCGCCAGCACCTGGTACGGCTGCACGCGGTCGGCGCGCTGCCGGAAGTCGTAGTACAGCGCGTAGACCGTCTTGGGGTCCTCGGCGCCGTCGACCCGCGCCGCCCGCACGGTGGCCCACCGCAGCGCCTTCTCGCGTGTGGCGCCCCGGATGCCCGGGTGGTCGCTGATGGCCTCGGCGACGATGTCGCGCGCGCCGGCCAGGGCGTCGTCGGGCGTCGCGACCGCGTCCGAAAGGTAGGGCCGGGCGAGGTCGGCGGGCGGCGTGCCGGTGGCCGGCTGGCGCAGGATGAGGTCGGCCAGCCCCTGCAGCCCGTGCTCGCGCGCGATGGTCGCGCGTGTGCGGCGCTTGGGCTTGAAGGGTTGGTAGAGGTCCTCCAGCGCCGCGCGCGACGCGGCCGCCGCGATCTCGGCGCGCAAGGCGTCGGTCAGAAGCCCCTGGGCGTCGATCGACGCCAGGACCGTGGCGCGGCGCTCGTCGAGGCCGCGCAGGTGCGCGAGCTGGTCGGCGAGGCGGCGGAGCTGGTCGTCGTCCAGCCCGCCGGTGGCCTCCTTGCGGTAGCGGGCGACGAACGGCAGGGTGTTGCCGGCGTCGAGCAGGTCGATGGCGGCTCGGGCCTGGGCCGGGCGGATGCCGATGGCGGCGGCGATGGCCGCGGCGTGAGGGTCGGGCGCTGCGTGCGTCGGCATGGCGGCAATGATAGCCGCGGGGGCGGCGGGCGCGCGACCCCGCCCCGCGGTCACGCCCCCCCGCCGCCGGACGTTGTACAATTCACCGCGCGCCCGCCCCTCCCCGCCGCTCGATCCGCGGCGCCCGTCCGGTCGCCGCCGAGCCGATTCGCCCGACCACTTTCGGAGAACGCCGCCCATGCGCCACTCGCCCCCGCGCCTGCCGATCGGCGCGCTTGCCGCCGCCCTGGCCGCCGTGGCCGTGCTCGGCCCCACCGCCCGCTCCGCACCCATCCCCGGCTATCGGCTCGAGACCGTCTGGCCCGCTTCCGCGCACGGCCTGGCCACGCCCAACAACCTCTCCGTCGACGCCGGCGGCCGGCTGTGGCTGCTCGACGGCCCGTCGGGCGCGGCCGTCGCGCTCGCGCGAGACGGCACGCTCGCCGAGACGCGCCCGGTGCCGCGCGACAGCCTCGACCTCGCCGCCGAGCCCGGCGGCGACCTCTACCTCGGCCGGTGGGCCGGCACGCCGCGGCTGCACTCGACCGTCGGGCGCTACACGGCCTCGGGCGCGGCGGCCTGGGAGCAGCAGTCCCCCGGCGCCACCGGCACCGGCGTGGCGGCCACGGCCGGGCGCGTGTGGTTCACCGAGCCCAAGACCGGCGCCCTGGTGTGGTTCGGGCGCACCGACGGCCGCGTGTCCGGGCAGGTGGCGCCGCGCGGCGTCGGCCGCGGCTTCCCGGCCGACGTGGCCGTCGGCCCCGACGGCACGCTCTTCGCCACCGACCTCGTCGCCGGCACGGTCTACGCGTGGCCCGAGCCCTACCTGCCGGGCGACTACGGCGTGTGGTCGATGCTCGAGAGCAGCGGCCCGTTCCGCATCGGCGTCGGGGCCGACGCCGGCGGCGAGACGCTCGTCGCCGTGCTCTTCTCCGACGGCCTCGTGCGCGTCCACCGCCCCGACGGCACGCTCGTCGCGCGCTTCTTCGTGCCGGGCGAGCCGCTCGACCTCGCCGTCGGCAACGGCGGCCGCATCTACGTGCTCGACGAGGCGACCGACGGCGTCCAGGTCTACGCGCCCGGCCCGCCGCCGACCCCGACGCCCGTCCCGGCGGACCCGCCGCTGACCGACCGGTCGTGCCGCCTGACGGGTGTGCGCACCTTGGCGCCCGACCGGCTGACGCGCTGCGCGGCCACCGACGTCACGCTCTCGGTCCAGGCCGACTGCCCGCCCGGCGCCGTCGTCGGCGCCGACATCGCCATCATCACCGACGTGTCGAGCTCGATGCGCAACGGCAAGCTCGACGGCGCCCGCGCCGCGGCCCGGCGCTTCGTCGACGGCCTCGATCTGCGCTACCACCAGGCGGCGGTCATCGGCTTCAGCGGCGCGGCCACCGTCGAGCAGCCGCTGTCCGCCGATCGGGCGACGCTCCACGGCGCGCTCGATGCGCTCACCATCGGCGGCGGCAACACCAACATCTACGCCGCCTTGCGCACGGCCTCGGACCACCTGCGGACCGCCGGGCGCCCCGACGCGCTGCCCGTGATGGTGCTGCTGACCGACGGCGACCCCATCCGCCCGATGGTCCCCGAGCCCGCCACCGCCGCCCTGGTCGCGGCCGAGCGCGCGCGGGCGCGGCGCACCTACATCGTCACCATCGGCCTGGGCAACACCATCGACTCGCTCCTGCTCGAGACCATCGCCAGCTCGCGCAAGGACTTCTACTACGCGCCCGACGTCGTCGACCTCGACCGGATCTACCGCGCCATCCTCGACGTCGTCGCGCAGATGAACCTCACCGACCTCGTCGTCGAGGACACGCCGGCCGAGCCGTTCACGCGCTACGTGGCCGGCAGCGGCCGGCCGCCGCCGCTCGTCGTCAACGACACCCTCACGTGGACGTGGCCGTCGCTGCCGGCCGACGGGCTGACGTTCACGTACAAGCTCGCCGCCGGCGCTCCCGGCCAGGGCCCCGCCGGCCGCGCGCGCGTGCGCTACACCGACGCCGACGGCACGCGCCGCACGTTCACCTTCCCCGAGCCGCCGCTGGCCGTGGTCCTGCCGACGCCGACGCCCGGCAGCGCGCCGCCGACGGCCGCGCCGACCGACGACCCCGGCCTGCCCACGCCCTTGCCGGCCACGCCGGTGCCGGTGGCGTGCGCACCGGGCAAGGCATGGTGGCTCCAGGTCGTCGTGTTCCCCGACACCGTCGGCAGCGGGTCGTACCGCTGCCCGGGCTGCAACGGCACGTGGGACGGCGGCGACCACTGGCAGCTCGTCGACGGCCGCGTGCCGGCGTCGACGCTCATCGTCGCCGATGCCGCGGGCTCGCCGCTGTGGATCGGCGACGTGTCGGCCGGCGCCACGCGCGGCCCCGCCCGCGCCAACATCCAGCTCTGCGCGCCGCCGCCGTACCGCGTGACGCTGGCGCGCCCGCCGGCCGGCTACGTGGCGTGCCCCAACAGCCCGCCCTACCGGCTGATCCGCCCGTCGGCCTTCGCCGGCGGCCGCTGGGCCGAGACCGCCTTCGCCGTGTGGCCCGGCTGCGGGATCGCGCCGCCCACCGTGCCCCCCGCCCGCCCGCCGACGGCGACGCCGACGCCGCTGCCGCCGTGCCCATGACCCGCGCCCGACCGCACGCCCAACGCGAGGCCCCCACCATGCACCGCTCGTCCCGCCTGATCCCGGCCATCGTCATCGCCGCCGCGCTGCTCGGCCTGGGGGCCCCCGGCCGCTCCCCGGGGCACGCCCAGGGGGCGCTCGAGGCCTACGCCCGCGTGGCCACGTGGCGCTCGACCGTCCAGCCCAAGGCGTCGGGGCTCTTCCGGGCCCCGTGGGGCGTCGACGTCGGGCCCGACGACCGCATCTACGTGGCCGACGCCGGCCTGGGCGCGGTCCATGTCCTGGCCCCCGACGGCGCGCCGGTGGCGCTCTGGGACGGCGGCGGGGCGGGCCTCGGCCAACCCCGCGACGTCGCGGTCGGCGACACCGCCGTCTACGTCAGCGACCCCGAAGCCGACCGGATCCACGTGCTGGGCCTCGACGGCGCGCCGCGCGCGCAGTGGGCGCTCCGCGGGCAACCGGGCGGCCTGGCCTGGGACGCGGCGCGCCGCGAGCTGTACGTCACGCTCCTCGAGGCCCGGCAGGTGACCGCGCTGACGGCCGACGACGGCCGGCAGGTCCTGACGTGGGACGCCGAGTCCTCGCTCCTCGAGGAGCCGTGGGGCGTCGCCGTCGGCCCCGACGGCCGGGTGTACGTCTCCGACATCGGCACGCAGGCGCTGGCGGTGTGGCAGTTCGGCCGCGACGGCGCCCTCATCGGCGGGCTCCAGGTCGGGCTCGACGGCCAGGCCCTCGCCCCGCTGGACGTGGCGGTCGACGCCGACGGCGACGTGTTCGTGGTCACCGAGCTCCGGCTGGCGCGCTTCCGCCTCGGTCAGCTCGTCGGCCAGCCGCTGCCCGCCACCGGCGGGCGCGGCGTGGCCGTCGGCCCGGGCTCGGGACTGGTGACCACCGTGCAGGACGTGCGGCAGGGCTTCACCGGCATCCGGCACTACCGCGACCGGCGGGCCATCAGCAGCGTCGTCGATCGTTGGGGCGGGCCGTTCGCGCCGCTCGGCAGCATCGAGGGCCCGCGCCGCGTCAGCGCCAACCGCGACGCCCGGGCGTTCGTGCTCGACACGTGGCCGCGGGTCCAGAGCTGGAACACCGACGGCACGGCGCGCGCGCAGTTCGGCGCCGGCGGGTTGCACGACATCGCGGCCGGCCGGCGCGGCTCGGTGTTCGTGGTCGACGGCCGCCGCATGGCGTTCTGGCCGGAGGACGGCAACGGCGGCGCGCAGTGGACGTGGGCGCCGCCCGGCGCCACGCCCGGCGAGGGCAACCCCTATAGCTGGTTGATGGCGGTCGACAGCTTCGAGCTGGCGGGCGTCGGCAGCTCGGCCCTCGTCGTCGACATCGGCGACCAGCGCCTGTTCGCCGTGGACTTCAGCGGCAACCCGGTGGCCGAATGGGCGCTCGCGGCGCCCGACGGGTTCGAGAGCGTCGCCGACGCCGCCCTGGTGGAAGGCGAGGTGGTGCTGCTCAACCGCACCCACAAGCGCGTGGAGGTGCGGCGCCTGAGCGACGGCCGGCTGGTGCGCCAGTGGCAGGTGCCGGGCAGCGCGATCCGGCTGGACGCCGGCCCGGACGGCGCGGTCTACGTGCTCAACCGCGAGGGCTGGGTGCTCAAGCACGCCCTCGACGGCACGCTGCGCGCCGCGTGGCCGGTCGAGGACGCCACCGTGGCCCACCCCCCGGGCTACGTGGCCGCCACCGACCTCACCGTCGACGGCGACGGCCGGGTGTACGTCAGCCGCGGCGAGGCCGGCGAGATCGCGGTGTTCGCCCCCGACCCGGCGGGGACGCCGCAGACCGTGCCGCCGTTCGGCGACCGCTGCGCGCTGGCCCACGACAAGACCGCGGCGCCGGCGCGGATCGATCTCGGCGCGACGGTGGGCGTCGAGCTGACCGTCGAGGGCGAGTGCCCGCTCGCCGACGGCCGCTCCGACATCCTGCTCCTCGTCGACACCTCGGGTTCGATGAGCGGCGGCAAGATGGACGCCGCGCGCACCGCGGCGCTCGAGTTCGTCGGCCAGCTCGACTACAGCCTGAACCAGATCGGGCTGATCACGTTCAGCAGCGACGTCGACGTGGTCCAGCCGCTCACCGACAACCCGCGGGCGCTCATCCGCGCCATCCCGACGCTCGGCGACGACTCCGGCACCAACATGCTCGGCGCGGTCCAGGCCGCCGCCAACGAGTTCGCCGGCCCGCGGGCGCGCCCCGGCGCGCGGCAGGTCGTCATCCTCCTGACCGACGGCCGGCCCAACGACGGCGCCGACACGATCGCCGCCATGGCCGACGCGTTCCGCCGGATCGGCCGCGAGGTGTACGCCATCGGCCTCGGCCTCGACGTCGACCGGTCGTTCCTGCGGGGCATCTCGACCTCGCCGGCGTACTACTTCGAGTCGCCCACCGAATACGACCTCATCCGGGTGTACGACACCATCGCGCGCCGCGTGGCCGCCGCCGCGCTGCTCGAGCGGGCGACGGTGCGCGACGTGCTGCCCGGCGACATGCGCTACGTCCCGGGGTCCGCGAGCCCGACGGCGCGCTACGACGCGGCCACCCGCACCCTGACCTGGGACGTCGCCGGCGTGTCGCCGGGGGGCCTGCGCCTGCGCTACCGCCTGCAGCCCCAGGCGCCGGGCCGCCGCCCGACCAACGTCGAGGCCGTCGCCGACTACGTCGACGGCGTCGCCCACGCGGGCCGTCTGGTCTTCCCGGTGCCCGAGGTCGAGGTCGTGGCGCCCGAGTCGTGGCGCGTGTTCCTGCCGCTCCTGCACCGCCAGAAGTGCCCCGAGGTGCGCGTCGACGTCGTGCTGGCGCTCGACACGTCGGGCAGCATGCTCGAGCCCGCGGCGCCGGGCGGCCCGACCAAGCTCGCGGCCGCGGTCGAGGCCGCCCGCGTGTTCGTCGGCCAGCTCCGGCTGCCGCGCGACCGCGTGGCCGTCGTGGCGTTCAACGGCTCGGCCCGCGTCGTCCGGCCGCTCACCGGCGACGTGTTCGCCCTGTTGCGCGCGCTCGACGCCCTGCCCACCGGCACCGGCACGCGCATCGACCTCGGGCTCGCCGCGGCGCTGGAAGCGCTCGGGCCGCCCGCCGCCGACCGCCTGCCCGCGGTCGTCCTCCTGACCGACGGCAACCAGTCCGGCGCGCCCGAGGCCGAGGTCGACGCCGCCGCCGCGGCGGCGCGCATGGCCGGCGTCCGCCTCTTCACGGTCGGCCTGGGCAGCGACGTCAACCGGCCGCTGCTCGTCCGCGTCGCAGGCGACGTGCGGCGCGCGTACTTCGCGCCCGCCGCCGCAGACCTCGCCGCCATCTACCGCGCGATCGCCGAGGCGATCCCATGCGAGGGCTGAGCCGGCGCGGCGCGGTTAATCCATTGCCAACGCACCGCCGCTATCCTGCGCTGCCAGGATTTGTTATAGTGAGATAGTGAGGACGGGCGTCGGTGCTCCGGGGGAGGGCCGCAGGCCCGAGCCACGCGCGTGGACGTCCGGACGCCCACCGGTGCGCGCCTGCCGCCATCCAACCGATACGCGAGGTCCCGATGTCTGCCAACCGCCGCATCCTGGTCTTTCTGGCGACGCTCGCCGCGTCGATGCTGACCGCCGGCGGGCGCGGGCCGCTGGGCGCGCAACCGCTGCCGACGGAGGGCTACCAGCTCGTCGCCACCTGGAAGTCGACGGCGCCGTCGGGCGGCGTGCCGACCTTCGGCCGCGCCCTGGCGATCGACGTGGCCGAGGACGACACGGTGTACGTCGTCGACAGCCGCAACAACACGGTCCACCACCTCAAGCCGGGCGGCGAGGCCATCGGCAGCTGGACCGTCAACGGCGTCGGCAGCCTCTTGGACCTCGCGGTCTCGACCGACCGGGTGTACGTGCTCGGCCAGACCGGCGGCGCGATCCACCGCCGCGACGGCACGCTCGTCCGGGCCTGGGCCGCGCGCGGCGCGGGCGTCGCGTTCGGGCCCGATCGGCGCGTGTACGTCGCGCGCCTGGCGGGCACCAGCACCTTCATCGACGTCTACGACGTCGACGGCAACCAGCTCGAGCAGTGGCGCGACCCCAACATCGCCACGCTGTCGGTGTTCGCCGTCGACGTGGGCCCCGACGGCCGGGTCTACGTGGTGGCCGACGGCGCGATCTACGTCTACCGTTCGAACGGCGCCGGCAACGGCACGGCCAGCGGGCTCCTCCGCGTGCGGCGCGCCATCGAGGGCATCACGCTGAGCGACGTCGCGGTGGATGCCGCGGGGCGCGTGTACGCCGCCTCGCCCTCGGGCTACCTGGTGGTGTGGAGCGGCGCGGGCCCGCCGACCGACGTCGCGTTCGTCAACCCGCTGCGGCTGGCCGTCGGCCCCGGCGCGGGGCTGGTGGTGACCACCGACGCCGCCGACTTCAAGGGCATCGTGTACCTGCCCGACCGCGTGAACCTCGACCCCAAGGCGGGCGTGCCATGGGGCGCCAAGAGCGACGTGCTCGGGAAGATGCTGACCCCCCGGCGCGTGGCCGGCGGCGCCGGCGCCGACGTCGTGTTCCTCGACCGCCAGCCCGCGGTGCAGCGCTGGTCGTCGGCCGGCCAGCCGCTCGACCTGTGGCCGACGTCGGACTTCGCGGCCGACGTGGCCGGCGGGGCGCCGCGCCCGTGCATCATCACGGGGCGCGCCATCCGGTGCTTCGACGTGCCGCCCGCCGACGACTGGATCGTCGAGATCCCCGCCACCGGGTGGCTGACGGCCGTCGACGGCGACGCCACGGGCATCGCCGCGCTCGACCTGGCCGACCAGAAGGTGTGGCTGTACGGGCGCGACCACGTGCTGCGCGACAGCTGGCCGCTGCAGCTCGCGCCCGGCGACACCACGTTCTTCACGATCTCCGACGTCGCCCTGGCGGGCAACCGCGTGTACCTGGCGGACCCGTCGGCCGGCCATGTCGACATCCGGAACCTCGACGGCACCCGGGCCGACGTGCTGCCGGTGCCCGCCGGGCCGGTGCGCGTCGCCGTGGCCGGCGGCGCCGTCTACGTCCTCGGGCGCGACGAGCGGGTGTGGAAGTACGGCCTGGCCGACAAGCAGCTCCGGGCGGTCTGGGAGACGTCGTCCGACGGCACGGCCAACGACCTGGCGGCCGACGCCGCCGGGCGGGTGTACGTGGCCGATGCCAAGAACGACCGGATCCTCGTGTTCCAGCCCGGCGGCGCGCCGCCGACCGACGTCCCGGTGCCGCCGAGCACGAAGTGCAACATCACCACCGACAAGCGCGCCGCGCCCGATCGGGTCGAGATCGGCCAGCCGGTGACGGTGCAGCTCGTGGTCCGCGGCGCGTGCCCGCTCGGCGACGGGCGGCTCGACGTCGTGCTGGTCATCGACCAGTCGGGATCGATGATGGGCACGGCGATGCCCGCCGCGCAGGCGGCGGCGCTGTCGTTCCTCAACGAGCTGCGCCCCGGCGCCGCGCAGGTGTCGGTGGTGGGGTTCGCCACCACGGCCGAGGTGCTCCAGCCGCTGACGTCCGACCTCCGCCAGATCGTGCGGGCGGTCTCGCGGCTGACGCCGCAGGGGCAGACCAACTACATCGACGCCCTTGACCGGGCGCGCGAGCAGTACCTCGGGCCGGCGGCCCGCCCGGGCGTGCCGCGCGTGGTGGTGATGATGACCGACGGCAAGCCCACCAACCGGCTGGGCGTCGACAAGGCGGCGCAGGACCTCAAGGACACCGGCGCGACGCTGTACACCATCGGCTTCGGGTCGACCATCGACGCCGACCTCCTGCGGTCGATGGCCACCACGCCCGACCTCTACTTCGACGCGCCCACCGAGGCCGAGCTCGGCGACGTCTACCGCGAGATCGCACGGCGCATCACCGGGGTGCGCCTGCTGCAGCAGGCGACGGTGGTCGACCGCCTGCCGGCCGACATGCGCTACGAGAGCGGCTCGTCGCTGCCGCCGGCCACCTACGACGCCGCGGCGCGCACGCTGACGTGGCGCCTCACCGAGGTGCCGGCCACGGGCCGGACGATGAGCTTCCGCGTGCGCCCCGCGCAGGCGGGCCGCCGGCCGACCAACGTCGCGGCGACCATGACCTACGTCGACGCCACCGGCGCCCCGGGCGAGGCGGGCTTCCCGGTGCCGGAGGTCACGGTGACGCGGCGCAGCATCTGGAACGCCCACCTCCCGCTGCTGTACAAGAACCGCTGCCAGCCGCAGCGCGCCGACGTCGTGCTGGTGATGGACACGTCGAGCAGCATGCTCGAGCCCGAACGCGCCGGGAGCGCCACCAACAAGCTGCAGGCGGCGGTGGCGTCGGCCCGCAGCTTCCTCGAGGTGACCGAGCTGCCCGAAGACAAGGTGTCGATCGTCGCCTTCGACAGCGCGGCGCGCGTGGTCGAGCCGTTGACCGGCTCGCGCGCGGCGCTCGGCTTCGCGCTGTCGGGGCTGTCGACCGGCGTCGGCACGCGCATCGACCTCGGCCTGCAGCGGGCGACGGCCGAGCTCCTGACCGCGCGCCACCAGCGCAACCACGCGCCGGTGATCATCCTGCTCACCGACGGCCGCCCCAGCGGGGGCAGCGAGGGCGGGGCGCTCGCGGCCGGCCGCGACGCGCGCGGGCTGGGCTTCGCGGTGTACACCATCGGCTTCGGCGCCGATGCCGACATGGGCGTCCTGTCGCTCATCGCCGGTCGCCACGACCGCACGTTCTTCGCGCCGAGCGCCGGCGCCCTGACGCAGATCTACCAGCAGATCGCGGGCAAGGTGCTCTGCGAGCCGTAGGCGCCGCCGCGCGCCGGCGCCCCCGGCGCGGTCAGCGGATTGTCAGCCTGCGGTCAGCTTCCGGTCAACGGTCAGTCATGCGCTCGGGAGGTCGGCGCGCTATGCTGCCGGGCACACGGGCGGGCGCGCCGCCGCCCGCGCGCTTCCACCACCGTCAGCCTGGGGGCATGGCCATGACCACCACCGTCCCGTCGTCCACCGGACCCGCGTCGCCGAACGGCACCACGCGCCGCGCGTTGTTCGACGACCCCACCTGGCGGTGGGGCAACCGCCTGCTCGGCGACCCGCTCCTCCGCGCCGACCTCAAGTCCATCGCGGCTTTCGGCGCCGACCGTCGGCGGGCCCTCGAGCGGCTGGCCGCGTCGCTGCGCGATCCCCGCACGCGCGCCGAGTTCATGGCGCGCGCCGAGCGGCGGGCCCGCGACCTGCGCCAGCAGCTCGCCGACCTGCGCGCCCGCGGCCTCACCGACCTCCTCGCCGAGGCCGAGCAGGAGCTGTCCGACCAGCTCGCCGTCATCCGGCTCTTCGCCGAGCCGGCGGCGCTGGCGGGGTAGCCGGGCGGAGGCCCGAGCGCGGGCCGGGTGGGGCGACGGAGGGTCGGGGAACCCTGACCCATCCGGGTGCCGCACGTCAGCACAGGCGTGCGCCGCCGCGCGTGCTCCCTGGGGAGCGCGCGCTTCCGGCCCGCGTGCACCTGGGCGGGCTGTACGCCCGCGGTCCCAGGAATGGAGCTCCGTCGACGCGCTGCGTCGTGCCCTCAGCCCCTCACGGCCGCGCCGCCAGGCACCCCGCCAGCGCGCCGAACACCGCCAGCATCGTCAGCGTGGCCAGGCCGACCGTGCGCAGCCAGCGCCGCAGCGGGTGGTCGGCGGCGGCCAGGCTCGAGGCGCGGCGCGGGGGTTCGGTCGCCATCAGCCGGCCGGCCGGCGGACCTCGATGACGTTCTCGATGGTGCCGAGCTTGTCGATGAGCCCGGCCAGGCGCTCGCGCGACGGCAGCTCGACGATGGCCGTGACCACCGCCGTCCCGTCGGTCGGGTGGGCCGTGGCGCTGATCGACGTCATGTTGATGCCGCGGTGCGAGATGACGTCCGAGATGTCGCGGATGAGGCCGGCGCGGTCGTAGGCGGTGATCCGCAGCCCGACGGGGTAGGCCTTGCGCTCGCTCTGCTGCCAGTGGACGCGGATGAAGCGGTCGGGCTCGCGGTCCAGGAGGTGGCTGATGTTGTGGCAGTCCTCGCGGTGCAGCGTCACGCCCTTGCCGCGGGTGACGTAGCCGATCACGCGCTCACCCGGCAGCGGGCTGCAGCAGCGCGCCACGCGGGTGTGCACGCCGTCGGCGCCGGACATGGTGACGCTCGACGCGGTGGCGGTCGGCACGCGCGCCCGCGCCGGCGCCGTCGTGCGCTTGGGCGGGGCGGGCTCGCCGCCCTCGTTCTCGAGCAGGCGGGCGCTGATGGCCTCGGCGGGCACCACGTGCCGCCCGACGTTGGCGAGGAAGTCGTCGAGCCGCGGGTAGTCCAGCAGCCGCGCCACCTCGTCGAGCCGTGTGCGGGTCAGGCCGAGCTTGCGCAGCGTCTGCTCGACGACCTCGCGGCCCTCGCGGATGGCCTCGGAGCGGGCCTGCCGGCGGAACCATTGGTTGATCTTGGCGCGGGCGCGGCTGCTGACGGCATAGCCCAGGGCGGGGTTGAGCCAGTCGCGGCTGGGCCCGCCCTCGCCCTTGGCGGTGACGATGTTGACGGTCTGCCCGGTCTGCAGCGGGGTGTCGAGGGCGACCATCTTGCCGTTGACGAGCGCCCCGCGGCAGCGGTGGCCGACCTCGGTGTGGATCTGGTACGCGAAGTCGACCGGCGTCGAGCCGGCCGGCAGCTCGACGACCTCGCCCTTGGGGGTGAACACGTACACCTGGTCGCGGAAGACATCGGTCTTGAGGCGGTCGACGAACGCCTCGGCGTCGGCGGTGTCCTCGTCGGAGTGCTGGAGGATACGCCGCAGCGCGACGACCTTTTGCTCGAAGGCCGCGGAGTAGCGGTCGTTCTCCTTGTACTTCCAGTGCGCGGCCACGCCGTACTCGGCGACCTCGTCCATCTCGTGGGTGCGGATCTGCACCTCGAGCGGGCGGTTGCCGGGGCCGAAGACCGTGGTGTGCAGCGACTGGTAGAAGTTGTCCTTGCGCGTCGCGATGTAGTCGTCGAACTCGCCGCTGAGCGGCATCCACATGGCGTGCACGACGCCGAGGGCGAGGTAGCACTGCGGCACCTCGTCGACGAGGATGCGCACGGCCAGGACGTCGTAGATCTCCTCGGCGCGCACCTCCTTGCGCCGCATCTTGCGGTAGATGGAGTAGAGGTGCTTGGTGCGGCTCTTGATGTCGGCGTGCAGCCCGGCCTCCCGCAGGCGCTCGTCGAGCACGCGCACGACGTCGGCGAGGTAGGTCTCGTGCGAGGCGCGGCGGTCGGCGAGGGCGTGGCGGATGGCGGCGAAGGCGTCGGGGTCCATCACCTGCAGGCCGAGGTCCTCGAACTGGCTCTTGATCTGCCAGATGCCGAGGCGGTTGGCCAGCGGGGCGTAGATCTCGAGGGTCTCGAGGGCCATGCGCTCGCGGCGCTGGGGGCTGAGGGCGCCGAGGGTCTGCATGTTGTGCAGGCGGTCGGCGAGCTTGATGAGGATGACGCGCAGGTCGTCGGTGGCGGCCAGCAGCATGCGGCGGAGGCTCTCGGCCTCGGCCATGGCCTTCTCGCGGGCCTCGATGGCGCTGATCTTGGTGACGCCCGACACGAGCCGGGCGACGCCGGCGCCGAAGGTGGTCTCGATCTCGGCGCACTCGACGGGCGTGTCCTCGACGACGTCGTGCATCAGCGCGGCGGCGATGGCCTCGGGGTCGAGCCCGAGGTCGGCCAGGATGCCGGCCACGGCGAGGGGGTGGGTGATGTAGGGCTCGCCGGAGGCGCGGGTCTGCCCGCCGTGGGCGGCCTCGGCGAAGCGGTAGGCGTGCGCGATGATGTCGGTGTCGGCGCCGGGAAACCGGTCGTGGACGGTGTCGATGAGGGTGTGGACCTCGGCGGGCAGCTCGCCCGGGAGGCGCGGGCCGTCGTGCC
>QEVT01000064.1 GCA_003576755.1 bacterium | reverse complement strand
CGTCGCCGGGGGCGGGCAGCACCAGCCGGATCCCGTCCGCGCCGGCCGGGTCGGCCCGGCGCAGCGCGGTGAGCAGCACGGCGGCGCCGTCGACGGGGGAGCGTGCGGGCACGCCGGAGACGTCGCCGGCGGGCTCGTCGTGGGAGACCACCAGGTGCAGCGGCGCCCAGGCGTGCAGGGCGTCGAGGACGTCGTCGGGCGCGGCGTGTCCGGCCAGCCAGGAACCGGCCCACACCGTCAGGGTCTGACCGGGGGAACTCACGGTTTCCGAGCATAGGCGCCGTCGCGACGGCGCAGTCACGACCGTCGGCGTGCCCTCCCGCGGCTGCGGCCGCGGCGGCCCTAACGTGGCGCGGGTGAGTCCCGACATGTACGGCGGCGACATCTTCGCCGGCCATCCGCGCGCCCGTAGACCCGCAGTTCCCGAGGTGGCTGCCGAGAAGGACCTCGTGGTCGAGGACGCCGCGTCCGGGTGGTGCGGTGCAGTCGTCGGCTTCGAGCGCACCTACGACGGCGACTTCGTCCGGCTCGAGGACGCCGCGCGGCGCACCCGGTTGTTCGCGCTGCGTCCGGCGGCGTTCCTCCTCGACGGCCGCCCGGTGACCCTGGTGCGGCCCACGCCGCACCCCGCGGCGGCCGGCGCCGGCCGGTCCGCGTCCGGGTCGACCAAGGTCGCCGGGCTGCGGGCGCGGGTCGCGCGCGGCAGCCGGATCTGGGTGGAGGGGGTGCACGACGCCGCCCTGGTGGAACGGGTGTGGGGGCACGATCTGCGTGTCGAGGGTGTCGTGGTCGAACAGCTCGAGGGTCTCGACAATCTGGGGGAGCGGCTCGCCGGGTTCGCCCCCGGTCCCGGTCGCCGGGTGGGGGTGCTCGCCGACCACCTCGTCGCCGGTTCCAAGGAGGAGCGGCTGACCGCGAATCTGGGGCCGCACGTGCTCGTCACCGGGCATCCGTTCGTCGACGTGTGGCAGGCGGTGCGGCCGAAGGCGCTGGGCATCGAGGCGTGGCCGACGATTCCGCGTGGGCAGGACTGGAAGACCGGGGTGTGCCGGGCGCTGGGGTGGGGCAGCCCGCAGGACGGGTGGCGTCGCGTCTATTCGGCGGTGTCGAGCTTCCGCGATCTCGAGGCGCCGCTGATCGGGGCGGTCGAGCAGCTCGTCGATTTCGTCACCGAGCCCGCCGGGGACTGACGGCACCGCGGCCCTGGCCTGCGGTTCCACCCGGGATGTCCGATTTGTGGTTGGATGGCGTCGTGTCGGCATTGATTTGGCTGATCGCCGGGCTGGTGCTCGCCGCCGCGGAGGCGTTGACGGGCGATTTCGTCCTGCTGATGCTCGGTGCGGCCGCTCTGGCCACGGCGGGGGTGTCCGCTGCGACGGACCTGCCGGTGTGGGCCGACGCGTTGGTGTTCGCGGTCTCGTCGCTCGTGCTGCTGGGCGGGGTGCGGCCGGTGCTGCGCCGCCGCTACGCGCTGCCACCGGCGAAGGCGACGAACGTGGACGCCCTGCCGGGCAAGCAGGCGCTGGTGCTCGAGGAGGTGGCCGCGCATTCCGGGCAGGTGAAGCTGGACGGGGAGGTGTGGACGGCGCGTCCGCTCGACGTCACCGAGGTGTACCCGCCCGGCACGACCGTGACCGTGATGCAGATCGACGGCGCGACGGCCGTCGTGTGGAAGGGACCGTAGATGGAAGCGCTGATCGTGCTCGCCGTTGTCGTGGCGTTCGTCGCGCTGGTGGTCGTCAAATCGGTGGCGCTGGTGCCGCAGGCCGAGGCCGCGGTGATCGAGCGGCTGGGCCGGTACTACCGGACGGTGTCGGGTCAGCTGACGTTCCTGGTCCCGTTCGTGGACCGGATCCGGGCCAAGGTGGATCTGCGCGAGCGGGTGGTCTCGTTCCCGCCGCAACCGGTGATCACCCAGGACAACCTCACCCTGAGCATCGACACGGTCGTGTACTTCCAGGTGACGAACCCGCAGGCGGCGGTGTACGAGATCAGCAACTACATCGCGGCGGTGGAGCAGTTGACGGTGACCACGCTGCGCAACGTGGTCGGCGGCATGACCCTGGAGGAGACGCTCACCTCCCGCGACTCGATCAACGGCCAGCTGCGCGGGGTGCTCGACGAGGCGACCGGCCGCTGGGGTCTGCGGGTGGCCCGGGTCGAGCTCAAGAGCATCGATCCGCCTCCGTCGATCCAGGAGTCGATGGAGAAGCAGATGAAGGCGGACCGCGAGAAGCGGGCGATGATCCTCACCGCCGAGGGGCATCGGGAGTCGGCGATCAAGACCGCCGAGGGTGACAAGCAGTCCCGGATCCTGTCGGCCGAGGGTGCCAAGCAGGCGGCCATCCTCGAGGCGGAGGCGGACCGCCAGTCGCGGATCCTGCGCGCTCAGGGTGACCGCGCCGCGAAGTACCTCGAGGCGCAGGGTCAGGCGAAGGCCATCGAGAAGGTGTTCGCGGCGATCAAGTCCGGCCGGCCCACCCCGGAGTTGCTCGCCTACCAGTACCTGCAGACGCTGCCGCAGATGGCGCAGGGCGACGCGAACAAGGTGTGGATGGTGCCGAGCGACTTCGGGGACGCCCTCAAGGGCTTCGCCCGGCATCTCGGCGCGCCGGGCGAGGACGGGGTGTTCCGCTTCGAGCCCAGCCCGGTCGACGAGCGGCTCCCGCGACCGGAGGAGGACACCGACGAGGTGGCCGACTGGTTCTCCACCGCGCGTGATCCGGAGGTCGCGCAGGCCGTCGCCGCCGCGGAGGCCGTCGCCCGCAAACCGGTCGATCCGGCGGTGCACAACCCGACCGGCGCCGAACGCCGGGGCGGGGAGCCCCCGTCGGCGGCGTTGCCGCCGTCCGAGCCGATCACGGGCGGATGGGTGCAGCCGCAGCCCGGGCAACGGCACGGCGAACCCCAGTGACCTGGACCCGGTGACCTGAACCCCGGGACCCGGATCCCGGGGTTGCGCGGCCGCTCAGGTGAGCAGGCCCCGTCCCACCCCGCACACCGCGATCGCCCACAGCACGCTGGTGAAGGTGCCGATGATGAACTGCTCCGAGGCCTGGGGTTCGCGCAGTTCGGGATAACGCGCGAGGCCCTTGACCGCGAGCACGACGGCGATGCCCTCCGGCCATCCGGCCAGGATCGCGGCGGCGACCGCCGCCCGCTCCAGCAGGCCGATCACCCGGCCGCCGCGCAGCGGTCCGGGCGGCGGTTCGGGTCCGGCCGGGGACGGCGGGACCGGTCCCGCATCGGGTTGCCGACGTGCGATGCGGAACGAGGCCAGCACGGCGGGGCCGCCGCCGGTGACCGCCGCCGCGGTCGTGAGCACGAGGGTCGCGGCCAGGGCGACGCCACGGACCGCGGGGGTGGCGGTCGCGGCGAGTGCGGCACCGGCAAGGGCCGCCGCGGCGAGTCCGGCGACGAGCCACACGGGGGTGCCGCGGCGCAGACCCAGGACCGGGGCCAGCGCGGCGACGGCGAGCAGAACCAGGGTGACGACAGTCAACGATCGGCCCTTTCCAGGAGACGGCGGGCGAGGTCGCGGCCGGCCGGTTCGGCCTGCCATCCGGCGGCGGCCAGACGCTGCGACACCGCCTGGGTGCTGATGCCGAGCCGCGTGGCGGCCTCGGCCTGGGTGAGCCCGCGGCGGACGAGTTCGACGGCCTCGTGCCCGGCATCGGAGCGGCGGGTCACCAGCAGCGCCGTCAGGGTGAGGGCGGCGTCCGCGTCGGCGGCCGCGGCGGCGTCCGGTCCCTCCACCGCGACCCGGGCGGGTGCGTTCTTGGCGCGGTCGACGGCGCGGCGGGCATGTTCGAAGGCCGGGCCGCGGCCGGCGCGGGTCTGCGCGGGCAAGGGCTGCTCGACGGGCCCGACGCCGATGCCGACGCTCCAGTGGCCCCGGCGGACGAGGTCGAGGGCGAGATCGACCACGACGGCCGGGTCGGCTGCGACGGCCTGCACCTCGTCGCCGGCGGTGCGTTCGAAGGGGCGGAGCAGCTCGGCGCCGCGCAGCTCGCCGAGCAGGTCCGCGACCCGGTCGACGTCCCGTCGGCTGCCGCGCTGATCGACAGTCAACACGAACATTCATCAAGGATGGAGCCTTGAATAGCAAAAATCAAGCTTCAGGGCTTGATGACACGGTGGTGGTCGCGGGGCGGGGCGCCGGGAGGCGGGACTCGAGCCACAGTCCCGAGGCGCCGACGGCGATGCACACCGCCGAGATCCCCAGGAGCGCGGGATGGGTGCGTCCCGTGAGGGCGTCGCCGAGCAGGACCACCCCTACCGTGCCCGGCAGGATGCCGGCGGCGGTGGCCAGCGCGTACGGGGCCACCCGTACCGACGAGATCCCGCAGCAGTAGTTGACCACCGCGAACGGCAGGGGCGCGATCAGCCGCAGCGACCCCACCGCCAGCCAGCCTCGCCGCGCCAGTCGCTCGTCGACCGCCTGGACCGTGGGGTGGCTCAGATGCTCCTCGACCACCCCGCGGCCGATCGCACGCACCAGCAGCAGCGCCAGCACGGCGCTGACGGTCGTGGCGGCGACGGTCACCGCGATGCCCGTGGCCGACCCGAACAGCACCCCGGCGCTGAGGGTGAAGATCGTGCGGGGGAACGGGGCCACGGTCACCACGGCGTGGATCAGGAAGAACAGCAGCGGAAGCAGCGGCCCGGCCGCCTCGGCCCAGGCGCGCACCTCGGCGACGGACGGGTGGGGCAGGAGCAGGGCGACGAGTGCGAGGACGGCCAGCGCGGCCGCCGCCGCGAGAATCCGCCGGTCCCGCAGCATCTTCGTCACGACCGGTCACGATACCGGGCTTCGCGCGCCGGGGCGCGGCCGTGCACGGCCGGGGGCGGGGCCCCTCGGGCCGTCGCGCCGGCGCCCGGTAGATTCCTTAGGCGACGACATTATCGATCGCTAGGGAAACTGTGGTGATCCCCACAATAGGGGCGGCGTGTATGCGGCTAGCATCACAACGGAATCAGTTTAAGGTTTCCACGGCCGTGTTCGGCGAGCCCGCCCGCTGCGTACGAGAGGACCTCACGTGTCATTAGCTTCAGAAGCCGAGGATGCCGCGCGCGCCTACGCGCAGTGGCAGGAGGCGGTGGCGGGGGTGCTGGCCAAGTCCCGCCGCGTCGACCCCGCGGAGCTCGGACCGGAACCGCAGCGGCTGCTCGAGACCACCACCTACGACGACGTCGCCGTCGCGCCCCTCTACGGCCTGCGCGACGAACGTCCCGAGGCGCCGCTGCCCGGCTCCTTCCCGTTCGTCCGTGGCGGTTCCGCGGTCCGCGACGTCAACACCGGATGGCTCGTCAGCGCCCGCTTCGGCGACACTCCCGGCGAGGTGAACGAGCGCATCCTCGACGCCCTCGAGAACGGCGTCAGCGCCCTGTGGCTGCGTGTCGGCGCGGACGGCATCGCGATCGCCGACCTGCCCGCCGCGCTCGACAGGGTCCTGCTCGATCTCGCGCCGCTCACCCTCGACGCCGGCGCCGACACCGCCGCCGCCGCGGGCGCCCTCTACGCGCTGCTCGATGCGCGCACCGACGTCGCCGAGCGCGCCGCCGTGCGGTTGCATCTCGGGGCCGCCCCGCTGACCAGCGCCTTCTCGGGACGCGCCGACGTCACCGTCGCCCAGGCCGTCGAGCTCGCCCACGCCGCCGCCGGCCGCGCCGAGACCGTGCGGGCCCTCACGGTCGACGGCACCGCATTCCACAATGCCGGGGCCGCCGACGCCGAGGAACTCGGTGCCGCCGTCGCCGCCGGACTCGAGTACCTGCGCGAGCTGACCGGCAGCCGCCAGTCCGCGGCCCGGGCTCTCGGCCAGATCGAGTTCCGGTTCGCCGCCACGGACGACCAGTTCCAGACCATCGCCAAGTTCCGCGCCGGCCGGCAACTGTGGGCCCGCATCGCGCAGGTCGTGGGTGCGGCCGACGCCGGTCACGCCCCCCAGCACGCCGTCACCTCGGCCGCGATGATGACCCAGCGCGACCCCTGGGTGAACATGCTGCGCACCACCCTCGCCGCGTTCGGCGCCGGCATCGGCGGCGCGGACGCGGTCACCGTGCTCCCGTTCGACGCCGCCCTGCCGGCCGGCGCGCTCGGGGTGTCGGAGGCCTTCTCCGCGCGCATCGCCCGCAACACCCAGCTGCTGCTGCTCGAGGAGTCCAACCTCGGCCGCGTCCTCGACCCGGCCGCCGGGTCCT
The DNA here is from genome assembly GCA_003576755.1 of bacterium. GTDB lineage: Bacteria > Chloroflexota > Anaerolineae > Epilineales > Epilineaceae > UCB3. Next base: position 10,539 of record QEVT01000064.1, on the reverse strand, counting down.
GGTACGTCGAGGAACTGACGGCGCAGATCGCGGCCAAGGCGTGGGAGTTCTTCCAGCAGATCGAGGCGGCCGGCGGCTACCGCGCCGCCCTCGACGCCGGCCTGATCGCCGAGCGGATCGCCGCCACCCGCGCCCGCCGCGAATCCGACATCGCCCACCGCCGGACCGCGGTGACCGGCGTCAACGAGTTCCCCAACCTGGCCGAGGCGCCGCTGCCCGCGGAGACCGCCGACGCCGGGGCCGCCGTCGCCCGGTACGCCGCCGCCTTCGAGGCGCTGCGCGACCGCTCCGACGTCCACCTCGCCGCGCACGGCGCCCGGCCCCGGGTGCTGCTCGCCCCGCTGGGGCCGATCGCCGAGCACAACATCCGCACGACGTTCGCCGCGAACCTGCTCGCCTCCGGCGGCATCGAGACGGTCAATCCCGGTCCGCTGTCCGTCGACGACGACAGCATCGCCGCCGCCGTCCGCGACGCCGACGTCACCGTCGCCGTGGTGTGCGGCACCGACAAGCGCTACGGCGAACAGGCCGGCGCGGCCGTCACCGCCCTCCGCGACGCCGGCGTCGGCACCGTCCTGCTCGCCGGGCCGGAGAAGGCCGTGAGCGAGACCGGCGGCGCCGCGCGCCCGGACGGGTTCCTCACCGCCAAGATCGACGCGATCGCCGCGCTGACCGACCTGCTGAACACCCTGGGAGCGTAAGTGAGCATCGAACACAAGATCGGCAGCTTCGCCGACGTCCCGCTGACGGATCCGGCGGCGCCGGCCCCCGCCGCCCCCACCGAGGAGCAGGCCGCAGCGCTCGTCGACGGGGTCGCCGCCGCCAACCACTACACGACCGAGCAGGTGGTGTGGTCCACGCCCGAGGGCATCGACGTCAAGCCCGTCTACACCAAGGCCGACCGCGACCGGATCGTCGCCGAGGGCTACCCGCTGGGCAGCTACCCGGGTCTCGAGCCGTTCGTCCGCGGCCCGTACCCGACGATGTACGTCAACCAGCCGTGGACCATCCGGCAGTACGCCGGGTTCTCCACCGCCGCCGAGTCCAACGCCTTCTACCGGCGCAACCTCGCGGCCGGGCAGAAGGGCCTGTCGGTGGCGTTCGACCTCGCCACCCACCGCGGCTACGACTCGGACCATCCCCGCGTGCAGGGCGACGTCGGCATGGCCGGCGTCGCGATCGACTCGATCCTCGACATGCGGCAGCTGTTCGACGGCATCGACCTGTCGCAGGTGTCGGTGTCGATGACCATGAACGGCGCGGTGCTGCCGATCCTGGCGCTGTACGTCGTCGCCGCCGAGGAACAGGGCGTCAAGCCCGAGCAGCTGGCCGGAACCATTCAGAACGACATTCTGAAGGAGTTCATGGTCCGCAACACCTACATCTATCCGCCCAAGCCGTCGATGCGGATCATCTCCGACATCTTCGCCTACACCAGCGCGAACATGCCGCGCTTCAACTCCATCTCGATCTCCGGCTACCACATCCAGGAGGCCGGTGCGACCGCCGACCTCGAGCTGGCCTACACCCTCGCCGACGGCGTCGAGTACATCCGCGCCGGCCTCGACGCGGGCATGGAGATCGACAAGTTCGCCCCGCGCCTGTCCTTCTTCTGGGCCATCGGGATGAACTTCTACATGGAGATCGCCAAGATGCGCGCCGGCCGCCTGCTGTGGGCCGAGCTCGTCGAGAAGTTCCACCCGAAGTCGGCCAAGTCCAAGTCGCTGCGCACCCACTCGCAGACCTCCGGCTGGTCGCTCACCGCGCAGGACGTGTTCAACAACGTCGCCCGCACCTGCATCGAGGCGATGGCCGCGACCCAGGGCCACACCCAGTCGCTGCACACCAACGCCCTCGACGAGGCGCTCGCGCTGCCCACCGACTTCTCCGCCCGCATCGCCCGCAACACCCAGCTGCTGCTGCAGCAGGAGTCGGGCACCACCCGGCCGATCGACCCGTGGGGCGGCTCGTACTACCTCGAATGGCTCACCCACGAGCTCGCCAACCGCGCCCGCAAGCACATCGCGGAGGTCGAGGAGGCCGGCGGCATGGCGCAGGCCATCTCCGAGGGCATCCCGAAGCTGCGCATCGAGGAGGCCGCGGCCCGCACCCAGGCCCGCATCGACTCCGGCCGCCAGCCGGTGATCGGCGTCAACAAGTACCAGGTCACCGAGGACCACGAGATCGAGGTCCTCAAGGTCGAGAACTCCCGCGTGCGGGCCGAGCAGCTCGCCAAGCTCGAGCAGTTGCGGGCCGACCGCGATCCCGAGGCCGTGCAGGCCGCGCTGGACGCCCTCACCCGCGCCGCCGGCGCGACCGACACCGGGCCGGACACGAACCTGCTGGCCCTGGCCATCGACGCGGCCCGCGCCAAGGCCACCGTCGGCGAGATCTCCGATGCCCTCGAGAAGGTCTACGGCCGCCACCAGGCCGAGATCCGCACCATCAGCGGGGTCTACCGGGACGAGGCCGGAAAGGCGGTCAACATCAGCACGGCAACCGAACTGGTCGAGAAGTTCGCCGAGGAGGAAGGCCGCCGGCCGCGTATCCTCGTCGCGAAGATGGGCCAGGACGGCCACGACCGCGGGCAGAAGGTGATCGCCACCGCCTTCGCCGACCTCGGCTTCGACGTCGACGTGGGACCGCTGTTCCAGACCCCCGAGGAGGTCGCCAACCAGGCGGCCGACAACGACGTGCACGTCATCGGCGTGTCGTCGTTGGCCGCGGGACACCTCACCCTGGTGCCCGCGCTGCGGGAGGCCCTCGCCGAGGTGGGCCGCCCGGACATCATGATCGTCGTCGGCGGGGTCATCCCGCCCGGCGACTTCGACGAGCTGTACCAGGCCGGTGCCGCCGCGATCTTCCCGCCGGGCACCGTCATCGCGGACGCCGCGGTGGGGCTGCTGCACAAGCTCGCCGACCAGCTCGGCCACGACCTCGGGGCCTGACCCGCAATGGGCAGCACCCCCGTCGGCAGTCACACCCGCCGGCCCGCGGTCGACGTCGACGCCCTCGCCGAGGCCGTGCTCGCCAACCGGCGGGCCGGCCTGGCGAAGGCGATCACCCTCGTCGAATCCACCCGCGACGACCATCGGGAGCAGGCGCAGCAACTGCTGCTGCGCCTGCTCCCGAAGGCGGGCGGCGCGATGCGCGTCGGCATCACCGGCGTTCCCGGCGTCGGCAAGTCCACCTTCATCGATGCGCTGGGCATGTACCTGCTCGGCAAGGGGCACCGGGTGGCGGTGCTCGCGGTGGATCCGTCGTCGACCCGCACCGGCGGCTCCATCCTCGGTGACAAGACCCGCATGGCGCGGCTGTCGGTGCAGCGCGACGCCTACATCCGGCCGTCCCCGACGGCCGGCACCCTCGGGGGTGTCGCCAAGGCCACCCGCGAGACGATGGTGCTGCTCGAGGCCGCCGGGTTCGACGTGATCCTCGTCGAGACCGTCGGGGTCGGGCAGTCCGAGGTGACCGTCGCGAACATGGTGGACTGCTTCACCTTCCTGACCCTCGCCCGCACCGGCGACCAGCTGCAGGGCATCAAGAAGGGCGTCCTCGAACTCGCCGACCTGGTCGCGGTCAACAAGGCGGACGGCCCCTTCGAACGCGACGCGCGGGTCGCGGCGCGGGAACTGGCCGGCGCCCTGCGGCTCGTGCATCCGCACGACGCGGTGTGGAAGCCGCCGGTGATCACCATGAGCGGCCTCGAGGGCGCCGGCCTGGACACGTTCTGGGACACCGTCCTCGAGCACCGCCGGGTCCTCACCGCGGCGGGCCTGTTCGAGGAGAACCGGCGCCGCCAGCTGGTGGACTGGACCTGGACGATGGTGCACGACCAGCTGCTGCGCCGGCTCGAGACCAACCCCCGGGTGCGTGCGCTCCGCGGCGACGTCGAACGCGCCGTGCGCGACGGCTCGCTCACCGCGGCGCTGGCCGCCCAGCAGATCCTCGACGCGTTCGACGCCGCACCCTAGACCACCCGGCCCCCAGACCGCCCAGCCCCTAGACCACCCAGCCCCTGGACCACCAGGCCGCCGGATCGCCGCCCCAGGCCCGGGCCGGGAACGGATAGTCCGGGTACTCGGCGAGCACCGGACGGGCCGTGGTCACCGCCGCGTGCGTGGCCACGGTCCGTGGCCCGGGACGCGCCGGCACCGGCGGGTGCGGGTCCCGGCCGGGCGCCTGCAGCAGCCATGCCGCGGTGCGGGCCAGCGCGACCGCCACGTCGCGGCCCCGCCCGTCCCGGTGCCGCGCGGCGAGCGCATCGAGCACCCCGGCCGCCAGCAGGTAGCCGCTCGCGTGGTCGAGGGCCTGCACCGGCAGCGCGCCGGGCGTGTCGGAGTCGCCCTCGGCCACCGCGATCCCGGACGCGGCCTGCACGATCGAGTCGAAGCCGCGGCGGGCCGCCCACGGCCCGGACCATCCCCACGCGCACACCCGGCCGTGCACGAGACCGGGCCGGATCGTGCCGGGCGCACCGGTCAGCGCGTCGAGCGCCCCGGGCCGGTAGCCGGTGAGCAGCACGTCGGCGTCGGCGAGCAGACGGCACCACGTCTCCCGCCCGCGACGAGTGTGCAGGTCGAGCAGCGCCGTGCGCTTGCCCTGCCCGTTCTCGGCGTGCTGCCAGGTGATCTCGGGGAGTGCGGGCGGATCGATGCGCAGCACCTCCGCTCCCAGCAGGGCCAGCGCGCGGGCGGCGACGGGCCCGGCGATCACCCGGGTCAGGTCCAGCACCCGGAGCCCGGTCAGGGGCCGCGCCGGATCGTCGCCTGCGACGGTCCGGTCGGCGGTGTCGTCCCGCGCGAGCATCCGGACCAGCGGGCCCGACGCCGCGGCCCGGCCCGGCGGGCTCGTCGCCCACTCGTGCTCGGTGCGCACCCGCACCGCGATCGCGTCGTGCGCGGCGGCTGCGTCCTCGACCGCCGCCGCCGGCAGCTGCCGGAGCCGGGCGGCGCAGCCGGCACGGTCGGTGCCGTCCGGCAGGTCGAGGGCGCGCAGCAGGCGCGCCCGGTGATGCGGGTAGTTCGCGTGGGTGCGCACCCACCCGTCGGCGGCGGCGAAGAACCCGGACAGCGCCGCGAACCCCTCTACGGGCCGGCCCGCCATGCGCAGCATCCGGTCCCCGGCGAACGACGCGGCGATCCGCTCCGGGTCGAGCCGCGCCCCCTGCGGGGCGAGTCCGCGGGCATGGCGGTAGCGGTCGGCGGCCGCCGCGAAGGCCGCCACGGCCCCGGCGGCGAGGTCGGCCACCGGCAGCCGGGCGGTGAGGAACCGCCCGGCCGGGGCGCAGTCGATGCCGGGCGCCGGCTCCACCGGGACGTCGAGGCCGGCGGCGGCGAGGGCGGCGCCGTAGGCGTCGAGCACGGCGAGGGAGCTCGTCATGCGCCGAGCGTAGAGGGGGACGCTAGCTCGTGCGGTCCGCGGCCGGCTCCCGCAGCTCGGGGCGGGCCGGCTCGAGGCGCTCGAGCGCCCCGGCGGATTCGGCGCGGGTGAGGCGCGACCGGCGCCATGAGACCGTGAGCAGCGCGATCCAGCCGGCCACGATCAGCAGGTACAGCAGGGTAGTGGCCGTGGCGGAGATCTCGAACGAGGTGCACAGCTTCTGTGCGTTGGTCAACACGATGACGCCGCCGACGGCGGTGCCGAGCAGGGTGGCCGGTACCCGGCTGACCAGCCACGCCGCGATCGGTGCGGCGATGGCCCCGCCGAGGGCGAGACCGGCCACGACGAGCAGGTTGCCGAGCGATTCCCGGCCGAGACCGACGAGGAAGCCGATGCTCGCGGCGAGTGCGACGAGGAACTCGGAGGCGCTGACCGAGCCGATCACGGTCCGGGGGGCCGTCTTGCCGCGGGAGAGCAGGGTGCTGGTCGTGATCGGCCCCCATCCGCCGCCGCCGCTGGCGTCGATGAACCCGCCGAACAGGCCCAGCGGGGACAGGAACTTCGCCGAGTGCGGTGAGGTGCGGGCGTGCGCGACGGCCGGTGGCCGGACCGAGAACCGCAGCGCCACATAGACACCGATGGCGAGCAGGATCGTCGACGTCACCGGGATCGCGGCCGCGGTGGACAGGCTCGAGAGCACCGTCGCGCCGAGGAAGGCGCCGAGCGCGCCGGGCACGCCCAGCTTCGCGACCACCCCCCAGTCCACATTCCGGAACCGCCAGTGCGAGGCGCCGGAGACGAGGGTGGTGCCGACCTCGGCGAGGTGCACGGCGGCACTGGCGTGCGCGGGACCGATCCCGCTGAAGATCAACAAGGTGGTGGCGGTGACCCCGAAGGCCATGCCGAGGGCCCCGTCGACGAGCTGCGCACCGATACCGACGAGCGTGAACACCAGAAGAGCGAACATGCAGAAGACTCCGACCACGAAGGAGCGAACCGGGGAGGGGAGAGGGCGGCGGACGCCGCTCAGCAACACTCCTGGTCGAAGCACGCGCCCCGTCGGGTGGGCCAGAACGCCATCAACGCGAGCAGGGTGGCCGGAGCCGCCGCGATGCTCGTCGTGTGCACGTTCGTGTCCCTTCCCAGGTCTGCCGTTCGCCGCTCTCGCGACGATCCGTCCGAGCATAGCCGGTCGCGCGCGGCGGCGCCGTCGCCGGGCGGCGTGTCGCCGCCTCCCGCGACGGCGCCGCGGCGGTCACGGCAGGCGCCGGGCCGTGATCTCGAATCCGGCGGCGCGCAACCGGTCGGTGAGTACGTCCCCGAAGGCGGTGGCGGGGGTGAGCACCCCGCCCCCGGCGTGGAGGCGGTCGCCGCCGAGGACCAGCGACAGTGCCGATTCGCCGAGCATCACCGCGGTCGCCTTGTAGCCGGGGTCGCCCTGGGCGGCGACGCGGGCGCGGTAGCGGGCACCGGTGCTCGTCGTGGTGTAGAGGTCGATGGTGAAGAAGCCGCGCTCGCGGGCAGACTCGGACGGGCCCTGTCCGGGCGCGGGCAGCAGCTTGTCGAGCACGAACCGGGTCGGGGGAAACGCCAGCCCCGCCACCAGCGCGCCGAAGCCCGCGGCGACACCGGTCGCCACGAGCGGCGACAGCCGCGACGAACCGACGCTCATGGTCTCCCGGTAGCGGAAGCGCGGCCCGTACGCCCAGCCGCTGAGCGCGTTGCTGCGGCGCACCACCCGGGTGTTGTAGGGGCCCATGAAGAACGGCGCGAGCCGGCCGGACAGGTCGGGCGCGACGGATCGGCCGTCGACGGTCGCCAGGTCGTTCTGGCGCCCGAGGTCGGGTTCGCGGGACCGGTCCGGCGACAGCGAGTAGGGGGCGAGGGCGACCTTGCGGGCCGCGGCGTCCCGGCGCACCACGTCCACCTGGGTGCGCATCGAGTCGATCGTGCCGCCGCTGACGCCGCCCCGCATCGCCCGCACCACCAGCGTCGTGTCGGTGAGATCGCCGGCGTCGTCGGCCTGCACGGCCCGGTGCAGCGCGTGCACGCCGAGATCGGAGGGGATCGAGTCGAATCCGCAGGAGTGCACGATGCGGGCGCCGGTGCGGCGCGCCAGGTCGTCGAACCGGTCGATGCTCTCGCGGTGGAACAACACCTCGCCGGTGAGGTCGACGTAGTCGGTGCCCGCCTCGGCGCAGGCCTGCACCAGCGGCAGCCCGTACTTGGCGTAGGGGCCGACCGTGGTGACCACCACGCGGGTGCGGGCGGCGAGCGCGGCCAGCGACTGCGGGTCGCCGGCGTCCGCCTCGAGTACCGGCCAATCCCGCGCGGCGGGCCCGAGCTCGGCGCGGATGCGGTCGAGACGGGTGCGGGAGCGGCCGGCGAGGGCGATGCGCACCCCTTCGGGGGCGTGTTCGGCGAGGTAGGCGGCGGTGATCCGGCCGACGAAGCCGGTGGCGCCGTAGACGACGATGTCGAGATCGCGGGAGGCAGTCATGCGCCACACCCTACTGCCGGGTAAGTCAGGATGCGACGCGGCTCACACGACGGCGCCGCAGCCACCACCCGAACCAGGACACGACGATCGTCACCGCCACCGCGGCCCGCACGAGTCCCACCGCCGAGTCCGGGTAGATCACCCCGGTCAGGTAGTGGTCGATGAACCCGCTCGGCGGCAGGCCCTCGATCCCAGCGCGGCGGCGCGCCCAGTTCTCCAGATCGGTCAGCGGGCAGTCGAACCCGGCGAGGACGGTGGCGAACCCCCACACCACCGCCACGACGTGCAGCGCCAGCGTGCGGGGCCACCGCCACGCCAGGAAACCGCCGAACGTCACATACAGCAGGAAGGCCAGGTGCGCGGCCACGGTGACGTCGGCCAACAGCCGGTACGCCATACCGCCAGCCTAACCGGATCGGGCGGGGCAGCGGCCGTTCCGGACGACTACTCGTCCGCGTCGGTGCCCTTGACGACCAGGACGGGGACCGGCGCCTCGAGCAGCAACCGCTGCAGGCGCCGTTCGAGCAGGAACTTGCCGAGCGCGTTGCGGTCGCGGCTGCCCACCACGAGACGGTCCGCGCCGGACCGCTCGACCAGGTCGACCAGCGCGGCGACCGGGTCCCCGTCGTGCACCGCCGTCCGCAGTTCCCACCCGTCGGCACCCAGGGCGGCGGCGACGTCCGCGCGGATCGAGTCGAGTTCGCGCTGCCCGGCCGCGCCGTCGTCGTCGACCGCGACGAGCACGAGGGTCGTGCCGTCGCCGTGGGCGGCCTCGCGGGCGGCCGTGGTGAGCGCGGCGTGTCCTTCCGGGGTGTCGGCGTGGACTACGGCAACGGGCATGGGATCCTCCGGAGGCGGCGACGGCGTATGTCTCCAGTATCCCCGTCCCGGGGCGCCCCGGCCGCTCCCGGCGGTGTGGAACTGGTCTCTACCTGCGCGGACGTGTCGGGTGGATCTCACCCGGCCGGCGGGACGCGCTCACCACGGGGCCGGGCGGTAGTCCTTGAGGAAGCAGCCGTACAGGTCCACCCCGGCCTCGCCCTGCACGATCGGGTCGTACACGCGGGCCGCCCCGTCCACGAGATCGAGCGGGGCGTGGAATCCCTCCTCGGCCAGGCGCAGTTTGGTGTGGTGGGGCCGTTCGTCGGTGATCCAGCCGGTGTCGACGGCGGTCATGAGGATCCCGTCGGCGCGCAGGTCCTCGGCGCTGGTGCGGGTGAGCATGTTCAGCGCGGCCTTGGCCATGTTGGTGTGCGGATGCCCGGCCCCCTTGTACCGGCGCCCGGCGAACTGCCCCTCCATCGCCGAGACGTTCACCACGTACGTGCGGCGGGCCGGGGAGGCCGCCAGCGCCGGCCGCAGCCGATTGACCAGGATGAACGGTGCCACGGAGTTGCACAGCTGCACCTCGAGCAGNNCACCAGATCGGGCAGCAGCCCCCCGGCGTCGACCGCGACACCGGCGGCGATCCGGTCGGCCGTGGCCGACCCGGCCACCAGCGCGAGCGAGGTGAGCGACTCCGCGGTCAGCTGCGACGGCAGCGACCCGGCCAGCGCGGCCGGGTGGGCGTCCGAGGGCTTGCCGAAGGTGAGCACCTCCGGCCGCGGGCCGGCGGGCAGGGGACCGGACTCGGCCTCGGCGAGGGCGGAGTACGCGCCGGGGGAGCGGCGCACGGTCTGGGCGGCGTTGTTGACGAGGATGTCGAGCGGACCCTGCGCGGCCACGTCGTCGGCCAGGGCCACGACCTGGGCGGGGTCGCGCAGGTCGATGCCGACGATGCGCAGGCGGTGCAGCCAGTCGGCGCTGTCCTCCATGGCCGCGAAACGACGGATCGCGTCGTTCGGGAACCGGGTCGTGATCGTCAGGTGGGCGCCGTCGCGCAGCAGCCGCAACGCGATGTACATGCCGATCTTGGCGCGGCCGCCGGTGAGCAACGCACGCCGGCCCGTCAGATCGGTACGGGCGTCCCGCTTCGCGTGGTTCTCCGCGGCGCAGCGCGGGCACAGCTGGCAGCGCGGGCACAGCTGATGGTAGAACGCATCGACCCGGGTGTACTTGTCCTTGCACACGTAGCAGGCCCGCGGCCGGATCAGGGTGCCCGCGCTCGCCCCCGGTGCGTTCGAGGTCAACGCGATCCCGGCCGTCTCGTCGTCGATGCGGGTGGGCGATCCGGTCGCCGTCGTCGCGAGCACCTGCCGGTCGGCGGTGACCTTGGCCTGACGGGTCTCGTTGCGGCGCAACCGCTTGAGCTTCTTGAACATGCTCCCGACGGCGCGCTGCACCGTCACCGAATCCGGATGGTCGGCGTCGAGCTCGTCCACGAGGGACAGGACGCGGAGGCAGGTGGCGAGGTCGGTCGGATCGATACCCGACGCGTCGGTGTGCGAAGTCATGGGCCTGTTCGTCGTGTGGGGCGGTACGGACCGATGGTATCGGGCGGGCCGCGCCGGCCGGCCTCGTGGGACCTGTGGCTCTGCCGGCGACGGCGGGAACGTGGCAGGCTCGGCGGGAAGGAATCCTCGACCCAAGGAGACGACGATGACCGCACGGCGCCGCCCGAAGTTCCGCGACCTGACCCCGGGGCAGCAGACGCTCGTGCTCACCCTCGCCGCTGTGCAGCTCTCGCTCGCCGCGACGGCGTGGACCGATCTGGCGCG
>QEVT01000443.1 GCA_003576755.1 bacterium | reverse complement strand
CGCCGGCACGGCGCCGGGCGTGACGGCCGCCAGCGGCCGGCCGGCCAGCGGGGCGCCGGCGGCGAGGGGGTCGTCGGCCGGCACGGGCCGGGCGAGGTCGAGGTCGAGGTCGGGCATCGCACCCTCGCCTGGGGGGTCGTCGAACACGACGCGGCGCGACGCGGCGCGGTAGCCGGGGTCGCCGGGGCGGCCGCCGGTACGGGCCAGCACGCGCACACCGGGCGGGAGCTGGAGGTTGAAGGTCTGGGTGTTGTCGTAGACGAAGCCGGGCTCGGGGCCGCGCGTCCGGATCGGCGTGTCGCCGACGTTCTCGACGGTGGCGGTGAAGACCAGCGTGGCGCCGAGCGGGAGGATGCGGGCGCTCCAATCGACGTCGCCGACGATCGCCGCGCGCGGCTGGCCGCCGTCGCGGATGGTCAGCGGGAGCGTCTGGCGGACGACGTTGCCGGCGCGGTCGCGCGCCTGGCCGACGATGCGGTACTCGCCGTCGGGGGGCGGCGGGGCGTCGGCGTCGACGCCGGCGTCGAAGTCGTACTGTTTGACGCCGGGCTCGCCGGGGGGCTCGGCGTAGTCGATGTCCTCGAGGATGTCCTGGACGTAGTTGCCGTCGGCGTCCTCGAGCGTGAGCCGCACGTCGGCCGGCTCGTCGAGGCGGTACGTCACGGTCACGCGGTCGCCGAGGCCGTCCTGGTTGGGCGTGAAGGCGTCGGGCTGGACGGCGAAACCGGCCAGCTCGGGCAGGCGCGTGTCGGCGTCGGCGATCTGCAGCGTGGCGGTGACGGTGGCCGCCGCGCCGCCGTCGCGTGGCGCGGCGGTCAGGCGCACGGTGTAGGTGTCGTCGGGCAGCATCCGCCCGTCGACGACGCCGCCGAACTCGGCGACGAAGGCGCCGGGCGCGCGCGGGCGGCGGTCGCGCAGGCGGTGCGCGGTGCCGTCGCTGCCGACGAGCTCGATGGTCAGGTGCGCCGGGGCGCCGATGGCGTACGCGATGCGCGTGACGTCGGCGTCGCCGTCCTGGTTCGGCGTGATGGCGGCGGGCTCGAGCGTGACGTCGGCGAGCAGCGGCGCGCGGGCGCAAGCAGCGGCGAGGCCGGCCAGCGTCAGGGCGGCGAGCACGGCCGGCAGCGCGGTGGCGAGCGGGCGTCGGGGCGGGAGCCGGCGGGCGGCGATGGGGGTCATTGGGGCATTCTCCGTGTCGGATTATACAATTGCCGGCATGCAGCACGCCACGCCGACGCCCTGGCAGGCCGCGCTCGACGCCTTCTACGGGCTGGCCAACTGGGAGACGCGCCCGCCGGGCACGCTGCCGTCGTTCGAGCTCGACCGCATCCGCGCGGTGCTGGCCGACCTCGGGCACCCCGAGCGGCGGTGGCCGGCGGTGCACGTCGGCGGCACGAACGGCAAGGGCTCGACGTGCGCGCTGCTTGCCGCCGGGCTGCAGGCGTCGGGCTACCGCACCGGTCTGTACACGTCGCCGCACATGCACACGGTGCGCGAGCGGATCCAGGTCGACGGCGAGCCCGTCGGCGAGCCCGACGTGCTGGCGTGGCTGCCGACGCTGCGCGACCTGGCGGCCCGCCACCCGGGGCTGACGACGTTCGAGGCGCTGACGGCGTTGGCGTTCGACCACTTCGCGCGGGCGGCGGTGGACGTGGCCGTGATCGAGGTGGGCCTCGGCGGGCGGCTCGACACGACCAACGTGGTCGCACCGGCGGCGACGGTGCTGACGCCGATCGGCCTCGACCACACCCAGGTCCTGGGCGACACGGTGGACCAGATCGCGGCCGACAAGGCCGGCATCTTCAAACCGGGCGTTCCGGTGATCTCGGCGCCCCAGGTCGCCGCGGCGGCCGCCGTCGTCGCGGCCGCCGCGGCGCGGATCGGCGCGCCGGTCACGTGGGTCGGGCGGGACGTCACGTGGCGGGCAGGCGACGCGACGCCGTGGGGGCAGGCGATCGCGGTCGACGTGCCGGGCGGCCGGCGCTATGCCACCCGGATCGGCCTGGCAGGCCCACACCAGGCGGTCAACGCGGCCACGGCGGTGGCGGCGCTCGACGGGCTCGCGCGCGCGGGCTGGGCGATCACGCCGGCAACGGTGGCGG
>QEVT01000063.1 GCA_003576755.1 bacterium | reverse complement strand
GGCGGCGGTGGGCTTGGGCGCCTGGGTCGGGCCGGGCTGCGGGCGCGGCTGGTCGGGCGCGGCGGGCGGGTCGGCGGACGGGTCGGCAGATGGACCGTCGACGGCTGCATGGGCGGGGATGGCGGGCGGCGCGGGAAGGCCGGCCGGGACGACGGGCCGCACGGGGCGGCCGTCGGCGCGATCCTGGGCAGCGCCGGCCGGCGCGCGGAGGAACGGCGCGTGGACGTCTTGGTACACGAACACGTCGGCCGGCCACCGCACGGCCTCGGCGTAGATGGCGTACGGGTCGCCGGCGCGCCCGATCTCCTCGACGGGGCCGGTCCCGAAGCGGACGAGGGTGCGGGCGGCGGCGTTGGCGATCCACACACCGTCGCGGTCGGCGCCGAGGCCCCACGGCTGGTCGAGGTAGGCGTTGGAGCGCTGCCACGGCGCGCCGGCGTTGCCGAGGGTGCCGCTGTGGGGGTAGGCGGCGGGGTCGGGGGCGGGACCGGTTTGGGCGGCGGTGTCGGGCGCCACGAGAAGCGCGCCGAGGATGACGGCGAGGGCGGCGGCGGGCGCGCCGTGCGACCGGAAAGGGCGGGTGGTTCGGGGGGCGGTCATGGCGGCATCCTCCGCTGGTTTGGCGCGCCGGGCGCGCGGCGTGGCGATCCTGGGTGGTATTATGGATTAACGTCAGATGGCAGGGAAATGGATGTCGGGCGTCATGCGTGGGGTGCGACGGTCGCCGGGGCGGCCGTCGTCGGCGTTGGCGTGAAGATCGCGATCCTGGCCGACATCCACGCCAACCTCGCGGCGCTCGAGGTGGCGGCGGCGGATGTCGACGGCTGGCGGCCGGACGTGACGATCGTCAACGGCGACGTCGTCAACCGCGGGCCGCGGCCGCTGGAGTGCCTGCGCTTCGTGCTGGCGCGCGAGGCGGCGGACGGGTGGGTGCTCTTGCGCGGCAACCACGAGGACTATGTGCTGAGCCGGGTGGCGGTGCGCGAGCCCGAGGGCCATCCGCTGCGCGACGCGTTTCGGATGCCGGAGTGGACGGCGGAGCGGCTGGGCGCCGACGTGGCGGCGCTGGCGCGCTGGCCGGGCCGGCACGAGGTGCTCGCGCCGGACGGCACGGCGCTGCGGGCGGTGCACGCCTCGATGCGCGGCAACCGCGACGGGATCTACCGGCAGACGCCGGACGAGGAGGTGGCGCTGCAGATCGCGCCGGCGCCGGCGGTGTTCGTGACGTCGCACACGCACCGCGCGCTGGTGCGGGAGATCGACGGCACGAAGGTGGTCAACACGGGGGCGGTGGGGCTGCCGTTCGACGGGGACTGGCGGGCGGCGTACGCGCGGGCGACGTGGCACGCGGGGGTGTGGCGGGTGGAGGTGGTGCGGCTGCCGTACGACCGGGCGCGGGCGGACCGCGACTTCGAGCTGACGGGCGCGCTGGACGAGGCGGGGCCGCTGATGCGGCTGGCGCGGCTGGAGCTGGCGACGGCGCGCTCGCAGATCCACCGCTGGGCGGATCGCTACATGCTGGCGGTGGCGGAGGGCCGGATCGGGATGGCGGAGTCGGTGCGGCGGGTGTGGGAGGAGATCGAGGGGGATGGGGGTTAGGGCGGGCGTCGCATTGGGGATTGGATCGAGGGCGAGGCCGCTTGGGTTGTGGCGGTCAGGGCGGAGCGGCGGTAGGTTCGACCCGCTCGATCCCGGCGATCTGGTCAAAGTGCCGATCGAAGCTCATGACGCGTCTCTCCCCCCGGGCCATGACCAGCGCCGCATGGTAGCAATGGTAGCAGTCGTCGTAGTCGACGCGAGGATGCGCCACGAACAATTCGAGCGCCTGACGGATCGTGCGCTTCTGCTCCAAGCCGACGCCAGGCATCTCGAGTAGTCGCAGGAGCAGGTCGGCGGCCACGCCGCGCTCCGGCATCTTGCCGGCTGGAAGCCGGCGCTCCCAGGATCTGCCACCCGCCCGGGCAGCCTCAGCGCCGAAACGGAACGAACGTTCTGTCACGCCGTCAGTATGCTTTGGTCAGAACGTACACGCACTCTGCGACCACTTGGTTCGTCGTCCACACCGTGTGCTTTCCGGCCTCGACAGCCCGAAAGAGAACCCGGCACGCCTCTGCCTGCACGGGCGCATCGCCGACGATGTGTCGCACGATGATGTTCGAGTCGATGAACACCGGCCCTTCCATCGGTTACGCTTCACCCTCGGCAGACGCGCTGCTCTCGAGCGCCTCCAGAACCAAGTGCGTTCGATGCTGTCTGTATTGCTCGCGCAGCTCCTCGAAGTCTTCCGGAGTCTTCCGCGGACGGATGACAGCGTACGTGGCATCCGCCACGGATCCGATCCGCCGCAAGACCAGTACTCCTTCGACCAGATCCCAAGCGATCGCGTCGCCTTCGGCAAGATGCAGCGCATCACGGTAAGGCTTGGGGATCGTCACCTGCCCGCGCCGGGTCATTGTGGTCGTGATCTCGCTCATGGTCAGATCCTCAGCATGACGCGTAGGAGTGATTTTCGGAAGTCGTACCAGGATATCCTACTCCTATGCGCAGCGCAACCCTGCCCTTTCCGCACCCGGGCCACGGGAGGCGGCGCCTGCGGCACTTCCAAGGCGTCGGCCAACCGGTTCGGCTCGCGGCGTGGTCTGCGCGCGCGGGTCCCTTCCGCAAGGCGGTGTCCTCGTGTGGGAGCTGACGGCGTGCAGCCTCACTGAAGCGGGGCCGTTGCACAACGCGTGTGCTGCCTGGGGCCGCGGGCTTCCGGACCGCATCTGCCGGGTGGGCACGAGGCCCGCAGTCCCAGGGATGGCATCTCCGTTGCCGCACAGGTTGACCGCCCACGTGACCGGAGGTGTGTATACTCCGCACACCATGAGCCACCCCAACCTTCTGCGCGAAGCGGTGGACATCCTGATGCCGCACGTGGGCGGCGGGACGGCGGAGCGCGAGGCGCTCCTGTCGCTGGCGTTCTACGGCGTGCCGGGGCTGGCATACGGCTTCGAGGTGGCCGGTAAGCCGCAGGTGTTCGCGGTCAACTGCTTGAAGACGCTGTTCGACTACGGCTACCTGCCGCCGGGCGCGGGAGCGACGGCTGACGGCGCGCCTTGCCATGCGGTCGCGGCGCTGCTGGGTGTGCTGGAGGTGGGGGTCGAGGGTCAGACCCGCATCGCGCGGCTGGTCGCGAACATCGAGGCGCGCGAGCCGAGCCCTCGGAAGGTCGAGATCGGGTACCTGGAGTGGCTGCGCGAGCAGTACCTCTTGAACATGGCGCAGTACACGCCGCTGGCTCTGAGGGCGCAAGTGCCGGCGGTGGCGCCTGCTGCGGAGGCGCGGCTGCGGCCGGTGATTGCCAGCCCGGCGCTGGCGCTGTTGCGTGCCGGCGTCGGCGAGGTCGCGGAGCCGGCCCGGCAGGCCGAGCCGGAGACGTTCGAGGACATCGGTGACGCCCTCGGGGCGGTGGCGCGCCCTCTGCCGGGGGCGGCCCGGCGGCGGCATGCGGTGCTGTTGGGTGAGCCGGGGGCGGGCAAGTCGACGACGCTGCTCAAGCTGGCGGACGGGCTGATCGACGCGGCGATCGCGGACTCGGCGGCGCCGCTGCCGCTGTACGTGCGGCTGGGGCGCTGGACGGACGATCGGCCGCTGGAGCGGTTCATGGCGGACGAGCTGGGGCCGCTCGGTGGGCACCTGTCGTCGCTGTTGGCGTCGCTGCGCGGGGTGCTGCTGCTCGACGGCTTGAACGAGATGCCGGCGGCGCTGCGCGGTGAGAAGGCAAAGGCCATCCGGGATGCGCTGCTCGAGGGCCATCCGGAGCGGATGGCGGTGGTGACGTGCCGGACGCTGGACTACGGGGCGCTGGACCTGGGGGTCGATCGGATCGAGATCCGGGAGATGGACCCGCCGCGGATCAAGGCGTTCATCGACAACCACCTGGCCCCCGCGGGGCGGGACGGGGCGGACCTCTTTTGGACGCTGGCCGGCGGCGAGGCGGTGTACGACGCCTGGCTGGCGTGGCAGAGGGCCGGCGCGACGCTCGAGCAGTTCTGGACGGCGGCGGACGTGCCGACGGCGGACCCGGATGTCTTCCATGAGACGACGGGGAACCAGGACAAGGCGTGGCGTGACGCGGTCCACGGCCAACGGAGCTTGATGGCGCTGGCGAGCAACCCGTTCATGCTGACGATGTTGATCGCGGTGTACCTCGACACCGGCAGGGTGCCGGAGAACCGCGGCGACCTGATGCGGCGGTTCGTGCGGGTCCTGCTGGCGCGGGAAGGGCTGTTGGAGCGGGTCTCGGACACGGAATGGGGACCGCCGACGCCGGAAGGGCACGGGGTGCTGGCGGCGCTCGGGGATCTGGCGTGGGCGATGCAGGCGCGGCAGGTCGAGGTGGTCGAGGACGAGCGGGGGGCGATGCCGGAGGCGCCGATCGACACGGTGGCGCACCTGCTCTCGGCGGAGCAGCGTCATCGGGCCGCGAGCGCGAGCCTGCTGGTCGTCGGCGAGTACGTGCGCTTCGTGCATCACCTGCTGCACGAGCACTTCGTGGCGCTGCGGATGCGCGAGCGGTTGCCCGCGCCGATCGGCGACGGCACGCTGGCCGCGGCGGAGCTGTGGCCGCCGGAGCGCTGGTGGGAGCGGACGGGCTGGGAGGAGGCGGCGATCCAGCTCGCGGGGCTATACGCGGACGACTGTTCGCCGGTGTTGCGGTGGGTCGCGGCGGCGAACCCGGAGGTGGCGGCGCAGTGTGTGCTGCGCGGCGGCGCGCGCGTGGCGGACGCGACGTTGGAGGCGCTGCGGGACGCCTGGATCCCTCGGCTGACGGATACGGGCGGCGACCCGATGCCGGAGGCGCGGGCGGCGGTGGGGCGGGCGTTGGGGATGCTGACGTTGAACGATCTCCCGCTGGACAACCGCCCAGGGGTGAGCGTGGTGTGGGATTCACGGACTGGACGGCGGATCCCGGACATCGCGTGGGTGGAGGTGCCGGAAGGCCCGTTCATCTTCCAGAACGGGGAGCAGCTATGGCTGCCGGCGTTCTCGATCGCGCGCTATCCGGTGACTTGTGCGCAGTTCCAGGCGTTCGTCGACGATCCAGGCGGCTACGCGGATGACCGCTGGTGGGAGGGCCTGGCGGAGCGCCCGGCGGCACCGGCCGAGGCGGCGTGGCCGATCGCGAACCACCCGCGGGAGGGCGTCGCGTGGTTCGAGGCGGTGGCGTTTTGCCGCTGGCTGAGCGACGCGCTGGGCTACGAGGTGCGGCTGCCGACGGAGCGCGAGTGGGAGAAGGCGGCGCGCGGCACGGATGGGCGGGAGTATCCGTGGGGAGATGGGTATGTGGAGGGGAGGGCGAACATCGATGAGACAGATCGGTTCGGGTTGTGGAGCCAGCTCAACGGATTTGTCAAGGGCAGACACTTCGTCGGCCAAACCAACGCTGCAGGCATCTACCCGGACGGCGCAACTCCTTCGGGCATTTGCGACCTGAGTGGCAATGTTTGGGAGTGGACAGCGACAGGCCACGGGTCGGAGCACGACGAAGAACCAGAGCATGTCGACCGAATGTCCGGCCGGGTGGTGCGGGGCGGTTCGTGGCTCAGTCCCTCGGACAGCGCTAGTGCTGCGTTTCGCGACTGGAGCTTCCCTGATTCTCATGACAACAACGTCGGGGTGCGGTTGGCGGTTTCGGCCCTCATCTCCGTGAGCCGCTGATCACCGATCATACCGGTAGGGGCGAAGCATCCGCCGAGACCCACACCGCAACGCGCCACGCATCCTCGTCGGCGGATGCTTCGCCCTGGATGACCCATCACCCTCCGCCGCCTCGCCAGGCGGCCGTGGAGGGGAGGGCGAAGCATCCGCCGAAGGACGGGATGGCATAGGGCCATGGTGATTGCGGCGGATGCTTCGCCCCTACTGCCGCCCCCCTGCTGAACGCGTACCGTTCCTGTTGCGGTACGCGGCGCGAGCGTTGTTCGATGGGTTGTTCCACGACCCGCCCCGCACCACCCGGCGGTCGGTTACAGGCAGCCCCGCCGACTTGCGTCGGCGGGACGATCATAGCCAGCCGGTCGTCCCGGTCAAGTCGCCTGGTGCGCGCATGCCACGGGGGAGAACGTCAAAGACATGCCGCTACGCGGCATCAGCAATCAGTGTTTCACGGAGATGAGGGCCGAAACCGCCAACCGCACCCCGACGTTGAGGTTACGGTCGTCGGGAATGAGCCTGTAGCGGGACGCGGCGCGAGCGCCGAGCGATGGGAAGCCCCACGACCCGCCCCGCACCACCCGGCGGATCTTGGGATCAGCATTCGGGTTCTCTCGGCGGCTGTCTGCAAGGTCATAGGGGTAGCCGTGTTCAGGCGTTGAGGACTCGGCACCCCACAGGCTCCGCGTCCACTCCCAGACATTGCCGGTCATGTCGTGCAGTCCATCCGATCCCAGGGTCACACCGCCGGGGAACACGCCCACCGGCGTCGTGCGGCGGACGTGCGTCTCGAAGGTGTTGCAGACAGCAGCGTCGAAAGTGTCGCCATACGCGAACACGCGCCCCTTGGGACCTCGTGCGGCTGCCTCCCACTCGACCTCGCTGGGCAGGCAGAACGCTTGACCGGACTGTGCCCTCAGCCACGCACAATAGGCGCGTGCCTCGAACCAGCAAACGCCCACGACGGGTTGGCTGGACGCGTTGAATGCCGCGTCATTCCATAACTGAGGCTCGGACTTGCGTTCGGCTGGATACCATCCGGCAATCGTCGACTCCAACTCTTCGGCACTCTGACCGAAGAACCACTGCAACCAAGGGATATCCACGTCCGTGAGGCCGGGTCGGTCCGCCACCCATGTCTGGAACGACGCGTCGTCCTTCGGTCCCGACCGCCAGAAGTCGCGCTGCCATTGCCTCGAGTGCTCCACCGACGCCGGATCCCCCCGCAGCCAGGCCCGCGCCGCCTCGGTCTCCCACCACTGCTCGTCGGCGTAGCCGCCCGACGCGACGAAGAGCGCCCACTCGGCATTGGTGACCGGGAACTGTCCGAGGTGGAATTCTGGCAGCTCAACGTAATGCGCGGGCCGCTCGTCCGGCCAACCGCCGCGCTCCGTGCCGATGGGATACCGCCCCGCCGGCACGCACACCATCGGCGGCACGATGTACGGCCCGTGCGGACCCTCCCGCCGCTCGAAGCGCGGGTCGCCGAGCCGGCCCAGCGCCAGCCCCGCGGCGATGCGGGCGCGAAGATCCGCCGCCGCATCACCCGTGCGGGCGACGAGCCTCTGACGAAGGTCGGCCTTCACCGCCTCCGACACCCGCACATCCGCCTCGGCCGCGCAGCGACCCGCGAGCGGCAGGTTCACCGCCGCCACCGCCTGCACGAAGTCGTCCGGCCGTGGCGTCATCGCCGCCGCCAGCGCCGCCGGCTCCTCCCAGCCCGTCGCCGGGGCCGGCGGCAGCGGGTCGGCGGGCGCAATGCGGGCCAGCGTGGCGTCCAGCCGCTCCGGCATCGCTTCCGCCCGCCACTCGGTCGCCATCCGGGCGGGATCGAGGTTCCTGGCGACGTTCCGCGCGGCGAAGTACTCGCGGAAGAGCTGGTGGAAGAACTCCACTTCCGCCACCGTGGCATCCAGCTCCTCGCGCGTCTTGACGACAAGGATGCCCAACGCCACGCCCGCGTCGACGATGTCGTCGGCTCGGGGATGATCGACGAGCGCACAGGCATCCGCGCGGGTCACGACTTCCCGCACCACGTCTTGCCCGCGTCCGCCCGCCTGCATGGCGAACGCCAGATCGACGATCTTTGGAATCAAGGGCCCGCCCGACGGAAGGGCGTACACGTTGCCCGGGCGCTGCTGGATCTGCGTGTGGTCCGCCGGCGTCAACAACCCGGCGTCCATCAAGAACAGCGTGTGCCGATTCCCGACCTCCCGCCGAAGTGCGTGCCGCACGAACCCGGTCACCAGCCCCGCCCGCCCGCGCGGCAGCGCGCCCTCCGCGTCCGCTTGCTGCACGAGCAGTCCCGCGTAAAACGGCGTCTTGACGATGTCGAGCAAGTCCGTGCCGTCGATCTGCTCCAAAACCTCGGCCCATCGATCGGGCAGATACGCCTGAAGGAACCGCCGCACCTGGCCGTCGTCCATCCGCTCGACCCGCGCCTGCGGCACCGGGAGCTTGTCGGTCGACAGTCCCGCGCTGTAGTCCAGGCTGCGGCACGTGAAGACGGCCCGGTTCCCCGGCGGCAAGTCGCGCAGCCACTCGCGCCACGCCTCCCGGCGGTCGTCGAAGTCCGCCTCGCCGGCGTGCGGCATCTCGTTCAGCGCATCGAGGAGGACCACCACCCGTCCGGTGGCCAGCATGTCGCCCCAACCCGGCAGCTCCGGGCAGCGTTGGCGCCACTGCTCGGCCAACCACGCATCCGCCGACGGCTCCGCCCGCTTGCGCAGGCCGTCGTTCGTGATCACCGGCGCATAGCGGCTCAGGTCCACGAAGAACGTCACGCGCCCGTCGTCGGCGCCCGCGTCGGCGCCCGCAGCGCCGGCCCCGTCCCCTGTGCCCGCGCGCGGCGCCGTCAACGCGTCCACCGCCAGATCCAGCTCCAACCGCCGCAAGAGCGTGCTCTTGCCCGCCCCCGGCTCACCCAGGACCACGACAGCGCGATCGCGGACCGCGCCAAGCACGTCGCGCAGGTCGTCGAACGACGCGTCGGGGCGCTCGGACCACCGCTGCCCCGTCGTCGCCGGCCCCTGGTCGATCATCAGCGTGAGCCGCGTGAACCGCCGGTCCAGCTCGTAGCCCGCCTGCGACCATTCCGCCACCCGCGACAGGCGGTACTCCGTCAAGCTCGCTGGCCGGTGACGGATCACCGCATCGAGCGTCGCCCTCGACAACGCCGCCGCAGGCGCATCCCCGGCAATTGCGGCCTGCAGCGCCGCGAAGGCCTCCGGCAACGGCCTGTCCGGCGCGTCGCCGTGCACGGCGAGCACCGGCGGCCGGAACGCTTCGACCTCGGCGCGCAAGACGGCGAAGTCGGCGTTCTCGGGATCCACCTCGCTCACGCGGCGCGCCGCTTCGTCGAGCAGCGCCACCAGCACCTGCCGGCCGTGCGTGCCCTTGCGCGTCAGCAGCCAGCCCGCGATCGAACGCGCGAAGTCCAGCGCCGGGCCGCCCCACGCCACGTCCGCGGCCAGGTCGGGGAAGTCGGCCGTCGCGCCCGCCAGCGCTGCCCGGCGTTGGGTCTCCGTCTCGAAGATCGGCCAGAGACGCGCCGCCAGCCGCACGACCAAGCTCCCGGCAGGCCCGTACCCGGCGACGATGCCTGCCGCGAGGTCGGCGCGATCACCGCCAGTCATGCGATCGTCAGCCGGGCGAACACAGCGGGAGCCGCCGCCCTTGTGTCATCCAGAATCGACCCCATCGCCGTCCCCGCGTTGCGTCGGAAGTGTTGCCCGGTCCCCGGCTCTTCCAGCATTCCCCCGGAGCGGCATTCTACCATACCGCTGATCGGCGCCGTCCTCGGGCCGCCCAAGCAGACGCGACGGGCGAAGCGGGCGGCCATGTAGGCGTGGACGATCGGGGGATGCGGCATTCATGCGTACCGGGATATGCAAGAGTCGACGGCATCGAGAGCCTGTCGGCATGGCACTGTGCTGTCACTTGGCGACGGAGGATGCAATAACCACGACGGTTCCGCAGACGTACCCGTTCAGGCACGCGTCACCCCCCTGCCGAACACATACAGGGCAGGTTTCAAACCTGCCCCTTCCGGGTCCGGGTCATCGTCGGCAGGATCCGGGGCATCATCGGCGCATCTGCTCAGCCCGGCCCAACACCGCCGACCTGGGTTGAACAGGCACACGTCCCTCTCCCAGCATTGGGAGAGGGACGGGCTGAGCGCAGCTCAGCCAGGGTGAGGGCCCGTAGGGGCGCAACAGGAGCCGGCCCTCACTCCCCGACCCCGCTCCCCCAAAGCAAGAAACCCACACAAGCAAGGCAAACACCATACCCGCAACAAGCCGAGAACCGGGCCGGGATGGCCCCGGAAGGATGGCAGTCGAGGCGATCGTGCGACCCGACTCAACCGCGGAAACACCACGCGCCCGCCCGAGCTCCAGGGCCATCGTCCAACCGTCAGTGGTGCGGGACGCCTTGATCCCCCGCGCGGCCGGCGAACCGCCTATGCGGCAGCGCGCGGGCGGCGTGCGCCTCGCAAGGCGTGGCCCGCGCCGCCTGACCCGTCGGGCCCCCGCCCCGTGCGGCGCCCGGGCCGATGCCGGGCCCGGCCGATGCGGGGCACAGGCGCGCCCAACCTTGCGCCGATGCCGTCGCCGGGTGCGCGGCCTCCGCCGCGATGCGCCCAACCCCGCGGCGCCGCTGCCGCCGTCGACCACAACGAGCGCGGATGGCCTGGGGGCGAGGGCGCACCGAACCACAGGATCGACGCGGTCGGGCCACCCCCGTCCTGATCACCGGCCGCCGCGACGACGGCGCGCTCCATCCCGATCGGATCGAGCCCAGACGCCTGGGCGCTGTCCCCCGCCCGAACGGCAACATCCCAACCGATCCCGCCAACGAGGATGCGCGACGGCGCGCCGTCGCGGCGCCGGCCCGCGTCGCCGAAGTAGCCCACCGCCGCGTGCACGCCGTGCTCCGCCAGCATGGCCCCCGCCCACGCGTCCACGACGTAGAACAGGTCGCGCGCGACGCCGTCGACGACCAGCACCGCCCGCCCGGAGGCGTCCACGACCCGCCGCAACGCGTGCCGCCGGCCCTGGATCCACACCCATGCCCGCCGCTCGGCCTGGCCGCCGTCGCCGTGCCCGTGCGCGGTCGCCGGCGCACCGTCGCCCGTGGCGTCGCGTACAACCGCACCCGTGCCTTCGCCCCCGGCTGCACCCGCACCTGCGCCCGCGTCCGCAGCTGCTCCCGCGTCCGAACCCTCGCCCTCGATCTCGACCCGCTCCAACAGCGCGCCGAGCCATCCCGGCCGGGGCTGCCCAGCGCCCACCAGCGGCCTGGCGAGCGTCTGCACCCTGCTCTTGCCGAGCGTCACCCCGAGCACCGCCAGGGCGCGGCTGACGTCGCGGTACGGCAGCCCGAGGTCGTGAAGCGCCGCCGCCCAGCGCTTCGCCGCCGTCGGCACCGTTCCGCGGTCGATCCCTTCCGGATACACCCGGAACGTCCGCCGGCAGTCCAGGCAGACGTAGCGTTCCGCGGTCGCCACGCCGCCCGCCGCTCCCCGCACCCGCTTGACGACCGACTGCCAATGCCGGACACGCCCGCCGCACCCCGGGCGCGGGCAGGCAGCAGGCGGCGGTGGCGGTCGGCCACCGGTCGGGTCGTCGAACGTGAGCCTGAGTTGGAGCATGGGTCGCGGGATCCTCGTGGTCCCAGCCCATTCCAACGTCGGCCAGGGTCGATGGGTTCCCGCAGCCGTGGATCGACATGCAGAGCCGGCGTTGGGGTGGTCCCACGCTCACCCGCCGTCTCTATCACGGGCCGAGCTCGGGCCCGCCGACCCCCGACGCGCCCGAGCCCTCCTCCAACGCCTCGAAGTCGATGCCCAGCCGCTTGCCGAGCGCGTCCCAGCCGTCTCGCATGCGGTCGAGACGCGGCCGGATGCCCCTGATCATCGCCGTGATCCCGGTGACCGTGCCGTAGAATCCGCGCACGCCATTGCCGCCCCGCGTCGTGCTCTGGACGTGCGCCATCACGTCGATCACCAGGTCCGCCATGTCGACCTCCGCGGCGCGCAGCTCCTCGAGGCACGCCGGCACGTCCTCCGCCAACACCGCGTTGCGGCCGGCACGCACGGCCGCGATGTCGATCGCATGGAGCCGGTCCAGCCGGTCGCCCGCGCTCCCGCTCGAGAACGCCTCCAGCGGCGCAAGGATCCGGTTCATGCGCGCCACCCGGCCGTCCTTGACGTACGCCAGCACCGCCTCGCGCGGGCAGTCGCCGTCGACGCGGATCGGCGCCTCGGGCAGCGACGACAACAGCCGCGACGACGAGACATAGACGCTCGCCAGGGTGACGGCCGTGCACAGGAAGATCATGGCGGCGATGCCGGCACAGCCTGCGGCGATGCGGCGAAACATGAGGCAGTCCTGCTCGATTGGAGGCCGCGACGGCCCGACAGGTTCGGATCTGACCCTGCTTACGTCCCCCACCGCCACCGGTAGCGGGACACGACCCACTTGGCCGCCCCGTAACCATGCAAATCCGGGAGCATGCTACCACAATTGCAGGGATGATCGAACGCCGAGCCCTTGCCGACTTGACCCGGCGCCTCGACGAAACACCCGCCGTCGTGCCGCGTCAACGGTGTCGAGGTCGTCGCGCGAGAAGTAGCGGCGGTTGGCCGATCCGATCGCCTGTGCCAGGGTGCTCTTGCCGGTCTGCCGCGCGCCGGTCACCACCACCGCGGGCATGATGCCCATGCGCTCGGCGAGGCTGTCGGCCACAAGCCGGGGAAGGGCTGGTGCATGCATCGCTTGAATGACAATCATTCACGCCGCGAATGACCAGACAGCGCCACCGCGCCCCTCACCACCCCCCCGCGTAGTCCTGCGCCATCGCCGGCGCCCACGTGGCCATGTGCTGCCAGTGCAGCTCGTTGAGCTGACGGATGTGCAGCATGTCGTGCGCCACCCAGGCCGCGAGCATCCCGCCCGCCGTCACCCGGCCCGCCGCCGGGTGGTCGACGCCCGCCTCCCAGTCCGGCCGGTCGAGGCCCGTCAGCCAGTCCAGCGACTGTTGCCGCTCCGCCAGGAACCGCGCCAGCGCCGCCGCCGGGTCGCGGTCGTTGTAGCCCCGGGCCGTCACCCAGCCCTGCGGGTCGATCGACGGGAACGGCGCGGCCGGGACCGCGAGCAGGCAGCCCAGCCGCGTCCGGAAGTCCTCGGCCTCCTCGTCCCCGAGGTGGCAGATCACCTCGAGCAGCGACCACGCGTCCGGCGCCGGCCGCCAGCGCGCCTGCGCGTCCGACACGCCGCGGGCCAGCGCCGCGACCGCGTCCGCGCCGGCCGCCAGCCGTTCGACGGCATAGTGCTTGAGCTGGTCCATCCCGTCACCTCCGTGTTCGCTGCCGGGCGGGCGCCGCGTCTACGGCCCGGCGCCGCCCGCCTCAATCCACCGTCAGCGTCTTGCTCAGGTTGCGCGGGAAGTCCGGGTCCAGCCCGCGCGCCAGGCTCATGTGGTAGGCCACGAGCTGCGCCGGCACCGTGGCGAGCAGCGGGAACAGCATCCGGTCCGACCGCGGCACCGCCAGGTACGCGCCGACGTTCTGGCGGAACTCCGCGTGGTCCTCGGCCACCGCGATCGCGTGGCCGCCGCGGCACGTCACCTCGTGGACGTGGTTCGTCATCATCGCCTCGTCGCCCGGCGCCGTGAAGAACACCACCGGAAACCCGTCGAACACCGCCGAGAGCGGCCCGTGCTTGAACTCCGAGCTGAACATGCCCTCGCAGTGCGCGTAGGTGATCTCCTTGAGCTTGAGGGCCCCCTCGAGCGCGATCGCCTCCGTCAGCCCGTAGCCCAGGTAGTACAGCGAGTCCCACCCCGCCAGCCGCCGCGCCACCGCCTCGGCCGGCGCCTCGGTCTCGGCGATGGCCCGCTCGAGCAGGTCCGGCACCGCGTCCAGCGCCGCCACGTCCTTGCCCGCCACCGCGCGCGCCAGGTAGTGGAACAGCAGCGCCTGGTTCATGAACGTCTTGGTCGCCGGCACGCTGATCTCGTAGCCGCACGCCAGCGGCAGGTACGCCTCGGTCACGTGCATCAGCGTCGAGCCGATGACGTTGCACATCCCCAGCAGCCGCACCGCCTTGTCGCGCGCCACGTTCAGCGCGCTCAGCACGTCCTTGGTCTCGCCGCTCTGGCTGACGAAGAGCACCGCCGCCCGCGGGTCGAGGCTCGCCGACGCCTGCTCGATGAACTGGCCCGGCAGCATCGGGATCGCCAGCCGCCCGGCGATCTGGTTCCAGTAGTAGGCCCCCAGGAGGCAGGCGTGGTACGACGTCCCGCAGCCCACGAAGTACAACCGGTCGGCCGAGCGCATGATGTCGACCACCCGGTGCACGTCCGCCGAGTCGCGCAGGAGGTGCAGCAGCTCCGCCGCCACCTTCGGCTGCTCGTGGATCTCCTTGAGCATGAAGTGTGCGTAGCCGCCCTTCTCGGCCGCGTCCATCGCGCCCGCGTAGGCCTCGACCTCGCGCGCCACCACCGCCCCGGTGTCCACCCGCCGCACCTCGACCCCGTCCGGGCGCAGCACCACGATCTCGCCGTCCTGCAGCCGCACGATGTCGCGCGTCAGCGGCAGGAGCGACGGCAGGTCCGACGACACGCACGTGAAGCCGTCGCCGATGCCCGCCACCAGCCCCGAGCCCTTCTTGATCGCGTACAGCACGTTCTCGCCGCGCCCCGTGATGACGAACGCGTAGTCGCCGTCGAGGTCGGCGTAGGCCCGGCGGATCGCCTCGACCATGTCGGCGCCCGCGTCGAGATGCGCCTCGACCGCGTGCACGCAGCTCTCGCCGTCGTTGTCGCCGCGCACCGTGTGGCCGGCCTCGACGAACCGCCGCCGCAGCATCACGTGGTTGACGACGTTGCCGTTGTGCGCCCCCACCAGGTCGCCGTCGCAGTCGAGGTGCGGCTGGGCGTTGGCCCGGCTCGGCGCGCCGAACGTCGCCCACCGGAGCTGCGCGATGCCGCGCAGGCCGCGCATGCGCCGCATGCCGAGCGCCTCGCTGACCGCGTCGATCTTGCCGACGTCCTTGCGCAGGTCGATCGCCCCGTCGGCGCCGACGACCGCGCTGCCGACCGAGTCGTAGCCCCGGTAGGCCAGCCGCTTGCCGGCCTCGACCAGGATGTCGCCGATGTCGGACTCACGGTCCGCTACGATGCCGAAGATGCCGCACATGGGTCGAGAGTCCTCGCGGGGGGTGTGGGGTCGGGCTGGCGCGTCGCGCGGGCCCGCGCCGCCGTCCGGTCCGGCGCGCGCGCGGCCACAGGATATCGGGACTGCCGCTCGAGGCGCAAATTTCGCGCCGCCCGCGCGCTATAATGACGCGCCCGTGGCCGCCCCGCCGCGGCCAAGCGAGACCCCGCGCCCGCGCGCTCGACGGAGCCCCAATGACCCAGCCTGCCGCCATCCCGCCCCCTTCCTCGACGCCGCCCCCCCGCAGCCGCGTGCTGCTCGAAGCCGGCGAAGCGGCCTGGCTCGCGCCGTACGCCGAGAAGTCGATCACCAGCCGCGGGCGGGCGCACCCCAGCGATACCCACCCCTACCGCACCGAGTTCCAGAAAGACCGCGACCGGATCATCCACACCACGGCCTTCCGGCGCCTGCAGTACAAGACCCAGGTCTTCGTCAACTACGAGGGCGACTACTACCGCACGCGGCTGACCCACACCTTCGAGGCCGCGCAGATCGCCCGCACCATCGCCCGCGCCCTCGGCGCCAACACCGACCTCGTCGAGACCATCACGCTGGCGCACGACCTCGGCCACTCGCCGTTCGGGCACAGCGGCGAGGCCACGCTCGACCGCCTGGTGCTCGAGCGGCTCGGACTCGACCCCAAGGACCCGGCCAACACCGGGCGCGGGTTCAACCACACGCTGCAGTCGCTGCGCATCGTCGAGAAGCTCGAGCAGCGCTGGAGCGGCTTCCGCGGGCTCAACCTCACGTGGGAGTCGCGCGAGGGCATCGTCAAGCACGCCACCGAGTACGACGCCGTCCACGCCGACTGGATGGCGCCGTACCTCCCCGACTGGCGCGCGTCGCTCGAGGCCCAGATCGTCAACTTCGCCGACGAGCTGACCTACAGCGCGCACGACCTCGACGACGGCCTGCGCAGCGGGATGATCGCGATGGACATGCCCGAGCTCGGGCGCCTCGAGCTCTGGCAGCGGGCCGTCGCGGGCGTCGACGACGCCGACGCCGAGCTGCGCCGCCACAAGGCCATCCGGCGCGTCATCGACCTGCTCATCTCCGACCTGGTCTACACCAGCGCCGAGCGCATCGCGCAGGCCGACCCGCGCACCGCCGACGACGTCCGGCGCGCCCCGTCGGACCTCATGGCCATCTCCGACGACATGCGGCGCATGCAGCGCGAGCTCAAGGACTTCCTGTACGCCAGGCTGTATCGCCACTACCGCGTCGTGCGCATGTTCCACAAGGCCGAGCGCGTGCTGCAGCAGCTCTTCGAGGCGTTCGAGGCCGACTACCGCCAGCTCCCCGACCCGACCCTAGCCACCATCCGCGCCGCCCAGCCCGACATCCGGCCCGGCGGCGTGCTCACCCCCGAGGCCTACCGCGTGATCGTCGACTACCTCGCCGGCATGACCGACCGCTACGCCCTGCAGGAGTACCGGCGGCTGTACGATCCCTTCGAGCGCGCCTGATGGGGCTCCTCGAGGCCGTCGTCCTGGGCGCCCTCCAGGGCGCCACCGAGTTCCTCCCGATCTCCAGCAGCGCCCACCTCATCGTCGTGCCGGCGGCCCTGGGCTGGCACGCGCCGCTGTCGTTCGACGTCGCCGTGCACATCGCCACCGGTCTGGCCGTCCTGGCCTACTTCCGCGCCGACTGGATGCGCCTCTTGACCGGCGCCTGGCGCGGCGTGCGCGCGGGCGACCCGTGGGGCGACGCCGACGCCCGGACGCTCGCGCTCATCGTCCTGGCGTCCATCCCCGTCGCGGTCGCCGGCATCGGCTTCCGGTCGTACTACGCGGGCCTCCTGGCCGGCGACCTGTCGGCGATGGCCCGCGAGTCCGGCGCGCAGCTCATCGTCAACGGGCTGCTCCTCGTCGCCGCCGAGCCCATCGCGGCGGCGGTGGCGCGGCGGCGCGCGGGTGCGGCCAGCACGCCGCACGGGCGCGCCGCCGGCGGGGCGGACAACGGGGCGGGCGACCGTGGCCGCGGCGCGGCCCCCGCGGACGGCTCGACCTCGCACCACGACGCCCTCGGCCTCGGCCAGTCGCTCGCGATCGGGGTGGCGCAGGCGGTCTCGCTCCTGCCGGGCATCTCGCGCTCGGGGGCGACCATCGCCGTGGGGCAGGTGACGGGCCTCACCCGCGAGCGCGCCGCCCGCTTCAGCTTCCTGCTCGGCACGCCCGCCATCCTCGGCGCCGGCGTCGTCGAGGCGCTCGAGCGGGCGAGCGGACCCGCCGCGCCGGGCGAGGTCGTCGCGCTGGCGGCCGGGTTCGTCGCGGCGTTCGCCGTCGGGTGGGCGTCGATCGACTGGCTGCTCGGCTACCTGCGGCGCGCGCCGATGTACGCGTTCGCGGTCTACTGCTGGGTCGTCGGGCTGGCGGCCATGGCATGGTTTCGCTGACGATCGGCCGGCTGGCCGCGGCGCGGCGGTGCCGGCGGGCGGAGCCCCGCCGCACATGACCCGCCTGCCGCCGCTCGCGCTGTCGTCGATGTGGTTCCAGCGCTGGGACGACCCCGGCGACCTCCGCCCGTTCTTCGCTGCCGGCGC
>QEVT01000442.1 GCA_003576755.1 bacterium | reverse complement strand
CGCACGAGGCCGACGGCGATGGGGCGGCCGCGGGCCGCCGCGGCGAACGCCCGCAGCGCCGACTGCGCGGCCTCCAGGCGGGTCTGCGCGGCTGGCCCGCCCGCGCCGAAGGGCCGGCGCATGTCCCCGGACGTGTCCACCACGAACGTGACGTGCGCCGGCGGCGGGGCCGGTTCGGCGCATGCCTCTGCGGATCGCGGTCCCGCGGCCCCGCGCCGATCAGGGTCGCCGCCGGTCGCGGCGCCGCCCGACAGCGCCAGCGGCAGGTAGCGGTCTACCCGCGCCGACCGTGGCAGCCGGGCCTCGTCGAAGCTGAACAACCCGGCTTCGTGGCGCAGCAGCAGCACGTCGCCGCCCGCGACCGTGATGTCGCTCGTCCCGACCCGGTCGTCGCGGCCCCACGGCAGCGCCAGCGCGCCGAGGCGGCGCGGGCGGGTGGGATCGCGGACGTCGAGCGCCTCGACCCGCGACGGCTGGGCGGCGATGAGCCGCCCGTTTGCCAGGTCGGTTCGCCCGACCACCATGTGCTTGAGCCGGGCCACCTCGACGGGCGCGGCGGGGTTGGCCAGCGACAGCACGGCGAGGTCGCCGTAGCCGCCGGAAAGGTAGAGGTGGCCGTCGGCGCCGTTCAGGCGGTTGAAGAACACGTCGAAGTCGTGCGTCCGGAGGTAGCGCGGGTTGTCCGGCTCGGTGGCGTTGAACACGTGCAGGTGGCCGATGTTGAACGCGCCGACCGCGGTGGCGTAGACGAACCGGCCGACGATCGCCAGGTTGGTGATGCCGAAGCCGCGGCGCACGGCGACCGCCGCGGGGCGGGCGGGGTCGCGGATGTCGAACACGCGCAGCGACCCGTCGCCGGCCCCGACGAAGAGATGCCCCTCGCGCACGGCCAGCGGGCCGACGGCGTCGACGCGGGGGAGCGGGACGGGGTCGCCGATCGGCGCGGGCGCCGCCGGGTCGCGGACGTCGAACACCCAGAGCCCGTCGGCTTCGGTCAGCGCGTACACGTGCCCTGCCGCGTGCTGCACGCCGCGGATGGCGACGGGCCGCACCGACCCGTCGGGCAGGCCGACCTCGCCGCGCCATGCGCCGACGACCCGCCGCGGCGCGGACGCGGTGTCGACGACGTACAGCCCGGCCGGCCCGGCGGCGGCGTAGACGTGCGGCGGCGCCGCGCTCACGTGCGCGAGCGGCGGCAGGATGGGCTCGGCGGGCCCGGACGGCGGGGAGGGGGCGCCCTCGGCGGCGATGCCGACCGTGTACAGGCCGGCGTCGCCGAGGGCGACGACGGCGCGGCCGCCGGCGACGCCGATGCCGGCATGGGTGGACGGGAACGCCGCCAGCCGCGTCCGCCCGGCGCGCCGGGGCCGGCGGGGATCGCGGACATCCAGCGCCACCACCCACCGCCCGTCGCCGTCCACCAGCGCCGCCACGGTGCCGGCGGCGGCGATGGCGGTCGGAGACTCCGCGAGCGCGTCGGCGCCGGTGCCGGCATCGAGGGTGGCGACGATCGCCGGCCCCTCCGGGCGCGCGAGGTCGACGACGTCGATGCCCCCCGGCCCGCGGGTCGCATACGCAACGTCGCCGGCGCGGGCGAGGCCGAAGGCCGGCGCGGTGCCGGCGTCAAGCCCCATCGTGCGCGGCTGGAGGGGATCCCGTGCGTCGACGACGAAGAGCCCGGCGGGGTGGGCGGCGAGCAGGCGGTCGCCGTCGTCCGTCGCCAGGAGCGCGCCGGGGTGCCACGGCGTGCCGGGGGCGGGGGCGACCGGGAAGGTGGTGGTGGCCACGACCGCCGGCCGGCGCGGGTCCTTGACGTCGACGACCGCCAGCCCGCGGTCGACGAGCACGAACGCGAAGGCGCGCACGACGGCGATGGCGCCGACCTCGGCCGTGTCGAGCGTGACGCTGCCTGTCGGCGCCGGTCGGCCCGGCGCGCGCACGTCGAACAGCGAGAGCCGCGCGGCACCGTCGCTACCCGCCGCGGGGCCGGCGCCGCTGCGGTCGCCGTCGTCGTGCCCGCCGGCGGCGCGCGTGCCGACGTAGAGCCGCCCGCCCTCGACGGCGATCGCCTCGGGGACCTCCGGCAGCACGCCGGTCTGGCCGGCCCGGCGCGGCGCGCG
>QEVT01000441.1 GCA_003576755.1 bacterium | reverse complement strand
ACCCGGCGCCGCCGAGGGCATCCCGGCGCCGACGCCGCGCGCGCCGGTCGCCGTGCCGCCCGACGGCCCGCCGGCCACCGACCCCGAGATCGTCGCGCTCATGGCCGATGTCCGGGCGCTGCGCCTGCTGGGCGACGTCGAGCGGCTCGTGGGTTTCGGCACCCGTCATGCGCTCTCGGCGGCGGATGACCCCCGCCGCGGCGTCGGCGCGGCGCGCGCGTGGATCCAGGCCGACCTCGAGCGCAGCGCCGGCGCCGGCGGCGCGCAGGTCCAGGTCGAGCTCGAGCCGTTCACGCTGGACTTCGCCAACCGGCGGACGACCCAGCACAACGTCGTCGCCACCCTGCCGGGCATCGGCACGCCCAAGCGTCTGGTCTACCTCACGGCGCACTACGACAGCCGGGCCGACGACGTCGCCGACGGCGCCGCCGACGCCCCCGGCGCCGACGACGACGCCTCGGGCGTGGCCGTGCTGCTCGAGCTCGTGCGCGTGATGTCGCGGCGGCAGTGGGACGCCACGCTGCGCTTCGTCGCGTTCGCCGCCGAGGAGCCCGGGCTCAAGGGCAGCCGCTTCCACGCGCCGGCGGCCGCGGCGCTGGGGCTGCCGATCGTCGCCGTGCTCAACAACGACATCGTCGGCGGCACGGCCGGCGCCGCCGGACAGGCCGATGCCGCTCGCGTCCGGGTGTTCTCGGCCGACCCCGACGACGGGCCGTCGCGGCGCCTGGCCCGGCACGCGGCGCTCGTCGCGGCGCGCTACGGCCTGCTCGAGGTCGTCGTGGTGCCGCGGGCCGATCGCGAGGGGCGCGGCGGCGACCACCAGCCGTTCAGCGACGCCGGCTTCGCGGCCATCCGCCTCATCGCCGCCGAGGAGGACATGGGCCGGCAGCACAACGCGCGCGACACCGTCGATCGGATCGACGCCGACTACCTCGGCGCGGTCGCGCGGCTCAACCTCGCCTTGGCCGCCAACCTCGCGCTGGCCCCGCCCGCGCCCGCCGGGCCGCCGCGGATCGCGGTCGCCGCCGACCGGCCGGGCGCCGTGCGCCTTGCCTGGGACGCCGTCCCCGACGCGCGGGTGGCCGGCTATTGGGTGGCGGTCCGCGAGGCCGGGGCGCCCCTTTACGGGCGCACCATCTGGTCGCCCGCGGCCGACGGCCTGGTCGTCGACGCCGTCGGGGCCGGCGCGCGCTTTGCCGTCGCGGCGGCCGACGACCACGGCCACATCAGCCTGTTCGGCCCGGAGGCCGTGCACCCGTAACACACCGCCGGCCGCGGCCGATGGGCCCGGCCCCCACCCGTCGCCGGGGCCGACGGCCCCGCGCCGCACCCGCGTGGAGCAAGCACCGTGCGTTTCGCCAACCGTGTCGCCCTCGTCACCGGCAGCAGCCGCGGCATCGGCCGTGCCATCGCCCTGCGCCTCGCGCGCGAGGGCGCCGACATCGTCGTCAACTATGCCCGCAGCCGCGACCAGGCCGAGGCCGTGGCGGAGGAGGTGCGGGCCCTCGGTCGCCGGGCACACGCCGTCAAGGCCAACGTCGGCGAGATCGACGACCTCCAGCGGCTCGTCGACGAAGCCGAGTCGGCCCTGGGGGGGCTCGACATCCTCGTCAACAACGCGGCCTCGGGCTACATCCGGCCGGTGATGGAGCAGCGGCCCAAGGGCTGGGACTGGACGATGGACATCAACGCCCGGGCGGCCCTGTTCCTCGCGCAGGCCGCGGTGCCGGCGATGCGCCGCCGGGGCGGCGGTCGCATCGTCAACATCTCGAGCCTGGGCTCGACGCGGGTGATGCCGGAGTACGTCGTCATCGGCGCGTCGAAGGCCGCCCTCGAGGCGGTCACGCGCTACCTCGGCGTCGAGCTGGCGCCCGAGCGCATCATCGTCAACGCCGTGTCGGGCGGCGTGGTCGAGACCGCCGCGCTCAAGCACTTCCCGCGCGGCGACGCCATGCTGGCCCAGGGGCTCGCCGGCACCCCCGCCGGGCGGATCGTCGCGCCGGACGACATGGCGGCCGTCGTCGCCTTCCTGTGCAGCGACGACGCGTCGATGGTCGTCGGGCAGGTCATCGTCGTCGACGGCGGCTACTCGGTGGTGGCATGAGCGGGCGGCGGCGGCCGGCGGGCACCGC
>QEVT01000440.1 GCA_003576755.1 bacterium | reverse complement strand
GCCGTGACCGGCGCGCGCCGACTCGGCCGATCCCGCCATCGACGCCCTCGGCCGGGCCTTGCGCGCGGCTGCGGCGGCCCACCAAGGCCGAGCCCCCGGCGCGGGCGACGCCGACGCGCCCGACCAGCTCGGCGCGTGGCAGGCGGTGGCCATCCCGGGCGCGACGTGCGGCCGGGGGGCGCCGTTCAAGTACTACCTCAGCGCGTCGGCGCGGCCCGACGCCGGCATCTTCTTCCTGCTCAACGGCGGCGGCGCCTGCCTCAAGGACGGCCGCGCCCCGGCCGGCGCCGCCGGCATCGGCAAGTCGCTCTACTGCATGGACTTCCCGAACTTCGAGGACACCGTGATGAGCGACGCGGTCTTCACCGGCCTCGCCAGCGGCCTCGTCGGCAACGCGATCCCGCACTTCAACCGGGCCGACGCGGCCAACCCGTTCCGCGACTTCCACTTCGCGGCGGTGCCGTACTGCACCGGCGACGTCTTCGCCGGCGGCATGGCCGCGCCCTACGACTACGACCCCGACCCCGGCGCGACCTTCGAGGTGACGCACCGCGGGCACCTCAACTTCCTCGGCGTGGTCGAGGACATGTACCGGCGCTACCCGGCCGACGTCCCGGTGGTGCTCAGCGGGATGTCGGCGGGGGGGTTCGGGGCCATCTACAACTTCCCGGAGGTCATCGAGCGCTGGCCGCGCACCGTGCTCATCCCCGACAGCGGCATCGCGCCGCCCCAGCCGCAGTCGCTCCTGGCGCGCGAGGGCGCGCGCGTGGCCGACCGCTGGGGCGCCCGCGGCCGGCTGCCGGCCTACTGCGCCACCGACGACTGCCTGGGCGACACGCAGCGCCTCCTGGCCGCGCACGCGGCGCAGTGGGACGGCCGCGCCGGCCCGTGGCGGCCGTTCGGCTACCTGGCCAGCCAACAGGACGCCACGCTCGCCGACTACCTCGAGATCTCGAAGTGCGGCTACCAGCTCGGGCTGCGGCGGGCGCTGGGCCGCCCGCAGCCGCCCAACCTGCGGGCGTACATCCCGGCCACCGACAAGCACGTGTTCAGCTTCGTCATCGACCCGGCCAACCCGCTGGGCGGCGCGCGGCCGTTCACATCGCGCGGCGGGGTCGGGGTGTTGGCCTGGTTCCGCCAGGTCGCCACGGCCGCCTCGGCGGACGCGCTGCCGCCGGACGCCGTCGACCCGTGGCTCGGCTGCAACGCGACCTTCCTGCCGGCCGCGTGGGGGATGGCCGCGCCGCGCTGACGGGAGGGCGTCCGCCCGCCGCGCCGCGCGCGACCATCCCCCGCGCGATCACCCGTGCGCCGCCGACCGCCGCCCGCGGACGGCCCACCACACCACGGCCACCGGGGCCGCCAGCGGCAGCACGACGACGGCGAACCAGATCGCGAACGTCGCGAGCACCCGCAGGATGCTGGCGAGCAGGCCGGCGGCGGCGCGGGACTCCTCGACGGCGCTCCAGCCGGGCGCCGGCGTGGGCGTCGCGGTCGGCGTCGGCGTCTCGGCCGGCGGCGGCACGTGCAGCTCGACCGTGATGGTCGAGTCGGCGGCGCGATCGGCCAGGAAGCGCATGCGGCCCTTGACCTGCCCGAGCTGGCCCTCGATCTCGGCGAGCTGGGCGTTGACGCGCAGCGACTCCTCGACCGTCGTGGCCTGCGCGAGGAACTCGCGGATCCGCGCCTGGGTGGCCTCGAGGTTGGCGACCTGGCTCTGCAGGTCGACGTACTCCTGGCTGGCGTCGACGCCGCTGGTGTGCTCGCCGAGCACCGTCGTCCCGGCATCGCGCACGCGCTGGAGGGCGGCCTCGAACTGGTCCACCGGCACGCCGATCTTGATCGTCGCCCACCCGCCGGGCGCCCGGCCGAGGTCGGTGCGGGTCTCGACGACGTAGCCCCCGCTCTGCGCGGCGACCGCCTCGATCCGCCCGAGCGCCAGCGGGACGCTCTCGACCTCGAGGCTGAGGGTGGCGTCCTTGACGATCTTGCGCACCGCGTCGGCGGGCGGCGGAACGGGCGCCGAGGCCGAGCCCGGCGCCGCGTCGGGCCCGGGGGTCGGCGCGATGACGCTCCACAGCGCCGTCGGCATGGCCGCGGCCGGCGCGCCGGCCGCGCGTGCGCGTTCGGCGTCGG
>QEVT01000062.1 GCA_003576755.1 bacterium | reverse complement strand
GCTGGCGGGCGCGTCGCGGGTCGACGCCCCCGCCGGTCGCACGGAGGCCCCGCATGGCCGCTCCTAGCCCCGCGCGGCCGGGCGGCGCGCCCGCCCGCGACGTCGACCTGCGCACCCGCCGCGCACCCGATGTCGGGGCCGGGCGCGACCGCATCGGCCGCCTCGGGCTGGCCGTCGTCGACGCCGCCGTCATCAACGTGGCGTTCTACGCGGCGCACTGGCTGCGCTACGAGGCCGAGGTCGGCGGCCCGGTCGGGGCCTACATCCCCTACGGCGGCTACGCGCCGTGGGGCATGGCGTTGACCGTCATCCTGCTCGTCGCCTACTCCCTCGACGGCCTGTACGCAGCGCGCCGCCGGGCCTCGTGGCTCGTCACCACCTACAGCATCGCCACCGCCTCGTTCGTCGGCGTCGCGTTCCTGACGGTGCTGCTGTACGGCGTGCGGCCCGAGGCCGAGAGCCGGCTGGTGCTGCCGTACGCCGCCGGGCTCATCACGGTGTTCGTCAGCGCCGCGCGGTGGGTCGACATCGCCCGCTACCGCAGCGGCATCCGGCGCGGCGTCGGCGTCCGAAACGTGCTCCTCGTCGGCGCCGGCGAGGTCGGCCGCGCCGTGATGCGCAACATCATCGCACAGCCCGACCTGGGCTACCGCGTGATCGGCTTCCTCGACGACGACCCCACCAAGCGCGAGCGGGCCATCGGCCGCTTCCAGCCGCTCGGCGGCAGCGCCGACCTCGGCCGCGTGCTGCGCCGCGAGCCGGTCGACCTCGTGATCGTCACGCTGCCATGGCGGTCCCGCGACCGCATCATCCTGCTCGTCAACGCGTGCGAGTCGGCCGGCGTGGCCGTCCGCATCGTGCCCGACCTCTTCCAGCTCAGCCTCAACCGCGTCGACATGGACTCGCTGTCGGGCATCCCGCTCATCGCCGTCCGCGAGCCCATCATCCACGGCTGGACCTACCGCATCAAGCGGGCGATGGACATCGTTCTCTCCAGCCTGCTGCTGGCCGTCCACGCCCCGCTGCTCGCCGCCATCGCGGTCGCCATCAAGCTCGACACGCCGGGCCCCGTCCTCTACCGGCAGCCGCGCGTGGGCCGCAACGGGCGGGTGTTCACGTGCTTCAAGTTCCGCTCGATGCGCGAAGGCGCCGACGATGCGCGCGTCGCGCTCCTGGCGCACAACGAGGCCACCGGCCCGATCTTCAAGATGCGCCAGGACCCGCGGATCACGCGCGTCGGCCGGATCATCCGCCGCATGAGCCTCGACGAGATGCCGCAGCTCTGGAACGTCCTGCGCGGCGACATGAGCCTCGTCGGCCCCCGCCCGCCGATGCCGTGCGAGGTCGAGAACTACGCCGAATGGCACCTGCGGCGGCTGGAGATCGCCCCGGGCTTGACGGGCCTGTGGCAGGTCAGCGGCCGGTCGGACCTGACGTTCGACGAGATGGTCATGCTCGACCTGTTCTACGCCGAGAACTGGTCGCTCGGCCTCGACCTCAAGATCATGCTGCGCACCGTGCCGACCGTGTTGCGCGGCACCGGCGCCTACTAGCCCGGGCTGCGAGTCGCGACCCGATGCCGCGCCAGCCGCACTCCCACCGCCACGCGGGCCGCATCGCGCTCGCCGCCGCCGCCGCCGCGCTGTCCACGGCCCTCGCCTCGGCACAGCCGGCGGCGCCGGCGAAGGTGGGGTACCCGATCGGCCAAATCCTCCCCGACGGCGAGCTCGTCTACGGCCCGACCCTGTTCCAGTGGGACACACGCGCGTACGTGGCGTCCGCCGGCGGCTACCTCGCCCGCTACCGCGAGACCGTGGATGGCGAGGAGCTCGACGGCGCCGGCATCGTGCAGCGCGTGGCCGAGGACTACAGCGTCGGGCCGCGGCTGCTGCTCGCGCTCATCGAGATGCACGGCGGTTGGGTGCGCGATCCCGACCCCGTGGAACGCGTGTTCCCGGTCGGCGAGCCGCTCCCCGGCCTCCACGCCGGTTTGTCGGCCGCCGCCGACGCGATCAACGCGCGCTACTACGCCTATCGCTTCGGCGGCCAGCGATCGGCCGCCACCGCCGACGGCGGTGCGGTGGACATGCCGGGCACGAACGCGGCGTCGTTCGCGGTCATGGCCTATCTGGGGCGCGACGCGGCAGCCGGCACGTGGCCCGGGCTCGCGGCGCCGACCCGCTTCTACGCGGCCTGGAACACGTTGTTCGGCGACCCGCTGCGCTTCGCGGTCGGCAGCCCGCCGCTGGACGCGCCGCCGGTGGTCACGGCCGAGCTGCCGTTCGCGCCCGGCGAGCCATGGTACTTCACCGCGGGTCCCTACAGCCCGTGGGGCGCCGGCGGTCCGCGGGCCGCGGTGGACTTCGCGCCGCCCCCGGCGGACGGCACAGGCTGTGCCCCCTCCACGGCGTGGGTCACGGCGGCGGCAGCCGGACGGGTGGTGCGCTCGCGGGCGTCGGGCGTGGCCGTCAACCTCGGCGGCGACCCGTTCGAAGGCCGCGGCTGGGTGCACGTGTACGCCCACCTCGCCGCGGCGGACCGCGTGCCCGTGGGCGCCCGGGTCGCCGCCGGCGACCGGCTCGGCCACCCGTCGTGCGAC
This sequence comes from bacterium, assembly GCA_003576755.1. Classification (GTDB taxonomy): domain Bacteria; phylum Chloroflexota; class Anaerolineae; order Epilineales; family Epilineaceae; genus UCB3. Next base: position 13,085 of record QEVT01000062.1, on the reverse strand, counting down.
GGCGGCCTGTCCACCCAGTCGCGCGTCGCCTTCGCGCGCAAGTACCACGGCGAGTGGGTGCCGGCCGACGACCCGCGCGCACCGCTGGTGATGGGGGGGTGGGCGGCGCTGCCGGGCCCCGTGCCGGGCGAGGGGAGCCTGATCCGGTCGGGCGCCGGCGTGCGGACCGCCACGCCGCAGAAGGCCGCCGCGGTCAACGCCGTCGTCGCGGAACGGGCGTCGCCGTGACCATCGACCACCGAGCGGGGACCGCATGCTGCTGACCCGGGCGCGCCGGGCGATGGGCGTGTGGACCCTCGTCATCGCCGTCGTCGTGGTGGCCATCACGGTGTACCGCGTGCTCGACCACTACGACCTCCTGCCGAGCTACGTCTGCCCGGCGCGGCCGACCTACCGCGAGGCCGTCAGCGCGGAAGCACGCGCCCAGATCGACGCGCTGTTCGACCGCGGGCTGTTGTACTGCAGCACGATCGAGGCCGGGCTGGCGCGCGTCGACCCGACCATCTACTGGGGCACCGACGGCACGCGGTCGGTCCTGTTCTTCCAGGCCCGTCCGGGTGCCGACCTGCGGGGCGTCGGCGTCAGCGAGTACCTCTTCGAGGACCGCGACGTCCCCGGCCCGATCGGGGACGGGTCGATGTACGGCTTCCGCCTCGAGGACTTCGGGCAGCCCGTATGGCGCAACCAGGCGCGCGACGACGTCCCGACGTGGTTCTTCCGCGCCGACGGCGCCCCGCCGGACTACGACGTGTCGGTGCAGGTCAAGATCGTCGGCGAGGCCGAGGAGCAGACCGGGACGACCCGGCGCGACTTCATGCGCGATCTCGAGTACCTGTGGGACTACGTCCGCGGCGACATCCCGTCCGACGGCGTCCGCAACATGCGCCGCGCGTGGTCGGTGCCCATCCAGCCTCGGCGGTGGTTGGCCACGCGCCACGACGAGCTGAACCCCGCCCTCGCCGACGAGCGGGGGCGCTACGACCCCGGGCGGCTGGCCACCGCCGATCTCCCGCGGCCGGCGCTGCTGCAGACCGTGCACGGGCTCCTCGGCAGCACGGTCTGGGTCGCCGGGGTCGTCAGCGGCACCCGGCCGGTGCTGGTCCTGGCGCCCCCGGATGCCGCGGCCGATGCACCGGTTCTCGAGCCCGTCGCCTCGGGCCGGTGGGTCTCGGCGCTCGGACCGAACCGCCTGGCGCACTTCGCGTTCCCGCCGCAGGCCGCCGGCCGCCTCCACGAGGCGCGCTACTGGCACGACGCCGCGGCGCGCGGCGCGCGGCCGCCGGACCTCACGTGGCCGGTCACCTTCAACCCCCCTCCGCCTCCCGGAGCCGCCTCGCCATGAGCACGCTGCATTCGAACGGCACGCTCGACGCGTGGCTCGCGGCCGCCGCCGACATCGCCCGCGAGGCCGGTGCGCTGGTGGCGGCGGGGTTCGCCAACCGGCACTCCGAGGTCCACAAGGGCGACCCGCACAACCTCGTCACCGAGACCGACCACGCCTCCGAGGCGCTCATCGTGGCCGCGCTGGCCCGCCGGTTCCCCGGCCACGCGGTCCGCGCCGAGGAGGGGCGCGGCCACGCCGGCGACGGCGGCGTGGAATGGGTGGTCGATCCGCTCGACGGCACCAACAACTTCGCCCATGGGCTGCCGATCTTCTGCGTCAGCCTGGCCGCCCTGCGGGGCGGCGAGGTCGTGGTGGGCGTGACCTACGACCCTCTGCGCGACGAGCTGTTCGCGGCGCGCCGCGGCGGCGGCGCGCGGTTGAACGGGCGGCGCATCGCGGTGTCGCAACGGGCCACGCTGGCCGAGTCGATCGTGGTCACGGGCTTCCCGTACGACAAGCGCACCAACCCCGACAACAACCTCGCCCAGTTCGTGGCGGTGACCCCCCACGTCCGGGGCATCCGCCGCCTCGGCAGCGCGGCGCTCGACCTGGCGTACGTGGCGGCCGGCCGGATGGAGGCCTATTGGGAGCGCGGCACCCACGCGTGGGACGTGGCGGCGGGCGTGCTGCTCGTGACCGAGGCGGGGGGCCGGGTGACCGACTACGCCGGCGGCCCGGCGCAGATCGACGGCGGGCGGTTCGTGGCGTCCAACGGGCAGATCCACGACGCCCTGCTCGCACGGCTCGGCGAAGCCGCGGCCCCGGCATGAGGCCGATCGCCCCGCCACCCGGGGGCGACGGATCGGGCACCCTCCCCGCGGACTGGCTCGCGTCGTGGATCGCGGTCACGGGCGCGCGGCGCGTGGTGGCCGTCCAGCCGGGAGCCGACGGCAGCGCCTTGACGGTCGCCGCGCGCCGGCGACAGGCCAACCTGCGGGTCGTCGACGGCCTCGACGACCTCGACACGCCCGGCGACCGCGTGGGGGCCGAGGCGCCCGACGGGCCGGCGGCGGGCGCGGTCGATCCCGCGCCCGGGCCGGCGGCGGCGAGCGCGCCAAGTTCCCCCGGCGCGCACCTCCCGCCGCGGCGCGGTGGTCGCCGATTCGACCTGCTGTTCCTGGGGGCGGGCGTGCGCGCGTCGGACCTGCCGAGGGGCGTGGCGACCCTCGTGGCCGATGCCGGCACCCTCGCGGGGGCGCCGGGCCTGATGGTCGCACCGCTCCCGCTCGGCCATGGCGCCGGCGCCGCGCGACCGGCGCTGGCGATGGCCGACGCAGGCCCGGATGCCGCGGTGCTGGCAGCGCTCGACGCCGTTCGTGCCGCCAGCGAGCGCGAACGACCGCTCGCCCCGATCGCGCCGGCCGTCGGCGTGCTGCTCTACGTGCTGGCGCGCACCCGCCGGGCGCGCCGGGTGCTCGACCTCGGCACGTCGGGGGGCGCCGCGGCGTTATGGCTCGGCAGCGCGGTCGCGCGATCGGGGGGGCACGTCACGGCGATCGAGCGCGACGCGCAGCGTGCGCTCATGGCCCGCAAGGGCCTGCGCCGTGCGGGGCTGGCGGACCGGGTGAGCGTGGAGATCGGCGAGGTCGCGCGCCTGGCGCCGCGGCTGGCCGGGTCCTACGACCTCGTGTTCATGGACGAGGACCCCGAGGACCGCGCCGACGACCTGACGGCGCTCCTGCCGCGTTGCGCGGCCGGCGCCGTCGTGATCTCGCACGGCGCCGGCGCCGACCCTGGGAGGCTGGCGGGCGTCAACGCGCTGCTGCGGAGCCTGCCCCGCGTGACGGCCACGCTGGGCGTGGCCGTCGGCGATGGCCTGACGCTGGCGGTGGTCTGAGGGTTCAACCCTCGCGGGTCGGCTCGCTCGTGGCCGCGGCGGCGTCGTCCGCGGGCGCGGCTTCCTCGGCGGGTGCCGGGTAGCCTTCGGGCACGGCCTCCTCGGTCGGCGGCGGCGGGTAGGCACCCTCGACCGTCGGGATGGGGGTCGTGTAGTCGCCGTAGATCGGGTTGACCGCGTCGCCGGTGGCAGCCGGCTCGACCGGCGCGCCGGAGCCGCTGTCGCCGCCGCCGGCGCCGGGCGCGGCCGGCGTCGGGCGCGAGCATCCCACGGCGGCAACGGTGCCGATGCCGATCGACAACGACACGAGCAGCCGGGCAATGGTGCGCTGGGTGTTCATGTGACTCCTCCTCGAATCCTCGCAAGATGCAAAACGCGAGTATAGTGGGATCGGAGAAGCATGGGCAACTCGAACCGTGTGGGCGACGCCCGCCGCGCCATCGTCCTGGCCGGGATGCCCGGCACCGGCAAGTCCGTCGCGGGACGCGCGCTCGCGGCCCGTCTGGGCTGGGCGTTCGTCGACCTCGACGACATGATCGCGGCCGATGCGGGACGACCGATCGGCGCCATCTTCGACGCCGAGGGCGAGCCGGGCTTCCGGGCGCGCGAACGTGCCGCCGTGGCCCGGCTCGCCTCGGCGCTCGCCCGACCAACCGTGGTGGCGTTGGGCGGATGGACCGTGGGCGACCCGGAAAACCGGTCGCACCTGGCCGGGCTCGGCCCCGTGGTGTGCCTCGTCGCGGATGCCGTCACCCTCGCGGCACGGCTGACGCCGGCAGAGATGAGCGCGCGGCCGCGCCTGGCCGGCGCGGGCGCCGCCGGCATCGACGCGCTCGCGGCCGAGCGTCAGCCGGTCTACGACAGCCTGCCGCTCCAGGTCGACACGACCGGTCGCGACGCGGACGCGGTCGCGCGCGCCGTGGTGCGGCTGGTGACGGCTGCCGGCGCGCTCGACGCGCAGGCGATCCCCGTGCGGTCGCCGGGCCTGGGCTGCGGCGGCCGCCCGACCCCCGGGCATGCCGCCGTCGTCGCCCCGGGGCTGCTGCCCGTGCTCGGTGCCTGGCTCGAGGCCCGCGGCGCCCGCGGCACCGTGCCGGTGGTCACCGATCTCCACGTCGCCGCCCACCACGGGCCAACCGTGCTGGAGGCGCTGCGCGCCGCCGGGCTCACGGCCGAGCTCGTCGCGCTGCCGCCGGGCGAGGCCACGAAGTCGCTCGCAACCGTGGGCATGCTGTACGACCGGCTCGCCGGGCTCGGCGTCGACCGCCAGGGCCTGGTGCTCGCGCTGGGCGGCGGCGTCGTGACCGACGTGGCCGGCTTCGCGGCGGCCACGTACCTGCGCGGCGTGCCCTGGGTGGCGGTGCCGACGTCGCTCCTGGGGATGGCCGACGCCGCCATCGGCGGCAAGACGGGCATCAACCTGCCGGCCGGCAAGAACCTGGCGGGCGCGTTCCACCCGCCTGCCGGCGTGGCCGTCGACCCCGCGGCGCTCGCCACGCTGCCGGCCGCCGAACGGCGTGCCGGGCTCGCCGAGGTGGTCAAGGCGGCCCTGATCGCCGACGCCGCGCTCTTCGAATCGCTCGCGGAGGACCCGCTGCCGGCCCACGCCGATGCGGCGGCTTGGGCAGCGCTCGTGGTTCGCGCGATCCGGGTCAAGGCCGGGATCGTCGGTGCCGACCCACGCGAGCGCGGCGGCCGGATCGTCCTCAACCTCGGCCACACCTTTGCCCACGCCCTCGAGCGCGCCACCGGCTACCGCCTGCCGCACGGCGAGGCCGTCTCGGTCGGGCTCGTGGCGGCAGCGAAGCTGGCGGACCGCATCGGCATGACCGGCGGCCAACCGCTCGCCCCGCGCGTGGAGCACGCCCTCGCGCGCCACGGGCTGCCGGTGCGCTGGGCCGGGCCGGACGCAGCCACGGTCGTCGCGGCCATGGCGGCCGACAAGAAGCGCCTCGGCGCCCGGTTGAGGTTCGTGCTGCCCCGCGGCGTCGGGAGCGTGGCGGTGCGCGACGACATCGCGCCTGACGACGTCGTCGCCGTGGTCGCCGCGCTGCGTGGCGGCTGAGCCGCCAGGCCCGGCCGAGGCGCCGCCCCCGGCCGGGGGGTCGCACGAAACCCGCGCCCATGCTATAGTAGGGATGGACAATTCACGGGATTTGCGTATCCTCGCCCACGGTGCGCGCGTCTTGAGCTTTGGACGTCGCAGTCGCGCGGGCGGCGGGTCCTAGAAGTGCGGGGGGCATCGCCACGAAGGAGATCGAACCATGTTGGCTAGGGCATCGCGCATGAGCATGTTGAACCGAGGGTTGGGCATCGTCGTGCTGGCCGCAGCGATTGGGCTGCTCGCCGGCTACCAGCCGGTGGCCGGCGCCTCGGCCGCCGCCGGGGTGGCCGAGGGCGACGCGGTGCTGGCCGGCCAGCCCAACCTCCCCGACCAACCCCCCACCGTTCCGACCCCCGGGCCGGACCCCAACACCTGGCGCATCCGCCTGGGCGGCTTTCCCGACACCGTCGGGGTGGGGGGCTATCAGTGTCAGGGCTGTGACGGCGTCTTCTCGGACGCCGACCGAATCGGCGCCACCGACCGGCCGCTGCAGCCGCTGTTCGTGGTCGTGACCGAGCCCGGCAACCCGCAGAACACCTACTGGGTGGGCCTGATCGACCGTGCGAGCGGCGGCTCGCTGTCGGTGCAGCGCGAAGTGCTGCTGCGGGTGCCCCCGCCCTACCAGATCAACCTGATCACCGTGAACCCGGTCGGCTACACCGTGTGCCCGAACTCGCGGCCGGTGTTCATCGTCAGCCAGGACGACTTCGATGCCGCGGGCGGCGGCCGGCCCGGAGCGGGCCGCAACCTGCAGCACAACTGGTTCTTCTGGCGCTGTCGCACCGTCAACCCGGAGTGAGGCGCCTGCCGGTGCCGCGACCGCGGCGACCGGGAGCAGTCAGCGCGATCGGCGGGGGGCTTCTTCAGCCCCCCGCTTTGCGTCCAGGTCACGGAACCGTCGTGCCGTCGCGCGCGGTGCCGGCCGCCGGCGATCGGCGTGGCCTCGGCTAGAGCGGCGTCAACCGGTACCCGACGCCGCGCACGTTCTCGATGCACCCCATGTCGCCGACGTCGTAGCCCAGCTTACGGCGCAGCGTCCGAATCAGCGGGCGCAGGAGCGTCCCGGCCTCGACGTAGTCGGTCTCGAGCCCATGCGTGACGCGGATCAGGTCCTGGGCGGGGACGACCTTCCCCGCGCGGCGGCCGAGGTGTTCCAGCAGGGCAAACTCCTTCGCCGAGAGCCGAATCGCGGCGTCGTCCAGCCAAACCCGGTGCTCACCGGGCTCGATGCGCAGTCGGCCGATCTCGAGGTAGCCGCCGTCCCCCGCGACGCCGTCCCCGGCGCGGGCACCGGTCACCGCCGCAAGCTCGCGCGCACGCCGGAGCCGGCCGTGGATCGCCGCCAGGAGGTCCTCGGGCTGGATCGGCTTGGTGAGGTAGTCGTCGACGCCCAGCTCCTTGCCGTATCGGATGTCGCTGTCCATGGTCCGCACGGTCAGGAACAGGAACGGGATCGGAACCCAGGCCGGGTTCTCGCGCACCCGCTCGTAGAGCTGGTAACCGTTCATCTGGGGCATCGCGATGTCGGCCAGGATCAGGTCGACGGGCTCGCGATGGAGGATCACGAGCGCGTCGGCCCCGTTGGAGGCGGCGACGACGCGATAGCCAGCGGTCTCGAGCGTCAGCTTGAGGCTGTCCAGCAGGTCCGGCTGGTCGTCGACCACGAGGATCGTCGACTCGTGAGCCATGGGTGGTGTTGGCGTCGAGTGGGTCATGCAGCAGGGTCCCCCGAGATCATGGGCAGATAGAAGGCGATGGTGGTGCCGCGCCCGAGCTCCGACGCGACGGCGATGTGACCGGCATGCCAGGTGATCAGCTCACGTGCGATGGCGAGCCCCAGCCCCGTCCCGGACACGTTCCCCTTGGTCTTGACGCGATAGAATCGGTCGAAGATGCGGGGCAGGTCCTTGTCGGCGAGCCCGACGCCGGTGTCGGAGATGCGAACCGCAGCCCAGGCCCCGCCGGGCAGCTCCGCGGCGCCGGGCCACGGCCCCGCGCCCATGGCGGTGCCATGGACGCACCAGTCGAGGCGCAGCGCTCCGCCCTGACGATTGTACTTGATGGCGTTGTTGATCAAGTTGCGCAGGACGCGGCGCACCTGATCCTCGTCCCCCTCGATCTCCAGCCGTTCCGGGCCGTGCAGCGTCACGTCGAGCCGCATGCGGTCCACAAGCGCCCGCTGCCGGTCGACCTCTTCGCGGATCAGGTCCGCCATGTTCAACCGGACCGGTTCCGAGAAGATGTGGCCGCTGTCGATGCGGGCGATCTCGAGGACGTCGCCGATGAGCTCGTCGAGCACCTGCGCGTGCTTGCGGATGTCGCGGATCATGTGGCGGCGCTTGCTGTCGTCGAGACGATCGTACAGCGTGTCGAGGTTGCCGCTGAGCAGCGTGATGATCGACAGCGGTGTCCGCAGCTCGTGCGAGATGTTGGAGATGAACCGTTCCTTCATCCACTCGGCCTGCTTGATGGGCGTGATGTCGCGCTGGACCCCGACGATGCCCACCGCCCCGTCGGGTGCGTCGACGTCGAGCAGCGGCGCGAGCGTGAGCACGGCGTTGAAGCACGTGCCGTCGCGTCGCGGGCTGATGATCTCCCCGTGCCACGGGGCGAGCGAGCGGTGCCCGTCGACCTGGTCGAAGAACGCCTGCAACCGGCGATCATCGCCGTGCAGCGCACGAAAGCTCATGCCGATCATCTCGTCGCGCGTGTAGCCGGTCTGCTCGATGGCCGACGGGTTGACGTATTGGATGTTGCCGTCGACGTCGGTGACCACGACCGCCTCGCCGAGGGCCTCGAGGATCGCGCGGGTCCGGTCGCGCTCGGCCTTCAACCGCGCGAGCAGCTGGCGCCGATTCCGCGTGAGGCGGGTGATGACGCGCACGCGGGTCAGGAGCTCCACCCGGTCGAACGGCTTCGACAGAAAGTCGTCGGCGCCCACCTCGATCCCCTGCAGGCGCGACGCCCGATCGTTCAAGGCCGTGATCATGATGACGGGCGTCTCGGAAAGACGGTCATCCGCGCGGATGCGGCGGCAAACCTCGAAGCCGTCGATGTCGGGCATCATCACGTCCAACAGCACGACGTCCGGCAGGTGGTCGGACGCCATGGCAAGCGCATCGACGCCGCTGCTGGCCGTGATGAGGTGATAGCCCTCGGGCGTCAACAACGCCGTGAGCAGGTGGCGGCCCACGCGATCATCGTCGACGACGAGAATGGTGCTGACATCGTCCATGAATGGCCTGATGGCCATTATAGTCGGATCATGCTTCGCCGTGCAGTCGCCTCACCGGTCGGGCGCATGGCGCGGCCGGCGGCGCGTGCCACCGTCGCCGCGACGGCCCGTCGCGGCACGATGCTATCATCACGCGATCCGTTCTCGCCATGGGCTGTCGCAGTCAGGAGACGACGATGAGGGGACCGAAGGTCTGGCGTTCGTGGATCGTGCTGGGGGTGTGCATGTGGTCGTTGGCGCCGACCGCGCCGCCGCCCCGCATGGCGGCGGCGGAGACGGCCGCGGGCGCAGGCCGCGTGCGCCACATCGTCCAGCTCGTCGACCCTCCGGTCGCCGAGCACGTCGCCGCCGCACACCACGACGCCCCGGCGTCGACGCTTCCGCCGTTCGACGCCGCCCACGCGGTCCGGCCGCGGGTCGACCTCGGCAGCCCGTCCGCGACCGCCTACCGCGCCTTCCTCGCCCGCCGCCAGGCCGAGCTCGAGGCGCGCCTGGCCAGCGTCGCACCCGGCGCGCGCGCCCAGTACCACTACGGCGTCGCCTTCAACGGCATCGCGGTGCCGCTCAGCCCGGCGGAGGCCGAAGCGGCGGCCGCGCTTCCCGGCGTGAAGGCCGTCACGCCGGAGGACGAGGTCGTGCCCCTGATGGACACCAGCGTCGGCCAGGTCCACGCGCCGGCGGCGTGGGCCGATCCGCGCGTCGGGGGGCGCGCCAACGCGGGCCGCGGCGTCCGCATCGCGATCATCGACTCCGGCATCTCCGCCAGCCACCCGTTCTTCGCCGACGCGGGATTCCAGGCGCCGCCGGGCTTTCCCCGGGCGTCGCTGACCGTCGGCGACGACGTCATGCCGTACGGCGCGGCCGACGTGGCGCGATACACCAACAACAAGGTGATCGTGGCGCGCGCGTATGCCAACCCCGAGGTGTACGACGCCGCCAACCCGCCCACCCCGCTGGCAGACGGCTTCGGCGGGTTCCATGGCGCGCACGTGGCCGGCACGGCCGCCGGCATCGTCACGCAGGGAGCGCCGGGCGGCGGCGCGGGCACGCTGCCGCTGTCGGGCGTGGCGCCAGGCGCGTACGTCATGGCCTACAAGTTCACCAACGCGTACACCCCCGAGATCCTGCGGATGATCGACGACGCCGTCGCCGACGGGGCCGACGTCATCAACAACTCGTGGGGCACGTCGGCGATGAACGTCATGGCCCCCGACCGGCACCCCGTCGCGCAGGCGTTCCAGGCGGCGACGGCGGCGGGCGTCGTCGTCGTCGCCGCGGCCGGCAACGCCGGCTCGAACGGCGAGGCCACCCTCGGCGGCCCCCACCAGATGATCGACGAGGTCATCACGGTCGCCAACGTCCAGACGGGCCGCTCGTTCGCCTACTATCTGTACGCGTCCGACACCGACCTGCCGGCCGAGCTCGAGAAGCACCCGGCGGTCTACCAGGGGTTCGGCAAGGCCTGGGACGTGATCGAGGCGCCGGTGTTCAAGAACGACCTGTGCAACCCGCTGTCGCTGGCGCTCGGGGCGCGCGGCAAGGTCGTGCTGGCCCCGATCGAGGGCGCGTGCACGACGTCGGTGCTGCCGATCCCGCTGCCCGAGCAGCTCGCCTGGGTCAACAAGCTGATCAACGCCGCGCTGGCCAACGCCGCCGGCGACATCGTCGGCAGCGTGGTCTTCTACAGCCCGACCGGCAGCCCGCAGCTCTACGGCCAGGCGCTCCAGCTCGTCGAGATGCTCAAGCCGCTCCTGCAGCAGTTCCTGCCGAGCACCAACTTCCCGGTCACGGCCGTGATCACCGGCGACGCGGCGGTGCAGCTCGCCACGTGGGCCGACACGCACCGCACGCTGAAGCTGCGGCTCGAGAACACGCCGGCCACGGTTTCCGACCCCGCCCTCGTCGACGCCGTCCACCCGACGTCCAGCCAGGGACCCGCGCCGCAGGCAGGCGGTCCGCTCAAGCCCGACCTCAGCGCGCCGGGGACGGACATCCTCTCGACCAACGTCGCCGCGGACGGCACGCCGAACGGCTACACCACGGCGACCGGCACCAGCATGGCCAGCCCGCACGTGGCCGGCGCGGCGGCGGTCGTCCGCCAGGTGTGGCCCGCGTGGCCGCCGGCCGACGTCAAGGCGGCGCTCATGATCACCGCCGACCCGGTGGCCACCGTCGGCGGCGTGGAGGCACCGCTGTCGGTGCAGGGCAGCGGACGCCTCGACCTCGCCCGCGCCATCGACCCCGGGCTCATCGTGCTGCCGCCGGCGATCAACCTCGGCCGCCGCGGCGCGGGCGGCCGAACCGTCGTCCGGCTCCGCCTCAAGGACGTTCGCCGCACGCCTGACGCGGACGTCACCTACACGGTGCGCGACGAGCCCCAGGCGGGACAGGCACCGAACCAGGTCTTCCGGCTGACCGGCACCAGCGTCACGCTCGTGGCCGGCCAGGCCGGCCGGTATTCGGACATCAACACGACGGCCTTCTTCGACGGCCTCGCGCCGGGGGTGCACGAGGGCCGCATCGTCTTCGAGAGCGCGTCCCACACCGTCCGCGTGCCGTACCGCGTCGAGATCGTCGGCGACAAGAAGGACGTCCTGCTCCTCGACGTTCGCCGGACGGCGGGCACCGGCGCCCCTTCCCCCATTCCCGGTCTCCCCGGCGGTGCGGCGTTCACCGATGGGCCGGACTACGCGCCATACTGGACGCAGGCGCTCGAGGCGGCCGGTCTGAGCCACGACGTTTGGACGGTGGCCGAAGGGGCCCAAGCGGGCACGCCCCCGCTCTCGGTGCTGCAGCAGTACGACCTCGTGGTCGTGGCGGCGGGCGACGGGAACGCGCCGCTCGACCAGACCGCGGGCGGCATGACGGCGCTGCAGATGTACCTGCTGGGAGGCGGCCGCATGCTGGTCAGCGGGCCCAACTACCCACACGCGGCCGGCAACGCGCTCGGCATCCAGGGCAGCGGCGCGATGTACTTCCTCAGCCGCTACTTCGGCGGCTTCGAGCGGACCCGCGACGACGCGCCGGCGCCGGCGGCGCTGACGCCGGTGCGGCTGTTCGATCGCCCCGTGGCGCTGGCCGCCACCGCCTCGCCCGACGCGGCCGGCAACGGCGGCAAGCTCGACCTCGGCCGCCCGCTCGCCGCGCTGCGGACGGCGGCGGCGGGGCAGCAGCTCGCGCCGGACATCGGGCTGGCCGCCCCGATGGTCGTCGACCGGGTCATGCCGTACATGCGCACCTACCTCGAGGCCGGCGGCGAGGCTGCGATGACCGGCGTGACGCCGGATGCGACGCTCGAGCAGCCGGCGCGGGCGGACTTCATCCCGTGGCGAGCGCTGTTCGCGGGGTTCGCGGTGGAGGCGATCACCCCTGCCGAGGGCCACCTCGCGCGGGCCGACCTGCTGAAGCGCGTCCACCGGTGGGCCATCGAGCCCGACGACCTCGTGCTCGACCTCTCCGGGCCGGCGCGAATCGAGGGCGACGAGCCGACCGGCGACTTCAGCGCCGGCGCGACGTCGACGTCGGGCACGCGCGTGGTGGCGTGGCGCTGGGATGCCGGCGACGGGCGCCCGTTCTTCGCGACGGCCGAACCGGTCGTCCGCCTGACGTACACCCGCTCGGGGTCCTTCGTCGTCCGCGTCGAAGCCACCACCGCGGGTGGGCACACGTGGGTCGCCGAGCATGCCGTCGTGGTGGCCGCTCCGGGGCGGATCTACCTGCCGCTCGCGGCGGCCCGGCACGCGGTGGTCGGCGGGGTGGGGCGGTGATCCGGCGGGCGTCGGCGAGGCCCCGGCGTCGGCGAGCCGCCGCACGATGAGCCGCTACGATCGCTTCGCCGAGCGCTACGCGTCCCGCGACGTGCCCTGGGACCGTGCCGAACCGCCGCCCGAGGTGCTGGCGACCGCGCCGGCGCTGCCGGTGGGCCGTGCGCTCGACCTCGGCTGCGGTTTCGGGCGCGCCGCGCTCTTCCTGGCGCGGCTGGGCTGGCACGTCGATGCCGTCGACTTCGTGCCGGCGGCGATCGAGGAGGCACGGGCGCGCGCCAGGGCTGCGGGGCTGGCCGACCGGATCGTCTTCCACGTCGGCGACATCGCCGACATGGCGTTCCTCGACGGCCCGTACGACCTGGCGATCGACGTCGGCACGCTGCACAGCCTGGAGGAGGCTGAGCTGCGCGGCGTCGCCGCCGGCCTGGCGCGGCTCCTGCGCCCGGGCGCGCAGTTCCTGCTCTTCGCGCACCTCGACATGCAGGGCGTGCCGACCGGCGGCGACGATCCGCGCCGCTGGCTCGACGAGGCCGTGCTCCATGCGGTCTTCGGCGCCGACTTCCAGCTCGAGCGGAGCGAGCGCGGCACGACGCAGGTCGGCGACAACCCACCGTGGCCGTCGGCGTGGTTCTGGTTCCGCCGCGCCGGCGAGGGCGGGTGACGCGGGGCGGGGGGGCTGCCACGGCGACGCTGCGGGCCGCGACGGTGGCCCGTCGGGTGGCGGCGTCGGGCGCGGCGATCGGGGCGGCGGCCGTCGC
>QEVT01000439.1 GCA_003576755.1 bacterium | reverse complement strand
GGGGTGGGCGCCGCACCGAGCACGCGAGCCGCGCCTGCGCGTCCGCTGCCCGCCGGCTCGGCCGCGCGCAGCCGCATGTAGGTCTCGAAGGGCGCCGGGTAGGCCCCCGACAAGGCGCCACCCTCCATCACCCTCAGCGCGTCGACCGTCCGGTCCAGGAAGTAGCGATCGTGGCTGACGACGACGAGCGCGCCGCCAAAGTGGTCGAGAAAGTCCTCGAGCACGGCCAGCGTCTGGAGGTCGAGGTCGTTGGTCGGCTCGTCGAGGAACAGCACGTTGGGGCGGTGAAGCAGCACGCGCAGGAGATCGAGCCGCCGGCGCTCGCCGCCGCTGAGGCTGCCGACGAAGGTGTGCTGCGCCGGTCCCGCGAACAGGAACCACTCGAGCATCCGCGCCGCCGAGACGCGCTCGCCGTCGGACGTCGTGATCACGGGGGCCTCGCCCTCGATCACCTCGATGACCCGCGCCGCCGGGTCCAGCGCCGTGCTCCGCTGGTCGAAGTAGCCCAGGCGGACCGTGTCGCCCCACTCGACCGCGCCGCCGTCGGGCCGTATGCGCCCGGCCAGGACGTCGAGCAGCGTGGTCTTGCCGGCGCCGTTGGGGCCGACGATCCCGACGCGGTCGCCGGGCGCCAGCGCGAGGTCGACGCCCGCCAGCACCGGCCGCCCTTCGTAGGCCTTGCGGAGCCCGGTGGCCCGCAGGACCTTGGCGCCCAGGCGGCTGGTCGCCAGCGCGATCGACACCCGCTCGGCCCCGCTGTCGTGGCGCAGCTGTTGGAGCGCCTCGACGCGTTGGATGCGCGCCTTCTGCTTCGTCGAGCGGGCCTTGGCGCCGCGCCGCAGCCACTCGAGCTCGCGCCGCAGGAGCCGCTGGCGGTCGTCCTCGGCCTTGGTCAGCCGGGCGTGGCGCTCGGCGCTCTGCTCGAGGTACACGGCGTAGTTGCCGGGGTAGTTGACGAGCGTGCGGCGGTCGAGCTCGACGATGCGGTTGACGACGCGGTCGAGGAAGTACCGGTCGTGCGTCACCATGAGGATCGCCGCCGGCAGCCGCGCGAGCTGCGCCTCGAGCCACGCCAGCGTGTCGGCGTCGACGTGGTTGGTCGGCTCGTCGAGCACGAGCAGGTCGGCCGGGTCGATCAGCGCCCGGGCCAGGGCGACGCGCTTGCGCTCGCCGCCGCTCAGCGTCCCCGCCGGCGCCCCGAAGTCCGCGATGCCCAGGCGGGTCAGGATGGCCTTGGCGGCGGCCTCGGCCGCCCACCCGCCCGTGCGGTCCATCTCGGCGTGCAGCGCCGCCAGCCGTGCCTGGCACGCCGCGTCGCCCGGGGCCTGCTCGAGCCGGCGCACCGCCTCGGCGTGGTCGCGCACCAGCCGCATCGACGGGACGTCGGCGTCGAAGACGTTGTCGAGCACGCTGCGCGCGTCGTCGAGCGCCGGGTCCTGCGGCAGGTAGCGGATGCGGACGCCGCCCCACACCGTCGCCCGGCCGCCGTCGGGCGGCTCCACGCCCGCGACGATGCGCAGCAGGGTGGACTTGCCGCTGCCGTTGGGGCCGATGAGGCCGATCCGATCGCCGGCGTTGACGCGGAGGTCGACGCGGTCCAGCAGCAGCCGCTCGCTGTACTGCTTGGAGACGCCTTCCAGGACGACGAGGTTCACGGCGCCAATGATACAGGATCGATGGTGCTGGCCGAACGGGGCGAAGTCCAGTATCATTATTTATTGTGAAGACATCCAGCAACGAGCCGCACAGGCGAACGACAACCCCATGTACCACAAACTGAATATCGCGCCCGACCGCGCCGTGTATTACCGCTACAATCCCGACGCCGACGTCCTCGCCATCCGCCTGACCCCCGAGTTTGGCCCCGCCACGGAAGAAGCGCTGCCCGATCAGCCCGATGTGACGCTCAGCCGCCATCCGCAGTCCGGCGCCGCCCTCGGGCTGCGCGTCGCGGGCGTCCAGCGGCTGATCCTCGACCTCCTCGTGCGCGATGTCGTGCTGCGCGCGGGGACCCGGCTGGACCTCGGGGCCCACACGCCCGCCGGCGGGTTCGCCGCGCCGTCGACCGCCGCCGGCCCACGCGCGTCGCTCGCGCCTTCCTCGCCCGCCGGCGACGACGGCCACGGTCAGGACGCCGGCGCACCGGGC
>QEVT01000061.1 GCA_003576755.1 bacterium | reverse complement strand
GGCAGCTGCCGCGGGCGCCCGTGCGGCGCCCAGCCCCGCCGCCCCGGGGCTGCCGATCCCCACGCCCAGGGCCGCCAGCCAGCCGACGAGCAGGCCGCGCCCGCGGCGCGTCGGCGCGGGCAAGCCGCCGGTGCCCGCTGCGCCGACGCTCATGTGAGGTATCCCAGAATCAACGGCGGCACGACGGGCACGGCCTCGGCGACCACGAACGCGGCGCGGACGCGGTCGACCGCCAGGCGGGCGGCCTCCTCGGTGCGCGCATGGACGTCCGCGAGGTGGGTGTGCCCGTCCACCCGGTCGCCGACCTTGGCGTGCAGCACGATCCCGACGGCGGGGTCCACGGCGTCTTCCTTGCGCCTTCGGCCCGCCCCGAGGTCCACCGCCACGGCGCCGATCGCACGCGCGTCGACGGCGGCGACCCAGCCGTCCTTGGCTTGCTCCACCGGCCGCACCACCGGCGCCGCCGGCAGCACGCGCTCCGGGGCATCGACCACGCGCGGGTCGCCCCCCTGGGCCTCGACCATCCGCTGCAGCCGTTCGGCGGCGCGGCCCGACGTCAGCGCCTCGAGCAGCTCCTCCGAGACGTGCTCGGGCTGCGCCGCGTTGCCGCCGGCCACGTGCATCAGGCCCGCCATGGCCATGCACAGGGCGTGCAGGTCCGCCGGACCCTCGCCGCGCAGCGTGTGGATGGCCTCGCGCACCTCGAGCGCGTTGCCGATCGCGCGGCCCAGCGGCTGGTCCATCATGGTCAGCGCGGCCGCCACCCGCCGCCCGGCGTGCCGCCCGATGTCCACCATCAGCGCCGCCAGGGCGCGCGCTTCGGCCTCGGTGGCCATGAACGCCCCCGAGCCGACCTTGACGTCGAGCGCGATGGCCTCGGCTCCGGCCGCCAGCTTCTTGCTCATCACCGAGGCGGCGATCAGGGGGAGGCTTTGCACCGTGCCCGTCACGTCGCGCAGCGCGTAGAGGCGTCGGTCCGCGGGGGCCAGCTCGGCCGTCTGGCCGGCGATCACCAACCCGACGGCCGCCGCCTGCCGCATGAAGCGCTCGACGGGCAGGGTCACGCTGAGGCCCGGGATGCTCTCGAGCTTGTCGAGCGTGCCGCCGGTGTGGCCCAGGCCGCGGCCGCTCATCTTGGCGACGGTGAGGCCCGTCGCTGCGGCCAGCGGGCCCACGACGAGCGTCGTCTTGTCGCCGACGCCGCCGGTGGAGTGCTTGTCGACCGTGGGGTGCGGCAGGCGCGTGAGGTCGAGCTGGCGGCCCGAGGCCGCCATCGCGCGCGTGAGGTCGGCCGTCTCGCGCGCCGTCATGCCGTGCCAGACCACGGCCATGAGCCACGCGGCGAGCTGGTAGTCCGGCACCGAGCCATCCACCACGCCGCGCATCAACCACTCGAGCGACGCGGCGTCGTGCTCGCCGCCGTCGCGCTTGGCGACGATCAGGTCGAGGGCGTCCATGGGCCTATCTTACCACAGCCGGCCGCCACGCCCTCGCCCCACAACGCAGACCGCGGGCGGCCGCATCGGCACGGCCACCCGCGGTCCCAGCCATGTTCCGCTGGTCGGACTCGCTTCATCCGACGCCCGTCGCGTCGGATTGTGGACAACGTCGTCGGCACAGGGTACAATAGCCGACGTCATCGCAAACGGCACTCGTTCCACAGCCCATTCATGCCCGACCGGCCGGTGTCGGGAAAATACTGACCGGCGCATCCAAGCAGGCGGCGGGTGACCTTCGGGTTGTCCGCCGCCTGCTCGTTGTCACGGCAGGCACGTCGACCCGCAGGGCTGCCGACCGGGCGGCCATCCCGCCCGCGGCGACTCCAGTTGACTTGTTGACCATGATAACGCCGCGGCCGGGCATTGGATAGGGCCTCGTCCCGTTTGTCCGCAGCCCGTCCGCAGCCCGTCAGCATGCCGTCAGGACTCGGTCAGGCTGGGGCCGTCGTCGACGGAGCCGTGTGCTATAGTTCCGCGCCCATGCACATGCCCCGGACCGACATGCAGCGGCGGTTGACCGTCATCGGGGGCGGCCTGGCCGGCAGCGAGGCCGCCTGGCAGGCCGCCCGCGCCGGCGCCCGCGTCACCCTCGTCGAGATGCGGCCGGCGCGCCCGACGCCGGCGCACCGCACCGACCGCCTGGCCGAGCTCGTGTGCTCCAACTCCCTGGGCTCCGACCTTCCGGATCGGGCCGGCGGCCTGCTGAAGGCCGAGTTGCGGCGGCTCGGCTCGTTGATTATCGCGGCCGCCGAGCGCGCTGCGGTCCCGGCCGGCGGCGCGCTGGCCGTCGACCGCGACGCCTTCGCCGCCATCGTGACGCGCGCGATCGAGGACCATCCCCGCATCGACCTCGTGCGCGACGAGGCCACCGCCGTGCCCGACGGCCCGTGCGTCGTCGCCACGGGCCCGCTGACCAGCGATCGCCTCGCGACGGACCTGCGGCGGCTCACCGGCCAGGACCACCTCTACTTCTACGACGCGCTCGCCCCGATCGTCACCGCCGAGTCGATCGACCTGACCGTCGCGTTCCGGCAGTCGCGCCACGACCGCGGGGACACCGACGGCGGCGACTACATCAACTGCCCCCTCGACGAACCGGCCTACCGCGCCTTCGTCGCCGCCCTGCTCGCCGCCGAACGCATCCCGCTGCGCGACTTCGAGCACGAGGCCGAGGTCTTCTTCGAGGGCTGCCTGCCGATCGAGGTCATCGCCGCGCGCAGCCCCGACGCCCTGGCGTTCGGGCCGATGCGGCCGATCGGGCTGCGCGACCCGCGCACCGGTCGCCGGCCGTTTGCCGTGGTGCAGCTGCGGCAGGACAACGTGGCCGGCTCGCTGTACAACCTCGTGGGCTTCCAGACCAACCTGCGGTGGGGCGACCAGGAGCGCGTGCTGCGCATGATTCCCGGCCTGGCGGGGGCCGAGTTCGTGAGGCTTGGGCAGATGCACCGCAACACGTTCATCAACGCACCGGCGCTGCTCACGCCCGGCCTGGCGTTCCGCGGCCGCCCCGGGCTGTACTTCGCGGGCCAGATCACCGGGATCGAGGGCTACACCGGCAACGCCGCGTCGGGGCTCCTGGCCGGGCTCAACGCCGCGCGCGCCCTGTCGGGGCACGCTGACGTCGTGCTGCCCCCGACCACGATGCTCGGCGCGCTGTGCCACTACATCACGGCCTGCGACCCCGACCGCTTCCAGCCCATGAAGGCCAACTTCGGCCTCCTGCCGCCGCTCGAGCCGGCCATTCGCCACAAGGCCGAGCGGTATCGGGCGTACGGGGCGCGCGCGCTGGCCGACCTCGACGCGTGCCTCGCCCGCCACGACATTCCCCTTGCGGAGGAACATGCCCAAGCGCCCGACGACGTTCTTGTCTGACCGCACCAAGGCCCCGGCCCGCGAGCCGGCGTTCCTGGTCGGCGTCGACCTCCACAGCGAGCCCGACAGCTGGTCGCTTGCCTCGTCGCTCGACGAGCTCGAGGCCCTGGCCGACACCGCCGGGCTGGCGGTGGTCGGGCGCACGACCCAGCAGCTCGGCACGCCGCACGGCGGCACGCTGATCGGTTCCGGCAAGGTCGAGGAGACCAAGCTGGCGGCCCACGACGCGGGCGCCGAGGTGGTGCTGTTCGACCACGAGCTCACGCCGCGCCAGCAGCGCAACCTCGAGAACGCGCTCGAGCTCAAGGTCATCGACCGCACGGCCCTGATCCTCGACGTGTTCGCGCAGCACGCGCGCACCCGCGAGGGCATGCTGCAGGTCGAGCTGGCCCAGTACGAGTATCGCCTTCCGCGCCTCACGCGCATGTGGACGCACCTGGCACGCCAGAGCGGCGGGCGCGCCGGCGGCGCCACCGGCGGCGTCGGCGTGCGCGGGCCGGGCGAGACCCAGCTCGAGATCGACCGCCGCGAGATCGGCCGGCGCATCACGTCGCTCAAGGACGAGATCGAGAGCCTGCGCCAACAGCGGCGCCAGACCCGCCAGCGCCGCCGCCGCGCCGGCCTCCCGGTGGTCGCCCTCGTGGGCTACACCAACGCGGGCAAGAGCACGCTCCTCAACGCCCTGACCGGTGCCGGCGTACTGGCGGCCGACCAGCTCTTCGCGACGCTCGACCCGACGACGCGGCGCGTCGCGCTGCCCAGCGGCCGCCCGGCGTTGTTTACCGACACGGTGGGGTTCATCCAGAAGCTGCCGACGCAGCTCGTCGCCGCGTTCCGCGCGACGCTCGAGGAGATCGCCGAGGCCGACCTGCTCGTGCACGTCGTCGACGTGACGCACCCCGACGTGATCCGCCAGATCCAGACCGTCGAGCGCGTGCTCCGCGAGCTCGGCATGACCGACCCGCCCATGGTCGTGGCCGCCAACAAGGTCGACCGCCTGCCGCCGGGCGGCGAGGAGGGCGCCGGCGAGGCGCGCGCGGTCGACGGCGTCGCCGGCCGACGCGGCGGCGACGCCGCGCCGTTACCGGCGCACCCCGTGTTCGACGTGCTCGCCGAGCTCCGCGTGGCCGCCTACCCCGACCTCGTGCCGATCTCGGCGCGCCAGAAGGCCGGGCTCGACGACCTGCTCGACGCCATCGACGCGGCCCTCGAGCAGCAGCTCGTGCCGGTGACGCTCGTCCTGCCGTACCAGGCCGGCAAGGTGCTCGACCTCGTGCACACCCACGGCGTCGTCGACCTCGAGGTGCACGGCGAGGCCGGCACCCGGCTCAAGGCGCGGGTGCCGGCCTACCTGCTCGGCGAGATCGAGGCCTACGTCCAGCCGGGCGCCTAGCCGGCCGCCCGACGAGCCCTCTCACCGCCGGCTGCGGGCGCCCGTCCCGTTGAACGCGTGCCCCTTCAGCGCGAGCGGGAGGTAGATGTCCATGCCCGCCGGCGGCGTGGCCGTCGCCTCCGGCGTACGGGCCACCGCCGTCCGGGTCGCGGCCGCCGCCGTCGCCGACGCGTCGGGCGTCGGCGTCGCCGATTCGGCCGGGGTGGCGCTCGGAAGCCGGGTCGGCGGCGTGGTCGCGGTCGAGGTCGGCGTCGCCACCGGCGGTGTGGCGGTGGGGGTCTCGGTCGGTGGCGCGTCGGGCGTCGGCGTGTGCGTCCCGCGCGTCCAGTCCGAGACCTGGCCCCACTCGAACGAGTTGACACGCGCGCCGGCGCCGCCCGCCGGGCCGGCGAGCCGGAAGAGCGCCCGATCCGACAACCGGACGAGATAGAGCCCGAGCATCTGCGTGGCCCCCGGGTCGCGCGTCGGCGTGGGCTGGCCGGGCGGCTCGAGGCCGTTCTCCTTGGTGTTGTAGATCAGGAGCCACCCGCCGTCCGGCGACCAGCTCGCCGGGTTCGCGACGCCGCCGACGATCGCCTCGGTCGCCCCGCTCGCGACGTCGAGGACCGTCAGCGTGCCGCGGCCGTAGCCGTCGACGTTGCCGTACGTCACGAACGCGATGTGCCGGCCGTCCGGCGACCAGCGCGGGTTGCGTGCCGTGGCGCCCGGCTGCTCCCACAACGGGCGATCGTCGCTGCCGTCGGCGCCGACACTGCGCAGCACCCACCATGCGTCGTCGTCGCCCGACGGGCGCGACGCATACACGATCCGCCCGCCGTCGGGTGACCAGTCCGGTTCGCGCTCGTCGCGGTCCGCGGTGTTCGTGAGTGTGCGCGCGCCCGACGGCGACCACACCTTGAGGTCGAGGTCGCCGGGCCGGCCGCCGTCGTGGGCGCCGGCGAACACGATGGCTTCGCCGCGCGGGTCCCACGCCGGGTAGCCGGCGCCTTCGGCGTTGGCGGTGGCCACCGGCGCGGGCGTGCCGCCCGCAAACGGCACGCGCCAGATGAAGGCGCGATCGCCGTCCTTGGCGAGCGTCGTGAACACGATCTCGCGCCCGTCGGGCGACCACCGCGGCTGGTCTTCGCCGACGGGGTTGACGTCGCGCGCGCTCGTCAGCCGCAGCTCGTTGCCTCCGTCGGCGTCGGAGGCGTAGAGGTCCCACGTCGAGGCGGTGGCGCGCGTGTAGACCAGGCGGCCGGGCAGAGGCGGCGCTTCGGGCAGCCCGGCGGAGGCGGCGCCGACGGCCACGGCCGTGGCACCGACCCACAAGAGCGGCGCGAGCACGCGGGCCGGGCGGACCCACTGGCGGCGCGCGGCGCGCGCGCGATGCAGCATTCGATCGTTCATGCCGTCGTGATCCTGGGATTGGGAGTCGGGGTCGGCGAGGCTGCCGGCGTCGGCAGGCTGACGGAACCGGCGGACCGTCGGCGCCGCGCCCATTGTAGCATGCCAAGCGGGCCCGACGGCTTCACCCCCGGCAGCGACATCCCTATAATGTGCCGCCGGGCCCGCGCACGGCCCCGAACCAACGATAGGAGCACCGCTTGAACGTTGTCTTGCTCGGCGCACCCGGCTCCGGCAAGGGCACCCAGGCGACGACGGTGACAGGCCGCCTGGGTTGGGCGCACGTGGCATCCGGCGACCTCTTCCGCCACCACCTCAAGGCACAGACGGCCCTCGGGCGCCAGGTCGAGGGCTACATGAACCGCGGCGAGCTCGTGCCCGACGACGTCACGATCGCCATGGTCCGCGAGCGCCTTGCGCAGCCCGACATCGCCGCCGGCGTGCTCTTCGACGGCTTTCCCCGCACGCTCGCGCAGGCGCACGCCCTCGACACGCTCCTGGCGAGCCTCGGCCAGCGCGTCGACCTGGCCGTGTACCTCGACGTCCCGGACGAGGCGATCGTCCAGCGCCTGTCGGGCCGGCTGGTGTGCCGTGAGTGCGAGGCCCCGTTCCATGCGCAGGCCAACCCCTTCGCGGCGTGCCCGCACGGCAAGTGCGCCGGCGAGCACCTCGTCCGGCGTGCCGACGACGAGCCCGAGACGGTGCGGCGGCGCCTCGCGACGTTCCACCGCCAGACCGCGCCGGTGGTCGAGCACTACCGCGCCGTCGGCGTGTTGGTCACGATTCACGGCGAGGGCCCGGTCGAGGCGATCGGGCGCGCGATCCTCGAAGCGGTCGACGACACGGCCCAGGACGCGGCGGGGGCGGTCCGTGCCGGACCCCGCTGAGGTGGACACGGTCCTGCTCGTCGAGGACGTCGCGGACAACGCACGCCTGTTCGAGCGGGTCCTGAAGGCCTACGGGTTCGCGGTGGTGCGCACCGAGGATGCCGCCAGCGGCTTCCGGACCGCCGTCGCGGTCCATCCCGACATCATCCTGGTCGACCTCGGGCTGCCGGACGTCGACGGGCTGACGCTGGTGAGCTGGCTGCGCCGCGTTCCCGAGCTGTCCCGCACGCCGATCGTCGCGCTCACGGCGTGGCCGCGAGAGATCGTCAAGCACATGGCGGAGGCTTATGGCTGCGATGGCTACATCAGCAAACCGATCAGCGCCACCCGCTTCGCGCACGAGGTCGCCGAGTACCTGCATCGCTGAGGGAACCGGGCGATGACGGGCGGCGCCGTGACGGCCCTCGCGCCCGGGCCCGCCTGCGACCTCGTCCCGTGCAGCCGGTTCGGCATCTCGGCCCTCACCGAGGCGTACAACCAGACGCGGGTGGACTACCTGATCCCGATGCCGATGAACGCCGAGCGGTTGCGGGAGTACATCGCCGTCTACGACGTCGACCTCGACCGGTCGCTGGTGGCCGTGGACGGCGAGCGGATCCTCGGCCTCGGCATGCTCGGGCGGCGCTCCGACCGTGCGTGGATCACGCGCCTGGGGGTGTTGCCCACGCGCCGCCGGCGCGGGGTTGGCGAGACGATCGTCCAGGCGCTCCTGGCCGAGGCTGATGCCGCCGGATGCCGGCGGGTGGCCCTCGAGGTGATCGTGCGCAACGATCCTGCCTACGCCTTGTTCGTCAAGTGCGGGTTCGCCGCGCAGCGCGAGCTGGTGGTCCTGCGCCGACCGCCCTTGCCGGCAGCGGGGGCGCCCGCGGCCGCTCCGGCCGAGGTGCGGTGGCTCTCGCCGGCGACGGCGATGCGCCTGCTGCGCCAGGGCGGCGCGCCGCCGCCCTGGACCAACGCCGTGGAGACGTTCGAGCACGCCGGCGACACCATCGGCCTGCGCGTCGGGCTTGCGGACGGCGGCGCAGGCGCGCTGGTGTGCCGGCGCCAACGGTACTACCTGTCGCACCTCGTGATCCACACCGAGGCCGGGGACCCGGCGACGGTCGGCAGCGCGCTCCTCGGCACGCTGCACGCCGCGTTCCCCGACCTCGACACCCACGCCGAGAACCTCGTGACGACCGACCCGCACCTCGACGCGTTCCGCGCGGCGGGCTACATCGAGTCGTTCCGCCGCGTCGAGATGGTCCGGATGGCGTGATCGAGCGTGGCGAATGCAGGCGCCTCCGCTCAGCGCCCCGCGTTTGAGAGCGCCGCCAGGATGACCGCTCCGTAAAGCGACAGGAACGTCACGATGACGCAGACGAAGAGCGCCCCGGAGCCGATCCCGAGCCACGCGTGCATCCGCGCGCGGCCGGGGTTCATCGCCCGGTCGGCGTTGCGCAGCGCGACGGCGCCCGCCACGAGCCCGACGACCGGCGCCACGCAGCTTGCCCCCGGGATGCACGACAGCACGAGCGATCCCACGCCGGCGAGCATCGCGACGAACGCCGTGAAGTCCTGATCGTTGCCGGCGTAGGTCGGGGTGAGCGCGACCGCCGGGGCGGCGGGCGCGATCGGCGCGGCGAAGAAGGGATCGTCCGCCGCGACCGGCACGCCGGCCCCTGCCGAAGACGCCACGTCGGTGGGCGCCGGCTCGCCGCCGGCCGCGCCGAGCACGGCCGACCCGGGCAGGTCGGCCGGCGGTGCGTCGGGCGCCGCCGGCCCCGCCGGAGGATCCCAGGCAGGCGGCGGGGTGTCATCCGGGGGGCGGTTGTCTTCCACGCGAGGCTCCTGTGGGCGCTGGCGCGCCGGCCGGCGCGCCGGCGTATCATAAACGGCCACGCCTCGGTGCGCAAGCCGGCGCCCCGGCGCACCGCGCCCACCCGCCGCCGATTCCGCCGCCGGCGGGGCCTTGCCCTATAATCGCGCGACGCCGGGCGGTGGCCGACCATCCGCGCGACACCAGGACGAGACCGAAGCGATGCAGACCGAGCCCACGCCCGGGGCCGCCGCCACGGCGATCCCCAAGCAGTACGACCCTGCCGGCATCGAGCCGGCCATGTTCGCGCGCTGGCTGGACGACCATGCCTTCCGGGCCGTTCCGGATGCGCGCGACGAGCGCTACGTCGTCATGATGCCGCTGCCCAACGTCACGGGCGCGCTGCACATGGGGCACGCCATGGACAACGTCATGCAGGACCTGTTGATCCGCTGGCACCGGATGCGCGGCGACAACACGCTGTGGATGCCCGGCACCGATCACGCCGGGATCGCCACCCAGGCCGTCGTGGAGAAGCGGCTCTTCGAGCTCGAGGGCAAGACGCGCCACGACGTCGGGCGCGAGGGCCTGGTCCGGCGGATCTGGGACTGGAAGGACCAGTACCAGAAGCGGATCGTTGCCCAGCAGCAGCGGATGGGCTGCAGCTGCGACTGGGAGCGGCAACGCTTCACCATGGACGCGGTGTGCTCGCGCGCCGTGCGGTGGACGTTCTTCAACCTGTTCCGCGACGGCCTGATCTACCGCGGCAACCGCCTGGTCAACTGGGACGCCCACCTTCAGACCGCGGTCTCGGACGACGAGATTGTCTACGAGAGCGTGGCCGGGTTCTTCTGGCACCTGCGCTACCCCGTGATCGACCCCGAACCCGGCGAGCCGACGCACGTCGTGGTGGCGACGACGCGCCCCGAGACCATGCTCGGCGACACGGCCGTCGCGTGCCACCCCGATCCGGCCGCGGCGCTCGACGCGCTGATCGCCGCGGCACGCGCCAAGCTGGCCGCGGGCCCGTCCCGCGACCGGGCGGAAGCCGAGGCCGCGCTGGCCGAGCTCGAGCGGCGGCGCGCGACACACCTGCCGTACCTCGAGGCCCTCGCGGCGATGGCCCGCGCTGGCCGCCGCGTGAGGCTTCCCCTCGCCGACCGGCCGATCCCGATCATCGCGGATCCGTGGGCCAAGCCCGACCTGGGCAGCGGCGTGGTGAAGATCACGCCCGGACACGACCCCAACGACTACCAGGTGTGGGTGCGGCAGGAGGGCCGCATCGGCATCCTCAACATCCTCAACCCCGACGGCACGCTCAACGCGAACGCCGGCCCGTACGCCGGCATGGACCGCTTCGCGGCCCGCGAAGCCGTCGCCGCCGACCTCGAGTCGCAGGGCCTCCTCGAAGCCAAGGAAGCGCGCGAGACCGAGATCGGCCACTCCGACCGGTCGCGCACGCCCATCGAGCCGTATCTCTCCGAGCAGTGGTTCGTGCGGATGGGCGACGTCCCGGGCGGCGTCGAGTTCGGACGCGAGACACCGCGCGCGTTCCACGGCACCGGGCTCGCACAGGCGGCCATCGACGCCGTGGCCGGCGCGTGGCGCTCGGCGACGGGCCGCAAGGTCGAGTTTCACCCGGACCACGACCGGTATGCCAGCACGTACCTCAACTGGCTCGCCGAGAAGCGCGACTGGTGCATCAGCCGCCAGCTCTGGTGGGGCCACCGGATCCCGATCTGGTCGTTGCGTGTCGACGCCGCCGGCCTGCCGGCCGCCGTCGACGGGCTGCGGCCCTGGCTCCGCCGCGACGGCGTGTGCGCCGCGGTCGGTCGGGCGGACGGTGCGCGCCTGCCGATCGGCGACGACACGGCGGTGGCCGACGTCGTGCGGTTTGCCGGGGGAGGCGGCGTGACGGCGCGGGGCGGGCACGGCCCTTCGGAGCCGGCCATCGACCTGGTGGCCTGCCTGCGCGACGAGACCGTGGATGCCGCCGTCGCCGGCGGGTTGGAGACGCTGGGGTTCGCCCGCGACCCCGACGTGCTCGACACCTGGTTCTCGAGCGGCATCTGGCCACACAGCACGCTGGGCTGGCCCGACCCCAGCACGGCCGTGGTCGACGACGGCCAGCTCGCACTGGGCCCGTCCGCCGGCGGCCCCGCGCCCTTGGACTATTACTATCCGGGCAGCTGCCTGGTCACGGGGCGCGACATCATCACGCTTTGGGTCGCCCGCATGGTGCTGATGGGCCTGTACAACCTCGGCGACGTTCCGTTCACCGACGTGTTCATCCACGCCAACATCCTCGACGGCAAGGGCGAGCGCATGAGCAAGTCGAAGGGCAACGGCATCGACCCGGTCGACATCATCGACCGCTACGGCGCCGACGCCATGCGCTTCGTGCTGTGCGAGATGCAGACCGGGACCCAAGACATCCGGCTGCCGGTGCAGGCCGTCTCGCCCTACACCGGCCAGGTGATCGACCTGGCGACGGCGCGACACGGGCGCAGCGTCTTCACCTACCTCGACCCGTCCACGCACCAGGAGTTCGACGTGCTCGGCACGATGCCGGACGTCCCGTCGGCGCGATTGATCAGCGACCGCTTCCTCGTGGGGCGCAACTTCTGCAACAAGCTGTGGAACGCGATGCGCTTTGCCCTGATCCACCTCGAGGGGCAGCCGGTCGGCCCGTCGTTCCACCCACTCGAGGCGGCGAGCCTGGCGCCCGAGGACCGCTGGATCCTCAGCCGCCTCGCCGCGGCCACCGGCGAGGTCGGGCGAGCCCTCGAAGCGTACAACCCGTCGGCGGCCATCGGCGCGGCGCGGGACTTCTTCTGGAACGACCTGTGCGACTGGTACCTCGAGCTGGTCAAGCCGCGAATGGACGACGACCCGGCCGACGCCGCGGTGGCGCGGCGCGTGCTGGCGACCGTGCTCGACCAGACCCTGCGCTTGCTGCACCCCTTCGTGCCGTTCATCACCGAGGCGCTGTGGGAGCGCTTGAACGCCATCGCCCCGACGCGCGGCATCCACGCCGCGCTGCCGCCGGCCGGGCGCCTGGTGCGCGCCGCCTGGCCCGTGCCCGAGCCGGCGTGGCGCGACGATGCCGTGGAGGCGCAGCTCGCGCTCTGCCAGGAAGTGGTGCGCGCCGTTCGCGACGTGCGCAGCCAGCACAACGTGCCGCCCGCGCGGCGCGTCGACCTTGCCGTGCGGGCCGACGGCGAGAGCGCAGGCGTCCTGTCGGCGCTCGCGTCGATCGTCACCCGTGCGGCCGGCGCCGGCAGCATGACCGTGGCCCCGGACGTGTCGCGCGCCACCGACGCCGCCGTCGCGGTCGTGCGCGACGTCGAGGTCCACGTGACCGGTGTCGTCGACGTGGCGCACGAGCGCGCGAGGCTCGCCCGCCAGCGCGACGGGCTCACGGCGCGGGTCGCCGGCGTCCGCGGGCGGCTCGGCAACACCGCGTTCGTCAGCCGCGCCAAGCCCGAGGTCGTGGCGCGCGAGCACGCGATGCTGGCCGACCTCGAGCAGCAGCTTGCCGCGGTCGATGCGGCGCTGGACGCCCTCGGCACGCGCTGAACGGCGGCACCGATCGGCCGGCGAGCCCGCGCGCCGGGCACGTCGCCGGCGCGCCGCTCGGCGCCGGAGGCCACGACAAAGCGCCGGACCCCGTACGGGATCCGGCGCCTCCATCGAGTCTGTCGCCCGGCAGCGCGGCGCGCCGCCCGGGCGCGCTCAGATCCTGGCGACGTTGGTGGCCCGCGGGCCCTTCGGACCGACCTCGACGTCGAACATCACGCGGTCGCCCTCGTTGAGGTTGCGGAACGACTCGTCGGTCTTGATCGCGCTGAAATGCACGAACACGTCACGCTGGCCGTCGTCGCGGCTGATGAACCCGAAGCCCTTCTGGGTGTTGAACCACTTGACTTCGCCGGTAAGCTGCGTCTCATTCATGGGTGGGTGTTCTCCTTTGATTCGAAACGGCTGACACGGACAAGGAGAGTCTGCTTCCTACCGGTCCGTCGACGCCAAGCAGCCGCGGCGGGCGATGCCACCACGGCCTTACGGCTTCCGGTTGTGCCCTGCAGCGAGAAGGGTGAGCACGACGAGGCGAGCACTTCCTGAGGTACGCGGTCCGAAAACATCACTATCTGTCCGAAGGTAAATTCCAGTGTACCCGAATTCCAAGCCGTTGTCAACCGTGGAAAGGCAACAAAGGTTCACACACCGTTCGAGGACGGTTAACGCGCGCTTGGTGGCCCTTTCGCGCTGCCGGGTTACCATACGCCACCGAACGCGTCCGCCGCCGCCGCCGACACCGCCGCTCGCCGCGGGCGCTTCGCCTCTCTCCTTCGCAAGCGCGCCGGGAATGGGCCCCCGGCGCGCTTGCGTGTTCTCAGGTCTGGACGTCCTTCGCGACGCCCGCCACGTCGCTTGCCGGGATGACACCCGACCGCGTGGGCGCGCTCTGCCGGGCTTGCCCGACACCCCACGCCGGTCTATAGTTGCCGCCGGCGGCGGTCGGGCGGATGCTCGCCCCACAGGGGGCGGGCATTTTCGTTGGCGCCACGCAGCGCGACAGGAGATCGATGTGATGGACAGCGCTCAGATCAGGCAACGCTTCCTGAGCTTCTTCGAGGGCCACGGGCACGCCGTGGTGCCCAGCTCGGCCCTCGTTCCGGACGACGCCACGCTGCTGTTCACCAACGCCGGGATGGTGCAGTTCAAGGATGCCTTCCTCGGGCTCGAGTCGCGCGTGTACAGCCGGGCCGCCACGGCGCAGAAGTGCATGCGTGTCAGCGGCAAGCACAACGACCTCGAGAACGTCGGACCCAGCCCGCGCCACCACACGTTCTTCGAGATGCTCGGGAACTTCTCGTTCGGCGACTACTTCAAGCACGACGCCATCCGCCTCGGGTACGCGTTCATGACGCGCGAGATGGGCATCCACCCCGACCGGTTGGTGTTCACGGTGTTCCGCGACGACGACGAGGCGTGGGGCATCTGGGTGAACGACGTCGGGGTCGACCCGGACCGGGTGCTGCGCATGGGCGAGAAGACCAACTTCTGGATGATGGCCGACACCGGCCCTTGCGGCCCCACCAGCGAGATCCACTACGACTTCGGCCCGCAGCACTGCACGTGCGGACGGGCGGACTGCTCGGTGGCCCTCGACAACGACTGCGGCCGGTGGCTCGAGGTGTGGAACCTCGTGTTCATGCAGTACGATCAGACCGCCGACGGCTCGCGCCTGCCGTTGCCGCGGACCGGCGTCGACACCGGGATGGGCCTCGAGCGAATCGTCGCGATCCAGCAAGGCGTCTACACCAACTACGACACCGACCTGTTCCGCCCGATCCTCGACCACGTGCAGGCCCTCTTGGAGCACACCGACGCCGAGCGCGAGGCGCACCAGACGGGCTACAGGGTGCTGGCCGACCACGGGCGTGCGATGACGTTCCTGATCGCCGACGGCGTGATGCCCGGCAACGACGGGCGCAACTACGTGCTGCGGCTCATCATGCGGCGTGCCATGCGGTTCGGCCGCATGATCGGCTTCGACGGGCCGTTCCTGGTCTACGTGGCGGACGCGGTCATCGCCAAGATGGGCGATGTCTATCCGGAGCTGCGCGCGAAGGCCGATTGGATCCGCGAGGTCGTCGCCGTCGAGGAGGCGCGGTTCGCGCGCACGCTCGAGGGCGGGCTCGCCATCCTCGACGACGTGATCGCCCGGGTGAAGATGGAGGGGGATGCCCGCATCGCCGGCGACGACGTGTTCCGACTGTACGACACCTACGGCTTTCCCCCGGACCTCACGCGCATCGTTGCCGAGGAGCACGGATTGGGCATCGACCACGCCGGCTTCGACGCCGCGATGGCGGCGCAGCGCGAGCGGGCGCGCGCGAGCGGGCACTTCGGGGTCGCGGCGCACGAGGACGCCTATCGTCGGCTCGGCCTGGACGACGTGACGTTCCTGGGCTACGACACCGTCGAAGACGAAGCGACGGTGGCGATGGTCCTCGTCGACGGGCACCCCGTCGTGCGCGCGACCGAGGGCATGGCCGCGGAGCTCGTCCTGGATCGCACGCCGTTCTACGCCGAGTCCGGCGGCCAGGTCGGCGACACCGGGGCCATCGAGGGGGCGAACGGCGCCTCCTTCCGCGTGACCGACACCCGGCGCCCGGTGCCTGGTGTGACCGTTCACTTCGGCACCGTCGCGTCCGGCGCGCTCATGCCGGGCGACCGCGTGACGGCACGGGTGGACGCGGAGCGCCGGTTGGAGGTCATGCGCAATCACACCGCGACGCACCTCCTGCACCGCGCGCTCCAGGACGTCCTCGGCACGCACGCGCAGCAGCGCGGCTCGCTGGTCGCGCCCGACCGCCTGCGCTTCGACTTCGCGCACCTTTCGGCGCTCACCGAGGACGAGGTCGACCGCGTCGAGTCCGAGGTCAACCGCCTCATCCGCGACGACCTGGATGTCCGCTGGTCGCTCATGCCGCTCGACGAGGCGCGCAAGGCGGGCGCGATGATGCTGTTCGGCGAGAAGTACGGCGACGTCGTGCGTGTGGTCGACATCGGCGGGGGCGCGAGCCGCGAGCTTTGCGGGGGCACGCACCTGCGACGCACCGGGCAGATCGGAAGCTTCGTGGTCACCGGCGAGTCGTCGGTGGCGGCCGGGATCCGGCGCATCGAGGCCCTGACCGGGCTCGGCGCCGAGCGCCTGGTGCGCGACCGCCTCCGGCGGCTGCGTGAGCTGGCGGCGCGGCTCGGCACGCCCTCCCTCGACGGCATCGGCGCACGCGTCGACGATCTGCAGGCCCGCAACCGCGAGCTCGCCCGCGAGCTCGAGGCCGCGCGCGCCGAGCTTGCCGGCGCCCGGGCCGGCGGCCTGGCGGATCGCGCCGTCGACGTCGACGGCGTCCGCGTCCTGGCCACCCGCGTCGAGGCGGCCGACGCCGGCGCGCTGCGGAC